>DASRRU010000143.1:0-13938 GCA_035656795.1 Phenylobacterium sp. | reverse complement strand
GCGAGACGGGTGGGGAGGTCGCGCAACGTTCAAACGGCTGAACCTGCATTCCGGCCCACACCTCCCCACCCTGATCGCTTCGCGATCTGTCCCTCCCCGGAACGGGGAGAGAAGGGCGCCTACAGCGTCAGCAGCCTATTCGACGCCGTCTCGATCCGCTCCTGCAGGACGCGCATGAACTCGGCGCGCTTCAGGCCGGCCGGGATCGGCTCGAGGTACTCGTAGACGATGGTCCCCGGATGCCGCAGGACCCCGTGCGCCGGCCAGTGGACGCCGGCGTTGGTGGCCATGGGATGCACCGCCACGTTCAGCTCGCGGTAGAGGGCGGCGATGCCGGGCTTGTAGTCGCCGGCCACGCCGGGCTCGCCCCGGTGACCCTCGGGGAAGATCACCACCTGCCGCTCGTCGGCGAAGCGGTCCTTGGCGTCGGCGACCATCTTGCGCAGCGCCGAGGACTGGCCTGCGCGGTCGACCGAGATCATCCGCGCCTTGGCCGCGTACCAGCCGAAGAACGGAATCCACATCAGCTCCTGCTTGGTGACGAAGCAGCTGTTCGGCAGCACCGCGAACTGGGCGAAGACGTCGAACATGCACTGGTGCTTGGGCGCGATCAGGGCGTGGCCGCGCGGGATGAACTGGCGGCCGCGGAACTCGACGCGGATGTTGCAGACCACGCGCAGCAGCAACATCACGCCGCGCGCCCAGATGTTCCAGGAGCGGATGATCCAGATCTTTGGGACGACGACCAGGGGCAGGATCAAGAGCACCCAGAACACCGACCACAGATAGAACAGGGCGGTGAACAACAGGGATCGGACGAGGAGCAAGATCAACCCTTCTGCGGCGCCGCAGGGGTGGCGCGCGGGCCCAGGCCCAGCACCGCCTCGCGGCCGAGGATCGCCAGATACTTGCAATACTCCACCGCCAGCAAGCGCGCTGCGCCGGGTGAGCGCCACCAGGCCCGCGCCTTCAGGGCCGCGGTGGGGGTAGCGTAGGTCTGCAGGGCGAAGTCCGGCGGACGCAGCACGGCGCGCAGCTCCAGCATGGCGCGGGGCATGTGGTAGTCGGAGGTCACCACCGTCAGGCTGCGATAGCGCATGGTGCGGGCCCATTCGGCGGTTTCCCGCGCGTTGCCGACCGTGTCGGCGGCGGTGAAGCCCAGATCCACGCAGCAGTCGTAAAGGCGACGCACCGTGCCGGAGGCGGCGCGCAGCTGCTCGCGGCTGACCTCGCGATTGACGCCGGAGACCAGCACGCGATGGCCCCGATGCTCGGCCAGGAGTTGCACGGCCGCGGCGATGCGTTCGTTGGAATTGGCGCCGGTGAGGGCGACGATGCCATCGGCGGCGGCAGGCTCCGGCTCCGGAGTCGACTGCTGGACCCGGGCGGCGAAGGCGAACAGGCCGGCCGTCCAGATCAGCGCCAGCACCAGGAGAGCGGCCAGAGTCTTCACGGCATGTCCCGGATGAAGCCGGCCGCCGTCAGTTGCGCCGCCACCGCCGCCACGAGCGCGGCCAGGAGGGGGCAGGGGACCGCGGCCAGGAGGTCGCTCCAGGCCAGCGGCAGGGCCGGCGTGAGGCCCTCGCCTCCACCGGCGATCCTCAGGCCCGCGCCCACGACGGCGGCGGCGGCGGCGCCCAGGAGGCCCGCGTAGCCTGCCATTTGGGCGAATCGCACCTGGAAGAGGCGGGCGATGAAGCCGTCCTCGGCCCCGGCCAAATGCAGCACCTCGACCACGTCGCGGCGTGCGGCCAGGCCCGCGCGGGTCGCAAATGCGATGACCGCGCTCGCCGCGGCGGCGATCAGCAGGAAGACGCCGATCCCCAGCCAGCGCACCAGGGTCCCGGCGCGGCGGATATCCTTGATCCAGATGGAGTGATCGTCGACCGTCGCGTCGATGTTCTGGCTGGTGAGGGCGGTGCTGAGCTGCCTGGCGCTGGCCGGACGCCGCCTGTCGAGGGTCACCGACACCAGGCGTGGCACCGGCAGGTCCTCAAGGTCGCTGACGTCGCCCAGCCAGGGGCGGATCAGGTCGTAGGCTTTGGCGGGCTCGAGCGCGCGGGCTTCGGCGACGCCGGTGACGCCGGACAGAGCCTCGGCCGCGCGGGCGGCCGCAGCGTCGGGCGTCTCTCCGCCGCGCGGACGCACGATCACGGTGGCCTCGCCGGTCAGCTGGCCGGTCCAGCCTGCCGCTGCGCGGTCAGCGGCGATCACGCCCATGGCGGTCAGGCAGGCCAGGAAGCACAGCACCGCGACCACGAAGATCAGCGACCCGTCGCGGGTTTCCCTTTCCGGCAGGAAGGGCGCCGGGCGCCAGCGCTGCACATCGAACATCTCGCTCATGCGAGCGGTCCCTGCGCCGGCCGGGCGCCGATGCGACCGTTCTCCAGCAGCAGCACCGGGCGGCCGGAACGGGCGATCAGGTCCTGGTCATGGGTGGCGATCAGCACCGTGGTGCCCAGCCGGTTCAACTCGACGAACAGTCGAAAGATGCGCACGGCCATGTCGTGGTCGACATTGCCGGTGGGTTCATCCGCCAGCAGGATGTCGGGCCGGTTGACCACGGCCCGCGCGATCGCCAGCCGCTGGCGCTCGCCCCCGGCCAGGGTGGCGGGCATGGCATGCATCCGCTGACCCAGCCCGACCCACGTCAGCAGCTCGGCCACATCGTTGCGATAGTCGGCGGGATTTCGCCCGGCAATGCGCAAGGGCAGTGCGGCATTGTCGAACGTCGACAGGTGGTCGAGCAGCACCAGGTCCTGGAACACCACGCCGATGCGACGGCGCAGTTGCGGCTTGGCGCTGGGGGGGGCGTGAGCCATGTCCTGACCAAACAGGCGCACCAGGCCCTTCGAGGGCTGGGCGGCCAGATAGATCAGCTTCAGCAGCGAGCTCTTGCCGGCGCCCGACGGGCCGGTGACGAAGTGGAACGAGCCCGGCGCCAGGCTGAAGTTCAGGTTGGTGAGCACGTCGGGGCCGCGCCCATAGCGCATCGAAACGTCGTCGAAACGGACGACATCTTCGGCGACTCGGCTCGCAACCGTGGCAACGGGGTTTCTGGACATGGGGACCGAAATCGGCGACCTCGGATAGGAGGCTGCGGGAGCGTCCGATTCGAGTGTCATGATACTGACCTGTCCAGAGTGCGCCACCAGCTATTTCGTGGACGACTCACGGATCGCTGCGGCTGGGCGGACGGTGAAGTGCTCCAGTTGCGGCGCGCGCTGGACTGCGATGCCCGAGGGAGTCCAGCCGCCCGCGCCGCCGCCGCCCAAGCCGGCCCCGCCCGCCGCGCCGACCCCGTTCGCCGCACCGCTCGACGAGGTCGTGTTCGAGGCGCCGCTGGCCACGCCGGCTATCGCGCCCAAGCCGCGCACCCCGGAGCGCGGAGCCAATGGCAAGGTCCTGGTCTGGGCGCTTGCCGCGGCGAGCGTCGCCGGCCTCATCGCTGCGGCCATCATATTCCGCGGCCAGGTGGTCCAACTGCTGCCGGCCAGTCAGGCGGCCTATGCGGGCCTGGGCCTGCCGGTCTCCTCCCTGGCGATCGAGCATGTGCATGCCGACGCCGGGTTCCAGGGCGGCCATCCGGCGCTCTCGATCTCCGGCCAGCTTCGCAACCAGCGCGACGCGGCGGCCAATGCGCCGTCCCTGCGGGTGAGCCTCCTGGACCGGATGGGTAAGCCTGTCGCCATCAAGATCGCCCGGCCGATCGACGCGGCTGTGCCGGCGCGCGCGGTGCGTCACTTCGCCATCTCCATCGTTGACCCGCCCGCCTCGACGCACGACCTGGAGGTGAGTTTCGAGCCGGCGGGCAAGGCGCGGACCGTGGCGGTTGCTCTCCCGGCGGCGGCGGCCGCAGCGCCGGTCCAAAAATGACCGACGCCGCCCCTGCCGTCCTGTTGAGCGAGGCGGAGATCGCCGAACGCGTCGAGGCCCTTGCGCGGATCGTCGCGCCGCGGACCGACGACGAGACGGTGGCGGTCTGCCTGCTCACCGGCGGCCTGTGGTTCTGCGCGGACCTGACGCGAGCTCTGTCGCGGCTCGGCCGCAACCTCGGCTTCGACGCCCTGTGGCTGGCCTCCTACGGCGACGCGCGGGCCAGCATGGGCCGCTGCGAGGTGCGCGCCGACCTGCAGCGCCCGCTGGCCGGGCGCCGGGCCCTGGTGGTCGACGACGTGTTCGACACAGGGCTGTCGCTGTCCGAGGCCGCACGGCTGGTGCGCGACGCCGGGGCCGCCGAAGTGCTGACCTGCGTCTTCGCCAGCAAGCCGTGGCCGAGGCCGCGGGCCATCGCGCCCGACTTCGTGGCCTGGGAAGCGCCTGCCCGATTCTTGGTCGGTTACGGCATGGACGCCTCGGGAGCCTATCGCGGGCTCCCCTATATCGGCGCGCTCGACTAGAGAACCGTCACGAGATCGCCGCATCCAGGCGCCATCCCCCGCGTTCTACCCTCATGGGAGCAACCGAGTTGATAAGACGTGTGGCCGTCATGGCGGCCCTTTCGATGCTGGCCGCGTGCAGTCAGTCCGGGTCATCCGGAGGCCAGGCAGCGGACAAGTTCGCCGGGCTCGACAATGAGATCCTGAACTGGCGCATGCAGATCATCGCCGCCGATCCGCTGTGCAAGGGCACGGCGGAGGACCAGAAATGCCAGACGTTCGAGGTCGCCTGTAAGGCTGAGCGTACAGTCACGACGCAAGATGCGGCCAAGGGAATCACCGCCCGCGTCGTCACCGCGATCACCTGGAACGGCTTCGATCCGAAGCTGAAGCAGCCGCAGGCCGGTTCACGGACGTCGGAGTTCACCAAGGGCCCATCGGGCTGGACCCGCGCTGACCACGCCCCGGTGAACATGACGAGCTGCGCCGACCTGTAGGCCGTTGGAGCGCATTCAAAGCCAGGGCGCGTTCGCCTCTCGCGCCAGCATATCGTCGTAGGTGGGGCGCGGCCGGACGACCGCGTAGTCGGCGCCCTTCACCAGCACCTCGGGAACCAGCAGGCGGGAGTTGTACTCGCTGGACATGGCCGCGCCATAGGCGCCGGCGGTCATGAAGGCCACGAGGTCGCCCGCTTCCAGCGGCGGCAGCAGCCGGTCGCGGGTGAAGGTGTCGCCGGTCTCGCAGATCGGTCCGACCACGTCGTAGGCCTTTGGCTCGCCCTCGCGGGGCCTGACCGGGCGGATGTCGTGATAGGCGTCGTACATGGCCGGCCGCAGCAGGTCGTTCATGGCCGCGTCGAGCACCAGGAACTTGCGCCCCTCGGGCCGGGCGTGGACGTGCTGCACGCGAGCCACGAGCACGCCGGCGTTGGCGGCGATCATGCGGCCGGGCTCGAAGGCGAACTGGATGTTGGGCAGACCCGCCATCACGCGGGCGATCATCGCGGCGTAGTCAGCCGGGGCCGGCGGGGTCGGGGCGTTGAAGTAGGGCGCGCCCAGGCCGCCGCCCAGATCCAGCCGCTCGACCGACAAGCCCTCGGCGCGCAGACGCTCCACGAGGGCTCGCATCTTGCGGAAGGCCGCCTCGAGGGGGGCGAGGTCGGTGATCTGGCTGCCGATGTGGCAGGCGACGCCGACAGGCCGGACGCCGGCCATGTTCGAGGCCTGGGCGTAGAGCCGCTCGGCCTCGACCATTGAGACGCCGAACTTATTGTCGGCCTTGCCGGTTGCGATCTTGGCGTGGCCGCCGGCCTCGACGTCGGGATTGACCCGGATGGCGACGGTGGCGCGCTTGCCCAGGCGTTGGGCGACGGCGTTGACCAGGTGGAGCTCCGGCTCCGACTCCAGGTTGATCTCGGCGACGCCGGCTTCCAGGGCGAAGGCGATCTCCGGCTCGCTCTTGCCGACGCCGGAGAAGACGATCCGTTCCGGCGCCATGCCGGCGGCGAGCGCGCGGCGCATCTCGCCTTCGGAAACCACGTCCGCGCCGGCCCCGGCCCCGGCCAGGGTGCGCAGCACAGCGACGTTGGGGTTGGCCTTCACCGCGAAGGCGATCAGCGGATCCTTGAGGTCCGCCTCCGCCAGGGCGTCCCGCAGAACCGTGAAGTGCCGCACGAGGGTGGCCGACGAATAGACATAGACCGGCGTTCCGACCGCCTCGGCGATCTTCGCCAGCGGCACGCCTTCGCAGTAGAGCTCGGTTCTCCCGTGCTCTCCGTCTCCGAGCTCGAAGTGGTTCATCGCGGATTGGCGTAGGGGTCGGGCAGGGCGCCGGGCGGGCCGGAACGGGTGACGTCCTCGCCGGACCCCCCGATCGGCAGGGTGCGGGGCGGCGCCGGGGCCGTGACGGCGTCGCGGGGATCGACAGTGTCGATCGGTCGGGGATCCTGCGCCTGGCGATTGGGCGGGGGGCTGGCGCCGTTCAGCGGGCCGGGCCTCTCGAGCTGACCCAGCTTGCCGCAGGCGGCCAGGGGCGCGCTCAGTATCAGCAGGGCGGCGCCTGTGCGAATAAGGGTGGCTGGTGTCATGCGAGGATTTCCTTCCAACGCTGAATCTGCGCGCGCACCTGATCCGGTGCGGTCCCGCCGTAGCTCATACGGCTGGCGACTGAAGCCTGGGGCGTCAGCACCTTGTAAACGCCGTCGGTTATCCGAGGGTCCAGGACCTGCAGTTCACCGAGCGGCAGGCCGGGCAGGTCGCAGCCCAGCTGTTCGGCGCGCTTCACGGCCGCGCCGGTGATGTGGTGGGCGTCGCGGAACGGCAGGCCAAGCTCGCGGACCAGCCAGTCGGCGAGGTCGGTGGCGGTGGAGAAGCCCGCGCCGGCCGCCGCCCCCATTCGCTCGGCGTTGGGTTCGAGGTCGGCGACCATGCCGGCCATGGCGCGCAGTGACAATTCGAGCGCGTCGAAAGCCTCGAAGGCGGGGACCTTGTCCTCCTGCATGTCCTTCGAATAGGTCAGCGGCAGGCCCTTCATCACCACGCAGAGCTGGGTGAACGAACCCAGCATCCGGCCGGCCTTGGCGCGGACCAGCTCGGCGGCGTCGGGATTCTTCTTCTGCGGCATGATCGACGAGCCAGTTGTGAAGGCGTCGGTCAGGGTGATGAAGCCGAACTGCGGCGTCATCCAGATGACGATCTCCTCGGCCAGACGCGACAGGTGGATGGCGGTGATCGTGGCCGCCGCCAGGGCCTCAAGGGCGAAGTCTCTATCGGCGACGCTGTCGAGAGAGTTGGCGCTCGGCCGGTCGAAGCCCAGCGCCTGGGCGGTCATGTGCCGGTCGATGGGGAAGGGCGAGCCGGCCAGCGCCGCAGCGCCCAGCGGGCTCTCGTTCATGCGCGCGCGCGCGTCGGCGAACCGCGAGGCGTCGCGGCCGAACATCTCCACATAGGCCAGCAGATGATGGCCGAAGGTCACCGGTTGGGCGGGCTGCAGGTGGGTGAAGCCGGGCATCAGGGTCGCCGCGTGCGGCCCGGCCTTGGCGACCAGAGCTTGCTGCAGCGCCTTGATCTGGGCGCCCGTCCGGTCGCAGGCGTCACGCACCCACATGCGGAAATCGAGCGCCACCTGGTCGTTGCGCGAGCGCGCGGTGTGCAGGCGTCCGGCCGCGGCCCCGATCAGCTCGCGCAGCCGGGCCTCCACGTTCATGTGGATGTCCTCGAATTCCTCGCGGAACGGGAACGTCCCCGCCGCCATCTCCTCGCCGATGGTCGCCAGTCCGCCGAGGATCGCCGCGGCGTCCGCGCTTGTAATGACCCCGGTCTTTTGCAACATCGCCGCGTGCGCGCGGGACCCCTGCAGGTCCTGGGTGGCCAGCCGGCGGTCGAAGCCGATGGAGACGTTGATCGCCTGCATCAGCTCGGCCGGCTTGTCCGAGAAACGGCCGCCCCACATCGCCTGGCCACTGGCGGCCGGCGTCGAGGGAGCATCAGAGGAGTCGGTGGTCATATGAACGATCAGTCCGGGGCAAAACCCAGTGGCGGGATCCTGAAATGGGCCCTCTGGGGCGCCGCTGCCATAGGCGTCGCCGCGGTTGTCTACATCATAGCCCAGTCGTCGACCAAGCCGGTGGAGAACCACACCGCGGTGGCCAGCTCAGGCGCCGTGCCGACAGCCACGGAAACGCACGATGTGGCCAAGAAGCTGGAGCACCCGGCCGACGGGTCCGCGCCGCCCGCCTATGCCGTCTTCGACGAAAAGGGCAGGAAGCTCACCACCGCCGATTTCAAGGGCAAGGTGGTGGTTATGAACCTGTGGGCCACCTGGTGCGCGCCCTGCAAGCTGGAGATGCCGACCCTGGCCAAGCTGGCCCAGGCCTACGCCGGCAAGCCGGTGGCCATCGTGGCGGTCAGCATCGACAAGGCCGACGCCCTGGAGCAGGCCAAGGCGTTCATCGCCGGCAATGCTCCGCTGGCCTTCTACAACGACCCGGACGCCAAGCTGCCCTGGGCGCTGAAGCCTCCGGCCAACGGCATGCCGACCACCATCATCCTCGGCAAGGACGGGCTGGAGCGCGGCCGCATCTCAGGCGAGGCGGACTGGAACGGCGAGGGCGCCAAGGCGACGATCGACAAGATCCTGGCGCAGAGCTGAGAGCGATTCCGCCGATGCCCGCGCCGACCCTGCCGCCATAAACGGAGGAGGTCACGGATCAGCGGAATGCAATCAGGCGTGTTGGCGGGCCTTGGCGGGCGCGTCGGCCTGGATGGTCACCGCGCGCAGCAAGGCGACCAGCGAACTGCGCGCTTCCGGCGCCATCAGTTCGAAGGCGGTCAGCAATTCCAGCGCGCCGGGCGTCCGCATCCGCGTCAGAAGGTCGAGATCTCCGGTGGTCTCACGATCCGGGCCGTCCAACACGTCCATCAGGTCGACGACCCGGCATTGCAGGGCGCGCGCGATCTGCACCAGCCGAGAGAAGGAAATCCGGTTCGCGCCGTTTTCGTACTTCTGAATCTGCTGGAAGCTGACGCCGCATTGCTCGGCCAACGCCTCCTGAGAGATGCCGATCGTCCGCCGCCGGATGCGTACGGCCGCGCCCAGGGCCACGTCCATCGGGTCCGGCGCTTTCGTCGACGGGTCAGTCAATTCAATCTCCCCAGCCGTTAATTTGCGTGGGAGGACGCCCCGCCGGGCCGCCACTTCCACGGCTCTACCATAGTTAATACGGGGAATTTTGTCCTGGAAAGAGCAGCCGCGGAGAGCGGGTGCGACAAAATGCAACTTCGAACGACGCCGCGCGCGGAATGATCGGCGGTCAACACGGTTAAGCACTTGGTCACCGAAGCAGCTCGAATTCCAAGGCCGGACAACTTGATGGCAACCCAAGGTCACATGCACCCCATCCGCCTGCATCCGCCCTTCGACCACGGCGCGGCGCTCCGCGTGCCGCCGCCGAGCGACAAGGCGAGCTGGCGCGCGCTCTGGAAGTGGCTGGGCGAGGAGGCCTGCGCAGTGATCGAAGGCGCTGCGGTCCAGGTCCGCACGCCCGAGGGCCCGGTGGTCGCGCGCTGCGGCGATTGGATCGTGCTGTCGCACTCCGGATCCTTCCACGTCGCCCACGCCGCCCGTGTCCACGACGCCTAAGCTGCGGAGGCCTGATCCGCGAGGGCCTGACGAAGGCCACAAGAATCCGCCATAAGGCGGCGATGTCCGCGCCCTTCGAAACTCTTGCCGCCGCAACCGCCTGGTACGACGCCTGGCTGCATGATGCGGCGCTGCCCCTTTGGGCGAGCGCCGGCGTGGACCCCAAGGGCGGCCTGTTCGAGGAGAGCCTGAGCGTCGAGGGCCGGCCCGTCGAGGCGCCGCGCCGCGCCCGCGCCCAAGCGCGGCAGGTGTTCGTCTTCGCCTCCGCGGCGACCGCGGGCTACGGCGCCCATTGGCTGGCGGTGGCGCAGACCGGCTGGGCGCGGTTCGTGCACGCCTACCGGCGGGACGATGGCCTGTTCATCAATCGCGTGGCGGGCGATGGGACGCCGATCGACACCGGCGCCGACAATTACGAGCAGGCATTCGTCCTGCTGGCCATGGCGGCGCTGCGGACGGCGGACCCGAACGCCCAGGGGCTGGCGGACGAGGCCCAGGCCGTGGTCTCGGCGCTGGAGACCCGGCGGGCGGCCGGCGGCGGGTTCCGCGAGAACGGGCCCCATCCCTACCAGGCCAACGGCCACATGCACCTGTTCGAGAGCGCGCTCGCCTGGGAGCCGCTCGGCGGCCCCGCCTGGGTGAGCCTCTCGGACGAACTCGCGGAGCTGGCCATGAGCCGCTTCATCGACCCGGACAGCGGGGCGCTTCGGGAATTCTTCGACGCCGACTGGCGCGCGCTGGAGGGTGAGGGCGGCCGGGTCGAACCGGGTCACCAGTTCGAATGGGCCTGGCTGCTGGAGCGCTGGGGCCGGCTGCGCGGCGAGGCCTCGGCGCTCGCGGCGGCGCGGCGGCTGTTCGACAACGGACTGCGCGGCGTAGATGCGGGCCGCGAGGTGGCGGTCAACGCGCTGTGGGACGACTTTTCCGTCCGCGACGGGGCGGCCCGGCTCTGGCCGCAGACCGAACACCTGAAGGCGGCCCTGGTGCTGGGGGACGAGGGCCAGGCGCTGCGCGCCGCGCGCGGCCTGGCGCAGTACCTGGACGTGCCGGCCCGCGGCGCCTGGCGCGACAAGCTGCGTCCCGACGGGCGGTTCGTGGAGGAGCCCGCTCCGGCGACCTCGTTCTATCACCTGATGGCGGCGATCCTGGAGCTGGACGCCCGACCCACCCGGTCCGAGGTCGCGCCGTCATAGCGTGACCGCGACGACGGCCGCCCCGCCTGCGGGTCTTCATCGACTGGGTGGCCGAGCGCTATCGCGGCTTGGCGGACCAGCTTCGGACGCCATAACGAGCGCATAGTCGACGGCGAGCCGAGGTTGGGCATAAATCAATGGCATGCACGATGCCGCTATCTACCACCGACTTTCAGACGACCTGGTGAAGCGCGCGAGCGTCACCGCCGATGATGCAGAGCGCGCACGGCTGGTGGCCATCGCCGCCGCTGCCCTCGCCCGTGCTGTTGAGGTCGCTGCGGTAATGAAGCTCCCGACGGCCACCATGCGTGGACCGGACTAAGCGCTTCGTCCGCCAGGGATCGAAAACGGGTCGATGCGGCGTCTCCTCCGTCTTACCGCGGTTTTGAGGCCTCACTCGCGCCTTCGCCGGTTCCATCTGGTCGTGGCCGCCGAGGGTTCACTGTCAGCGACAACGGGTTGAACGGGAGCACGCCGGTTTCCGTGGGCAGGTCCGCCACATTCCATCCGCCGCCCAATGCGCGAATAAGATTGACGGTGGCTTGCAGGCGGCCGACCTGGGCTTGGGTCGCGGCAATGCTGGCGACGAGCGTAGCCTCCTGGGCGACCACCACGTCGACGTACGAGGTGAGGCCGCCCACATAGAGCTGCATGGCGAGCGCCTGCGCCCTGGCTGATTCGTCACGCGCCTGTTGCAAAGACTGGCTTTGGATCTGCAGCAGCGAAGTCTGCGCAAGGCCATCCTCCACTTCCTGAAACGCCGACAAGACCGCCAGGCGATAGTTGTCCCGGGCCTGGGCGTATTGCGACCAGCTCCTCTGCAGTTGGGCCCGGCGTAGACCGCCCTCGAAGATCGGCAGGATGGCGCCGGCCCCGTACGACCAAAGGCTGGTGGGCAAGCTGGCCAAGTTGAAGCCGCTATCCTGGAACCCGCCCGTCGCGTTGATCGTGATGTCCGGATAGAAGGCGGCGCGAGCAACGCCGATCCCGGCATTGGCCGACGCCATCTGCCGCTCCGCGCTGGCGATATCTGGGCGCCGCTCCAGCAGCTGCGACGGCACCCCTGGCGGAACACCTGGCACAGCAAATTCCATCCGGCCGTCTTCCGGAACGACGAACATGCTTGGGTTGGCGCCAACCAGCACGGCGATGGCATGCTGCAGCACAGCCCGGGCGGCGAGCGTGAAATTTAGCGAAGCTTGGGCCGAGGCAAGCTGACTTTGAGCCCGGGCGACGTCCAGCCCGGAGCCGATCTTTCCCCCGAGTCGCATTTCCGTGATCTGCACCGCATCCTGGTAGTTCGCGACCGCCGCGCGATAGGTGGCGTCCTGCGCGTCTAGTCCACGCAGGGCGATGTAATCATCGGCCAACTCGCCCTCCAAGCTGAGCCGCGCGGAGGCGACCAGGGCGGCGCTCGATTGGGCAAGGCGCTCCTGCTGCGCCACGCCGTTGCGAATACGACCCCAGAAGTCCGGCTCCCAGGTGGCCCCCGCCTGGTACATGTTGCTGGCTTCGGTCAACGGCGCCGTACTATTTAGGCTTCGAAACAGTCGGTGGATCGACTCCTTGTTATCCGACAGGCTGGCGCTAGCGGAAATTTGTGGGAAGAGGCTGGATCTCGCGACCGCGGCAAGGTCGCGAGCCTGGGTATACTGCTCTGACAATGCAGCGAGGCTCGGGTTTTCCGATTCCAGCTGACGCTCCAGCTTGTTCAGCAAGGGGTCGGCGAAGTCTTCCCACCAAGGTCCGCGTGGCGCGGCGTCGCGTGGACGGGCGACCGCAAACAGCTCTGAGCCCTGGTAATGCTCTGGCAGGACGTAGTGGGGGGGCGCGTAGGCTGGAGCCAGCTGGCAGCCGCTCTGGGCCACGAGCGCGCATACCGTGCAGGCAACCGGGCGCCCCAGGACGGGTGACCTTGCCCACCTCACGGCCTCGCCCCGTCATTCGGCATGGGCGCTCCTGGGCCCCCCGCGCTGCGCGGACCCGGCGTCCCTACAGCGGTGGACCGCGCGGAAGCTGAGGCGGGAGACCGCGGCGGCGAATTCGTGTTCCCCGGTTGATAGCCCTGGACGGGCTGCACCGCCTTCACGCGCTGGCCCTCGAGCAGTCCGAGCGATGGATTGGCGACGAACCTGTCGCTTGCCTTCAGCCCCGAGAGGATTTCCACGTCGGTTCCAAGGTTCCGCCCCAAGGTAACGCTCTGCAGGTGAATCCGGTCGTTCGCGCCGACGAGAGCGACCTGGGTTCCATCGGAGCGAAAGAGAAGGGCCTGCTCCGGCACGATCAGCAGTCCGGCGGCGCCCGGAAAGGTGAAATGAACATCGACATAAGCCCCCGGCCACAGGTCGTGGTTGGGGTTGTCCAGCGTCAGCTCAGTAACGATCGTTCGCGATCCAGGCTTGACCGCCTTGGCGGTGGTGAGAAACTGCGCCGCAATTTTCCTTTCAGGATGCTGCGGTAATACGATCGTGGCGGTCAGGTTTGGGGAAAGAACGTCTGAATATTCCTGGGGAACAGAGGCAAATATTCGCAGTTTATGGACGTCCGCAACGCTGAAAAGCGGTGTCGAAGCGCTACGAAGGCTTGCGTCTCCACCGGCCGCATTTACATAATCCCCAATATCAGTGTTTCTAGCGATGACGATGCCGTCAAACGGAGCAATCAACTTCTTGAATGCAATTTGCGCGGCGTAGCGGGCGACGTTCTGCTCTGCGGCGGTGACCTCCGTCTTTTGAGCAACGGCGTCGGCTTTCTTGATGTCGACGTCCTGTTGCGCAACGGCCTGTGTGCCGGACAGGGCGGCCCAGCGTTGCGCCGTGACCACGGCCAGTTGATAGCGGGCCTGGGTGGTGGCGAGATTGGCCTGGGCGGCCTGGTACTGCGCGTCCAGGCTCGGCGCTTCGATGGTCGCAAGGACTTCGCCAGCCTTCACCTGGGCGCCGTAGTCCTTATACCAGTGCGACACGTAACCGCTGACCTGGGCGAAGATCGGCGCCTCATACCAGGCGCTGATGCTTCCGGGCAGAACCAGCGTCCTTTGATCCGGCGCGGCCTTTGGGGCGCCAACCTGCACCCGCGGGATCGCCGCATCGTCGGATTCCGTCTGCAGGGTCGAGACCGAATGGCTGCGCGACCATATCCCGAAGCCCGCGAGCGCCACGGCCGCCGCCAACGGGAGCGCCGCATAGAGCCATCGACGCCGCCGGGTTGATGTTTCGGAGCTAACA
>DASRRU010000142.1:0-2636 GCA_035656795.1 Phenylobacterium sp. | reverse complement strand
GGCCTGACCTTCTCCTTCGCCTTCGCCGGAGAGCCCCCAGGCGGCTTTGAGCAGGGGCTGGAGGTCTACACGACCCGGCCCGACACCCTGTTTGGGGCGAGCTTCGTGGCCATCGCCGCCGACCACCCGTTGGCCGAGCAGGTCGCGGCCGGCAACGACGCGGCGAAGGCCTTCATCGCCGAGTGCAAGAAGGGCGGCGCCAGCCAGGCGGAGATCGACACCGCCGAGAAGCTGGGCTTCGACACGGGCATCCGGGTCAAGCACCCCTTCGATCCCGCGTGGGAGCTGCCGGTCTGGATCGCCAACTTCGTACTGATGGACTACGGCGCGGGCGCCCTGTTCGGTTGCCCGGCCCACGACCAGCGCGACCTGGACTTCGCCCACAAGTACGCCCTGCCGGTGACGCCGGTGGTGTTGCCGCCGGGGGAGGACCCGGACAGTTTCTCGATCGGTGACGAGCCTTACCTGGGGCCCGGGACGATCTATCACTCGCGTTTCCTGGATGGCCTGGACATCGAGGCCGCCAAGGCCGCGGCGATTGCGCGGATGGAGGAACTGGGCCAGGGCAAGGGCGCGACGGTGTTCCGCCTGCGCGACTGGGGCGTTGCGCGCCAGCGCGGCTGGGGCTGCCCGATCCCGATGGTTCACTGCGCCAAGGACGGGATCGTGCCGCTGCCGAAGTCGGCCTTGCCGGTGGCCCTGCCCGACGACCTGGAATTCGGAAAACCCGGCAACGCGCTGAGCCGGCATCCCACCTGGAAGCACACGACTTGCCCGATGTGCGGCGGCCCCGCCACTCGCGAGACCGACACGCTCGACACCTTCGTGGATTCCTCCTGGTACTTCGCCCGCTTCGCCGATCCGAACGCCGCCGAGCCGATCGACAAGGCCGCGGCGGACTACTGGCTGCCGGTCGACCAGTATGTCGGCGGCATCGAGCACGCAGTGCTGCACCTGCTTTATGCGCGGTTCGTCACCAAGGCCCTGGCAGACGATGGCCAGCTTTCGGTGCGCGAGCCGTTCGCCGGCCTGTTCACACAAGGGATGGTCACCCACGAGACCTATCGCGGGCAGAGCGGCGAATGGCTGGAGCCGAAGGAGGTCGAGGTCGTCGTCGATGGCAAGGCCCGCCGGGCGCGGATGGTCGAGAATGGGGCCGAAGTGGTGATCGGCGACGTCGAGAAGATGTCGAAGTCCAAGAAGAACACCGTGGCGCCGGAAGAAATCTTCGACGTCTACGGCGTGGACGCCGCGCGCCTGTTCGTGCTGTCCGACAGTCCGCCGGAACGCGACGCCCAGTGGTCCAACGCCGGCGTCCAGGGCGCCTGGCGGTTCGTGAACCGCGTCTGGGAGGAGTTCGACAGCCAGCCGCCAGCCATCGATGGCGCGGGCGACACCGAGACGGCCACGGCGCTGCGCCGGGCGACCCACAAGCTCACCCGGCAGGTCACCGAGGCCATCGACACCTTCCGCTTCAACTCCGGGATCGCGCGGCTCTACGAGTTCCTGAACCTGTTGAAGGCCAATCCGGCCGCCGGCGCCGGCGCCGCCGTGCTGGCCGCGCGTCGCGAGGCGCTGTCAGCTTTCGCCCGGCTGATCGCGCCTTTTACGCCGCACCTGGCGGAAGAGTGCTGGGCGCGGGTCGGCGGACAGGGCATGGTCGCCATGGCGACGTGGCCCAGCTTCGATCCCGCGCTCACCGAGGACGCAGTGCGGGTGCTGCCGGTGCAGGTCAACGGCAAGCGCCGCGGCGAAATCTCGGCCCCGGCGGGCGCTTCGGCGGCGGACGTGGAGAAGATCGTGCTTGACGACCCCGAGATCGCACGGCGCCTTGAGGGTCTGACCATCCGCAAGGTGATCGTGGTGCCAGACCGCATCGTCAATATCGTGGCCGCTTGAGATGGCCGCCCCGGCGAAGCTGCTGCTGATCCTGGGCGCCGCGGGCGCGAGCCTGGCGCTGGGTGGCTGCGGCTTCACGCCGCTCTATGCTGCGCCGGGCGTGGTGCCCAAGCTCGCGTCGATCAACGTGATCCAGCCCAATGGCCGGGCCGGCTTTCTGATCCGCCAGCACCTGGACGACGCCTTCGCGAAGAATCGAGCGGGGCCGGCGGCCTATTCCATGCGTCTGTTGCTGTCCGAGGCGCGCTATCCGCGCGGCGTGCGCACCGACAACGTCGCCACCCGCTACGAGTTTGTGCTGACAGCTGACTACACGCTCGCAAACTTGCCGGCCGGCGACCTGGCCAAGAAAGGCCGGGTGCGGGTGGAGGTCACCTACGATTCCGCCGACCAGCCCTACGCCTCGATCGTGGCTGAGCAGGACGCCGAGGATCGGGCCACCGAGGAAGCCGCGCGGCGCATCCAGTTGGAGCTGGCGTCTTGGATCGCCACCGGCGAGCCCACGGTGAAGACCAAGCAGAATGTGACGCCTCCGCCAGCGGACGCGGTGGAGCCGAGCGACCCGCGAGCAGGATCGCGGACCTTGCCGGCAACTGGGACGCCGACCGGGCCGTCGAACGGGGGCTGAGGCCTTGATCCTGGGCAAACGTCCCGACGTCGAACGCTTCCTGTCGCGGCCCGACGGCGATGTCCGCGCCGCCCTGATCTACGGCCGCGACATGGGCGTGGTGCGCGAG
>DASRRU010000141.1:0-20180 GCA_035656795.1 Phenylobacterium sp. | reverse complement strand
GAAGGCATTCAGCTTGTCGGGATCGACGACGGCCGGTTCCCGCTCAAGGATTTCGGAAGCCATGGCACCACCTCCTGATGAAGGCGGCCGGGACTTTCCCGCCCGGGCCGCCGGCCTGGATACGCAATGTCACTGAAGCCCCCGAGCCTAGGTCCCCACGCGGCCGCCGGCCCTACACATTCGCGCGACCGGCGGAACGGATACGGCTAGAGCAAATCCCCACCCGCTGCGGCCGCGGTGGTGCCGTCCCTCTGGAAGGCCTTGATGACGTTGCGGCCGACGGTCCAGCGGTGGACCTCGTCGGGCCCGTCCACCAGCCGTTGCGAGCGGATATGAGTGTACCAGGCGGCCAGCGGCGTATCGCGGCTGTAGCCCAGGGCGCCGTGCAGCTGGATCGCCGTGTCGACCACGTGGTGGACCATGTGGGCGAGGTAGACCTTGGCGATCGAGTTCTCCTGCCGCAGGTCCAGGCCCTTCTCCGCCTTGTAGGCGATATGCAGCAGCATCAGGCGCGAGATGTAGAGCTGGGTCGCGCACTCGGCCATCATGAACTGCACCGCCTGGCGGTCGGAGAGCAGCGACCCGAAGGTCTTGCGGTCGGTGATCCGGGCGGCCGCCATGTCCAACGCCCGTTGGGCCAGGGCGACGTTGTGCATGCCGTGGCGCAGGCGCCCGTAGGCCAGGCGGTGCTGACCCATGTTGAAGCCATTGCCCTCGCCCCCCAGCAGGTTCTCTGCCGGGATTTTGAGGTCGCTGATCTCGATCTCGGCGTGGCCGCCGCCCATGATGTGGCTGAGCGGCCCCTCCAGCGCCATGGTCGGGATGTCGCGCTTGATCCTGTATCCGGGGTCCGGCAGTTCGACGATGAAGGTCGAATAGCGCTGGTGGCGCGGGGCGTCCGGGTCGGTCATGGCCATGACCAGGGCCAGGTCCGCGGCGCTGGCGGCGGAGGAGAACCATTTCTCGCCGTTCAGGATGTAGTTCTCGTTGCCGTCCTTGACCGCGCGGGTCTGCATGCCGGTGGCGTCGGCGCCCGAGGCCTTTTCGGTCATCGAATAGCAAACGCGCTTTTCACCGTTCAGCAGGGGCTTCAGGAACTTCTCCTTCTGATAGTCGGTGCCGTGCGCCAGCAGGGTCAGGATCGTCGCGTCGTCCGGCCCCTGGCTGTTCATGGACAAGGCGCCCAGGTGGCTTTCGCCGAGCTCCATCTGCACCAGGGCGTTGGCCAGCGGCCCCAGGCCCATGCCGCCGAATTCCTGGGGCACGAACGGCAGCCACAGGCCCTGGGCGCGGGCCTTGCCGCGCAGTTCCGCGAGCACCGTCTTGTAGCTGTCCTTGTCCACCACCCGCGCCTCGGCGGGGATGCATTCGTCGTGCACCCACTGGCGCACACGCTCGCGAACGGCCTTGGCGTCCGGTGGGATCTCGAAGTCGATGGACATGGCGTTTCCTCAATCTGACGTTGGTTGACGTCAGCTAAGGGTCGGCCACGGGTCGGCGGCAAGCCTCTGTTGGCCAGCCGCCGGAAAAACTGAGGCTAGCGTTCGCCCATGTGGCCGCGTTCGCCGGCCTCCTTGCGGGCCTTCTCCAACTCCGCGCCTTCCGGCCCGTCGAGCGCGGCCTCGGCTTCCTTGGCCTTCTGCTCGATGCCGCCCTTCTCGATAAATGCGCGCTCTTCCTTGTCGAACCTGCGGGCGGCATCGTAATTGCCCTCGCCCTGAATCTGGTCCTTGCCGGTCATGGCCGCGCTCCTCTGCCTCTTCGAGGGCGTAACCCAGGCGGCGCGCTGGGGTTCCGAATAGATCGTATCTATCTCATCAATAGAAATAAACGATTAGCTCTATTGTCCTCGAGGGCCATAGTGCGCCATTGGAAGCACCTCGCCGCCGGCGCCGGTCGGCGGATCGCGAAATCAAGGGAGACGATGATGAGCCTCGCCAGCAGCAAGACCCTCGACAACCTCAAGGCCGCCTTCGCGGGCGAAAGCCAGGCCAACCGTCGCTACCTCTACTTCGCGCAGAAGGCCGACGTGGAAGGCTACAACGACGTCGCCGCGGTGTTCCGCTCGACGGCGGAAGGCGAGACCGGCCACGCCCACGGCCACCTGGAATTCATGGAAGCCGTCGGCGACCCCGCCACCGGCCTGCCGATCGGCGGCACCTCGCTGAACCTGAAGGCCGCCATCGCCGGCGAGACCCACGAGTACACCGACATGTACCCGGGCATGGCGCGCACCGCCCGCGAAGAGAACTTCGACGAGATCGCCGACTGGTTCGAGACCCTGGCTAAGGCCGAGAAATCCCACGCCGGCCGCTTCCAGCGCGCGCTCGACACGCTGGACTGATCTCCTTCTCAACAAAGCTCGTCATCCCGGACGGCCTGTAAGGGCCGGTCCGGGACTCAGGCGGCGTGCGCCGGCCCCTGGGTCCCGGCCCTCCGCTTCGCTCCGGCCGGGATGACGGGGAATTTTCGGGAGGGTGACCGGTGAGTGACGACGTCAAGAGCTCGGCAGGGCCCCCGCGCGAGGGCAGCCTCGACGCACCCTTCCGCCATCCCATCGCCTGGCAGGACGAGGCCTACTACGACCTCGCCAAGGTCGAGGCCGAGATGGAGCGGCAGTTCGACGTCTGTCACACCTGCCGACGCTGCTTCAACCTGTGCGACAGCTTCCCGCGGCTCTTCGACCTGATCGACGAGAGCAAGACCGGTGAGTTGGATAGCGTTGCGAAGAGCGACTACGCCAAGGTCGATGAGGCCTGCACGCTCTGCGACATGTGTTTCCTGACGAAGTGTCCCTATGTCCCGCCGCACCCCTTCGACATTGACATCCCGCACCTGATCCTGCGCTACCGCGCCGCCCGGCGCCGCGCCGGGGAAATGGACTTCGTCCGCGACCAGCTGGGCAAGACCGATCGCAACGGCAAGCTGGCCAAGCCCTTCGCCGGCGTCGTCAACGCGATGAGCGCGCGCAAGAACACGCCGCTGCGCAAACTGCTGGAGGCGATCGCCCAGATCGACGCCGAGGCCGAGCTGCCGACCTACCATTCGAAGACCGCCACCGATCGGCTGAAGAACCCGATGGCGCCGAACCCTGAGGGCCCCGCGTTCGGGAAGCGCAAGGTCGCGCTCTACGCCACCTGCTTCGTCGACTACAACGAGCCCGACACCGCGGTCGCCGCGGCCAGGGTGCTGGCCCTGCAGGGCTGCGAGGTGAAGCTGGTCTATCCGGAGTGCTGCGGCATGCCGCAGCTGGAGTCCGGCGACCTGAAGGACGTGGCCGGCCGCGCCGATCGGGCGTCCAAGGTCTTCGCCCCGCTGATCGCGGACGGTTACGACGTGGTCGCGCTGACCGCCTCCTGCGGCCTGATGATGAAGTTCGAGTGGCCGCTGATCGAACCGGAGAACAATGCCGTCGTGACCCTATCGGCGGCGACTAGGGACATCTGCGAATATGTCGTGGAGCTGCAGAAGGCGCATGGCCTGACGCAGGGCCTGACGCCGATCGAGGGCGGGATAACCCTGCACCACGCCTGCCACGCCCGGGCCCAGAACATGGGCGCCAAGTCTGCCGAGATGCTGCGCCTGATCCCCGAGACCCGCGTGGAGCTTGTAGAACGCTGCTCCGGCCACGGCGGCACATTCGGGGTGATGAAGGCCACTCACGAGGTGGCCAACAAGGTGGGCCGCCCGGCCGCCAAACAGATCGCGGCCAAGGGGACCGAGACCCTCTGCTCGGACTGCCCGCTGGCCTGCAAGCACCTGGGTCAACTGCTGAGCGCCGAGACGAAGCCCGAGGCCCAAGCCGCGCCGCGCCAAGCCCATCCCATCGAAATCTTCGCCCGCGCCTACGGCGCGTTCTGAAAGAGCCAAGCCCATGCCCGCCAGCGTCCGCCAGATCACGCCCGCCGACCTGATTCCCGACGCCGACTACGCCAAGGAACGCCGCGAACGCCGCGCCGCGCTCCTGCCGGTCAAGCGCCTGCGCCGGGTCGCCCTGGGGCCGATCTGCACTCTGATTTTTGAGAGTTACGCCACCATGCTGTTCCAGGTGCAGGAGATGCTGCTCACCGAAAAGGGCGGCGCCGAGCAGGTCCCCGACGAACTGGCCGCCTACAATCCGCTGATCCCGCAGGGCTCGGAACTGGTCGCCACCGTGATGTTCGAGATCGTCGACGAGATCCGCCGCGAGCAGACCCTGGCGCGGCTGGGCGGCGTGGAGGACACATTCTTCATTCAGATCGGTGACGAAAAGTCCTCGGGCGTCCCGGAAGGGGACGTCGAGCGGACGCGCGAGGATGGCAAGACCTCGTCCGTCCACTTCCTGCGCTTCCCGCTCACCGCGACGCAGATCGCCCGTTTCCGCGATCCGGCGACCCAGATCCTGATCGGCTGCGGCCACGAAGCCTACAGCCACCTCGCCGGCCTGACGCCCGCCACCCGCGCGGAACTGGCCAAGGACTTCGCTTAAGCTCACCTCGCCCTTCGAGCTTCGCGTCGGGGAGCAGGCGGCGCCCTTGTAAGCGCGCCCTGCGACCGTCACTCTCCCCAAGACAATCCCGCCGTCAGAGTGGGGCGCTTGGGGAGGGCTAGAGCTTGAGTACGACTATCGATGGGGCTGCGCGCGCGACGCCAGCTGGCCTGCGCAAGGTGATCGCGGCCAGCATGATCGGCACCACCATCGAGTGGTACGACTTCTTCCTCTACGGCACCGCCTCAGCCCTGGTGTTCGGCAAGCTGTTCTTCCCCCAAGCCGATCCGCTGACCGGGACCATGCTGGCCTTCACCACCTATGCGCTCGGCTTCGTGGCGCGGCCGCTGGGCGGGCTGGTGTTCGGCCACTTCGGCGACCGGATCGGGCGCAAGCAGCTCCTGATGTTGAGCCTGGTCATGATGGGCGGCTCGACCTTCCTGATCGGGCTTCTGCCCACCTTCCTGCAGATCGGCCTCTTCGCGCCGCTCGGCCTCGTGCTGCTACGGCTCGTCCAGGGCTTCGCGGTCGGCGGCGAATGGGGCGGCGCGGTGCTGATGGTCTGCGAGTTCGGCGACGCCAAGCGGCGCGGGTTCTGGGCCGGCTGGCCCCAGGCAGGCGTGCCGGCCGGCAACCTCCTGGCCGCCGCGGTGCTGGCGGTGATGTCGGCGGTGCAGAGCGAGCACGATTTCCTGGCCTGGGGCTGGCGCGTGCCGTTCCTGCTGTCGGCGGTGCTGGTCGTGATCGGCTACTGGGTGCGCGTCACCCTGTCGGAGAGCCCGCTGTTCCAGAAGGCGCTCGACGACGCCGGCGCCCCGCCCAAGGCGCCTATGCTGGAGGCGATCCAGCGCCGGCCCGGCGGCATCCTGATCGGCATGGGCCTCAGGGTCGCGGAGAACATCTCCTTCTACCTGATCACCACCTTCTCGATCAGCTACATGACCGAAACCGTGCACCTGAGCCGCCGCTTCGCGCTGAACGCCATGCTGGCCGGCGCGGCGGTGGAATGCTGCGCGATCCCGCTCTTCGCCTGGCTGTCGGACAAGATCGGCCGGCGCCCGGTCTATTTCGTCGGCGCCGCGGGCATGGCCATCTGGGGCTTCGCTTTCTTCAGGATGATCGACACGGGCCTGACCGCGAACGTGCTGATCGCGGTGATCGTGGGCCTGGTGCTGCACGGGGCGATGTACGGTCCGCAGGCGGCGTTCATCGCCGAACTCTTCCCGACGCGGATGCGCTATTCCGGCGCCTCGCTGGCCTACCAGTTCACGTCGATCTTCGCCGGGTCCCTGGCGCCGATCATCGCGCTGGCGCTGCTGAAGGCCACGCACTCAGCAGTTCCCATCGCCATCTACCTGGCCGTCGCCGGGGCGATCAGCGCGGTCTCGGCGCTTCGGGCGCGTGAAACCAAGGGCATGACCTTCGCCCAGATCGACGCGGAGACGCCGGCTTCATGAACGCGGTGACCCTCACGCCGACCATGCGCCGCAAGGCGGTGTTCGCCAGCGCCATCGGCACCACGGTCGAGTGGTACGACTTCCTGCTCTACGGCACCGCCGCGGCGCTGGTGTTCAACAAGGTCTTCTTCCCGCAGTCCGATCCGCTGACCGGCACCTTGCTGGCCTTCGCCACCTACGCCGTGGGCTTCGCCGCCCGACCGCTGGGCGGCATCGTCTTCGGCCACTTCGGCGACAGGATCGGCCGCAAGCTGCTGCTGGTGCTCAGCCTGTTCATCATGGGCGGCACGACCTTCCTGATCGGCCTGCTGCCGACCTTCAACCAGGTGGGCCTGTGGGCGCCGGGGATGTTGATCGCGCTGCGCCTCGTCCAGGGCTTCGGCCTCGGCGGCGAGTGGGGCGGCGCCATGCTGATGGCCGTCGAGTACGGGGAGGACAAACACCGCGGCCTTTGGGGTGGTCTCACCCAGGCCGGCGGCAGCGTCGGCAACTTCCTGGCGACCGGCATATTGGCGCTGGCCGCGGCGTTCCTGAGCCCGCATGACTTCATCACCTGGGGCTGGCGCGTGCCGTTCCTGCTGTCGGCGGTGTTGATCGGCATCGGCTGGTGGGCGCGGGCCACCCTGACCGAGAGCCCGGTGTTCCGCGCGGCCCTGGCCGATACCCAAGGCGCCCACAGGTCCCCCGTCGTCGAGACCCTGAAGACTCGACCCTGGCAGGTGGTGATCGGCGGCGGCCTGAAGTTCGGGGAGAACGTCTCCTACTACCTGATGACCATCTTCGGGCTGAACTACCTCACCGACACCTTGGGCGTGCCGCGCGGCGTGGCGCTGACCGGGATGCTGGCCGGCGCCCTCGTGGCCTTCACCACCATGCCGCTCTGGTCGGCCCTGTCTGACCGCGTGGGACGCCGACGGGTCTACGCCTTCGGGGCCGGCGGCCTGGCGCTCTGGGCTTTTGCCTTCTATCCGATCCTGGCGACCCGGCAGCCGGGCCTTATCGCCGCCGACCTGGTGATCGCCATGCTGCTGCACAGCGCCATGAACGGGCCGCAGGGCGCCTTCATCGCCGAGCTCTTCCCCACCCGCATCCGCTATTCCGGAGCCTCGCTCTGCTACCAGGTGACCACCATCGTCGGCGGGTCCTGGGCGCCGATGATCTCGTTGCTGCTCTACAAGGAATTCCGATCGACCGTGCCGATCTCGGTCTATCTGGCGGCGACCTGCGTGGTGAGTCTGATCTGCGCGCTGGCCGCACGCGAGACGGCCGGCCTGACCTTCGCAGAGTTGGACGCTGAGCCCGCCCAGCAAAGAGGGCCACCCTCACGGATGGCCCAGAAGTCGAAGATGCTCCCCTTAGGGGGAGCTGCTGACTGAGGGGGTTCACGCCCGCTGATTCGGCGGATGAAACCCCCTCCGTCTCGGCGCCTTCGCGCCGAGCCACCGCCCCCTACGGGGAGGATCTAAGCCTTAGAAAATCTCGAACAATCCCGCTGCGCCCATGCCGCCGCCGATGCACATGGTGACGACACCGTACTTCGCGCCGCGGCGCTTGCCTTCGTACAGCAGGTGCGCCGTGCAGCGGGCGCCGGTCATGCCGTAGGGGTGGCCGATCGAGATCGAGCCGCCGGAGACATTGTACTTGGCCGGGTCGATGCCGAGCTTGTCGCGGCAGTAGATCACCTGGCTGGCGAAGGCCTCGTTGAGCTCCCAGATGTCGATGTCGTCGATCGTAAGACCGTTGCGCTCCAGGAGCTTGGGGATCGCGAACACCGGGCCGATGCCCATTTCTTCCGGACCGCAGCCGGCGACCGCCATGCCGCGATAGGCGCCCAGCGCCTCCAGGCCGCGCGTCTCGGCTTCCTTGCGTTCCATCATCAGCACGGCCGCAGCGCCGTCCGACAGCTGCGAGGCGTTGCCGGCGGTGACGAACTTGCCTTCCTGCACATAGCGGCCGCCCTTGAACACCGGCTGAAGCTTCTGCAGGTCGGCCAGCGTGGTCTGGGGACGGTTGCCCTCGTCGGCGGAGATAGTGATTTCCTTGTCGGCGGTCTCGCCGGTTTCCTTGTTCACCAGCACCTTCATGATCGTGGTCATGGGCGCGATCTCGCGGTCGAAGCGGCCTTCGGCCTGCGCCTGGGCGGTGCGCTGTTGCGACTGCAGGGCGTACTCGTCCTGCGCCTCGCGGGAGACGCCGTAGCGCTCGGCGACGATCTCGGCGGTCTCGATCATTGAGGTGCCGAGCTCAGGCACGTTCTCCTTGAGCCACGGATCGACGGCCATGAAGCCGTTGATGTGGCCGTTCTGCACGAGGCTGATCGACTCGATGCCGGCGCCGATGGCGATCGGGGCGCCGTCGTTGATGATGTACTTCGCGGCCGTCGCCACGCCCATCAGCCCGGACGAGCACTGACGGTCGATGGTCATGGCCGAGACGGTGTTCGGCAGACCCGCGCGCAGCGCCGCCTGGCGGCCGATGTTGTTGCCGGTCGTGCCCTGCTGCAGGGCGCAGCCCATGGCGATGTCGTCGACCTCACCCGGGTCGATGCCGGCCTGGGCGACGGCGGCGGCGATGGCGTGCCCGCCCAGCGTCGCGCCATAGGTGTTGTTGAACGCGCCGCGGTAGGCCTTGCCGATGGGGGTTCGGCGGGCGGCGACGATGACGGCTTCACGCATGGGGAGGGTCCTCAGTGTTGGAATTCGAACTCCGGATCCGATCGTCCCGGCGAACGCCGGGACACAAGCCGAGTTGGTCTGGGCCCCGCTCCGGGATGTTCGATCCGCGGCCTGAACCCCGGCTTTCGCCGGGGAGCCGGTGAAAATTACGCCTTGATGTCGGAGAATTTCTTGCCGTCGGCGACCAGCTTTTCGAGCAGGGCGGAGGGCTTGAACGCGTCGCCCATCTTGGCCTGGAACTCCTGCATCTTCGCCAGCACCTTGTCGGCTCCGACCTGGTCGCCGTAGTGCATCGGGCCGCCGCGATAGACCGGCCAGCCGTAGCCGTTGACCCAGACCACGTCGACGTCGGAGGGACGGATCGCCTTGCCCTCCTCGAGGATCTTCGCGCCCTCGTTGATCATCGGATAGACGCAGCGTTCGAGGATTTCCTCGTCGCTGATCTTGCGCGGATTGACGCCCGACTTGACGATGAAGTCGGTGATGATCTTCTCGGTGACAGGGCTCGGCTTGGCGTTGCGGTTCTCGTCGTAGTCGTAGTAGCCCGCGCCGGCCTTCTGGCCGCGGCGGTCCATCTCGCAGAGTACGTCGCGGATGGTCTCGCCTTTGGAGTTCTCCTTCACCCAGCCGATGTCGAGGCCCGCCAGGTCGCTCATGGCGAAGGGGCCCATCGGGAAGCCGAAGTCGTAGAGCACGCGGTCGATGTCCCAGGGCATGGCGCCCTCCATGACCAGCTTCTGGGCCTCGCGCTGGCGCTGGGAGAGCATGCGGTTGCCGATGAAGCCGGGGCAGACGCCGGCCAGGACGGCGATCTTGCCGATCTGCTTGGCCAGCTTCATGGAGGTGGCGATGACGTCCTTGGCGGTCTTCTCGCCGCGGATCACTTCCAGCAGCTTCATGACATTGGCCGGCGAGAAGAAGTGCAGGCCGATCACGTCCTGCGGCCGGCTGGTCACCGAGGCGATTTCATCAATGTCGAGGTAGCTGGTGTTGGAGGCCAGGATGGCGCCGGGCTTGGCCACTTTGTCGAGGCGGGCGAAGATATCCTTCTTGATGTCCATCCGCTCGAACACGGCTTCAACGATCAGGTCGCAATCGGCGAGCTTGTCGAAGTCCAGGCTGCCGGACAGCAGGGCCATGCGCTGCTCGGTCTCCTCGGGTTTCGCGCTGCGCGAGCGCTCGTAGTTCTTGCGGATGACGTCCAGGCCGCGCGCGAGAGCCGCCTCCTGCACCTCCACGATGGTCACCGGGATGCCGGCGTTCAGGAAGTTCATGGCGATGCCGCCGCCCATGGTGCCGGCGCCCAGAATGCCGACCTTCTTGATCGGCCGAACCGGCGTGTCGTCCGGCACGTCGGGGATCTTGTTGGCCTGGCGCTCGGCGAAGAAATAGTAGCGCTGGGCGGCCGACTGGGCGCCCATCATCAGCTCGCCGAACAGCTTGCGCTCGGCCTTCAGGCCCTCGTCGAAGCTGGCGGAATTCACCGCGGCCTCGACGGCCTTGATGTTGTTTTCCGGCGCCATGAAGCCGCGGAACTTGCGGGCATTGGCCTTGCGGAAATCGGCGAAGATTTCCGGGTGACCCTTGGCGGCTTCCAGCTTCGCGTTGTTGTCACGCACCTTCACGAGCGGCTTGTTCTCGGCGACCGCCTTGCGGGCGAAGGCCAGCGCGCCCTCGAGCAGCTTGCCCTCCTCCACGATCTCATCGACCAGGCCGACGGCCAGCGCCTGCTTGGCGGGCACGTGGCGGCCGGAGGTCACCATGTCGAGGGCGGCTTCGACGCCGACGATGCGCGGCAGGCGCTGGGTGCCGCCGGCGCCGGGCAGCAGGCCCAACGCCACTTCCGGCAGGCCGACACGAGCGGACGGCACGGCGACGCGATAGTGGGCGCAAAGGGCGACCTCCAGGCCGCCGCCCAGCGCCGTGCCGTGGATGGCGGCGATCACCGGCTTGGGCGAGCCCTCCATTACGTCCTGCACCTCTTGCAGGCTGGGACCGGCCATGGCGCCGCCGAACTCGGTGATGTCGGCGCCGGCGATGAAGGTGCGGCCTTCACAGATCAGCACGATGGCCTTGGCGTCGGAGGCGTTGGCCGCCTTAAAGCCCTCGAACAGACCTTCGCGCACCTTCGCCGACAGCGCATTCACCGGCGGGGAATTGAGGGTGAGGATCGCGACGTCGCCGTCGCGGGTCAGCGTGGCCACCGAATTGATCTCGGTCATGCAGAAGCATCCCTATGGCTGGCGGACCACGCGCCCAAATGGGTGGCGGCTCCAAAATTCAAACACTTGTTACAGGCCGCGCTGGACCCTTCCAAGTCAAATGTGCGAGGGGATTCTCAGGTAAAGGCGGCGCTTGCCGCGTCAATCAAGAGGAAGCGCCCATGATGCTCGACATGTTCTCTCTGAAGGGTCGGACCGCCATCGTCACCGGCGGCTCGCGCGGCATCGGCAAGATGATCGCCCGCGGCTTCATCGAGGCCGGGTGCGCCAAGGTGTACATCACCTCGCGCAAGCCCTCGCAGTGCGACGAGACGGCCGCCGAGCTGGGCCCGAACTGCATTTCCCTGCCGCAGGACCTGTCGACGCTGGACGGCATCAAGTCCTTCGTCGGCCGCTACCTGGAGCACGAGGACAAGCTCGACATCCTGGTCAACAACGCCGGCGCGGCCTGGGGCGCGGCTTTCGACGAGTTCCCGGAGAGCGGCTGGGACAAGGTGCTGAACCTGAACCTGAAGTCGCCCTTCTTCCTGACCCAGGCCCTGCACGGCGCGCTGAAGAAGGCCGGCACGCACGAGCGGCCGGCGAAGGTGATCAACATCGCCTCCATCGACGGCATCCGGCTCAACCCGCAGGAGACCTACAGCTACCACGCCTCCAAGGCCGGCCTGATCTATCTGACCCGCCGCATGGCCGCGACCCTGATCGCCGACAACATCGCGGTCACCGCCATCGCACCCGGCGCCTTCGCCTCCGAGATGAACCGGGTGGCCCGCGACCAGGGCGAGGAAGTCGCCAAGCGCATCCCGTCGCGCCGCATCGGCAAGGACGAGGACATGGCCTGCGCGGCGATCTATCTGGCCAGCGCGGCCGGCGACTATGTGGTGGGCGACACCCTCGCGGTCGACGGCGGCGTGGCGCTGGCCTTGGCTGGCGGCCTTTAAAGCCTCCGTCCCCCGCGGGGAGAAGGTGTCAGCCGGAGGCTGACGGATGAGGGGGTCGCTCGGAAGCTCCAGCGGCCCCTTTGTCGCCCTTGGCGAGAGGCAGGCCCCGCCCGCTCCGCAGGCCACCTTCTCCGAGGGGAGAAGGACACCTATCCTCTGACCAGCTGCGCTTTCCGCTCGCGGCGGCGGCGGGTGAGGATGTGCTCGGTGTAGCCGTTCGGCTGGACGCGGCCTTCGAAGATCAGATCGACCGCGGCCTGGAAGGCGACGCTGGCCGCCGGGTCCGGGCTCATGGGGCTGTAGGCCGGATCGCCGGCATTCTGGGCGTCCACCACCTTGGCCATCCGCACCAGTGTCTCCCGCACCTGGACCTCGGTGCAGACGCCGTGATGCAGCCAGTTGGCGATGTGCTGGCTGGAAATCCGCAGGGTCGCCCGATCCTCCATCAGCCCGACGTCGTGGATGTCGGGGACCTTGGAGCAGCCGATGCCCTGGTCGATCCAGCGGACCACATAGCCAAGGATCCCCTGGCAGTTGTTGTCGAGCTCCTGCTGGACGTCCGTCGCGTTCCAGTTGGACCTGGCCAGCGGCGGGGTCATCAAGTCGTCGAGGCCGGTGGTCGTCGGCTGGGCGATCATCCGCGCCTGCAAGGTCGGAACATCGACCTCGTGATAGTGCAGGGCGTGCAGCACCGCGGCCGTTGGCGACGGCACCCAGGCGGTGTTCGCGCCTGACTTCGGGTGGCCGATCTTGGCGGCCAGCATGGCCTGCATCTGGTCGGGCGCCGCCCACATGCCCTTGCCGATCTGGGCGCGACCGGGGAAGCCGGTGGCCAGGCCGATCTCGACGTTGCGCTTCTCGTAGGCCGGCAGCCAGGTCTCGGCCTTGATCGCCTCCTTGCGCACCACGGGACCGGCTTCCATCGCCGTGTGGATCTCATCGCCCGTGCGGTCGAGGAAGCCGGTGTTGATGAACACCACCCGGTCGCGGGCGGCATGGATGCAGGCCTTCAGGTTGGCGCTGGTGCGCCGCTCCTCGTCCATGATGCCGAGCTTGACGCTGTTGCGCGCCAGGCCCAGGCCGTCCTCCACCAGGTCAAACAGGCGCACGGCGAGCGCGACCTCGTCCGGCCCGTGCATCTTGGGCTTCACGATATAGACCGAGCCCGCGCGGCTGTTCAGCCGGGCGCCGTTCAGGTCGTGCAGGGCGGCGGCCACGGTGATCAGGGCGTCGATGGCGGTCTCGTAGGCCGGCTGGCCGCCATAGCGGACCATGTCGGTCAGCATGTGGTGGCCGACGTTGCGCACCAGCATCAGGCTGCGGCCGCTGAGCGTCAGCTCGCCGCCCGCCGCGGCCTGGTAGCTGCGGTCGCCGTCCAGGCGGCGGGTCTCGGTCTGGCCGCCCTTTGCAAAGGTGGCGGCAAGGTCTCCGCGCATCAGGCCCAGCCAGTTGCGGTAGACGCCTGTCTTGTCCTCGGCGTCCACGGCCGCGACCGAATCCTCGCAGTCCTGGATGGTGGTGAGCGCGGCTTCCACCAGGAGGTCGGCGACGCCTGCGGGGTCGTCCTTCCCGATGGCATGCGCCCGGTCGATCAGGATCTCCAGGTGCAGGCTGTTGTGGCGCAGCAGCACGCCTTGGGGCGTCTCCGCCGGGCCGCGCCAGCCAGTGAACTGCTCCGGCATGGCGAGGCCGGTCTGGGTTCCGTCCTGCAGGCTGACGACGAGCCGGCCGCCCGACACCGCATAGGCGCTCGCGTCGGCGTGTGAACCGTGAGCGAGCGGGACTTTAAGGTCGAGGAAGGCGCGGGCGTAGGCCACCACCTTGGCGCCGCGTGCGGGGTCATAGGCCTTCGCGCCGGTCGGCGGCTCCAGGGCGTCCGTGCCATAGAGGGCGTCATAGAGGCTGCCCCAGCGGGCGTTGGCGGCGTTCAGCGCGAAGCGGCCGTTGGAGACCGGCACGACGAGCTGCGGCCCGGCCAGCTTCGCGATCTCGGGGTCGACGTTCTCCGTGGCGATCCGGAAGCGCGCCGGCTCGGGCAGGAGGTAGCCGATCTGGCGCAGGAAGGCGGTCTCCTCCGCCACGTCCAGAGGCTGGCCCCGGCGCGCGCGCCACCAGGCGTCGATCTCGGCCTGCAGTTCGTCGCGTCGCGCCAGCAGGGCGGCGTTGGCCGGAGTGAACTCCGCCAGGATCGTCTCCAGCGCCGACCAGAAGGCCGTGGGCGAAACGCCGGTCCCCGGCAACAACTCGCCCTCCACGAAGGCGTGCAGGATGTCATCGACCGAAAGCTTGGGGGAGATTTCCATGGCGGGACCAGCAGCGGCGGGAGGGGAAACGATCGAAGGCGTGGAAGATGCGCGGGGCGGAGGAAAAAGAAAGGCCCCCGCCCTGAGGCGGGAGCCAAGATATTTTCGAGGCCCGCGTCCGGCGGTCGAGGCCCTTAGGCGAATTGACCCATGGTGTTGTGGACGCCGCCGGCCTTCAGGGCCGCTTCGCCGGCGAAGTATTCCTTGTGGTCGTCGCCCAGGTCGGAGCCCGACATGTTCTGGTGCTTCACGCAGGCGATGCCTTCGCGGATCTCCTTGCGCTGGACGTTCTTGACGTAGCCCAGCATCGCCTGGCTGCCGAAGTACTCCTTGGCCAGGTTGTCGGTGGAGAGCGCGGCGGTGTGATAGGTCGGCAAGGTGATCAGGTGGTGGAAAATGCCCGCCCGCTTGGCGCTGTCAGCCTGGAAGGTGCGGATGCGCTCGTCGGCTTCCACGGCCAGATCGGTCGCATCGTAGTCGACGCTCATCAGCTTTTCGCGGTCGTAGGCCGAGACGTCCTTGCCGGCCGCCTTCATGGCGTCGAACACCTGCTGGCGGAAGTTCAGTGTCCAGTTGAAGGACGGCGAGTTGTTGTAGGCGAGCTTGGCGTTGGGGACGACCTCGCGGATGCGGTCGACCATGCTGGCGATCTGCTCGATGTGCGGCTTCTCGGTCTCGATCCACAACAGGTCCGCGCCGTTCTGCAACGAGGTGATGCAGTCGAGCACGCAGCGCTCGGCGCCGGTGCCTTCGCGGAACTGGAAGAGGTTCGACGGCAGGCGCTTGGGCCGCAGCAGCTTGCCGCCGCGGTTCAGGACCACGTCGCCGTTCTTCATGTCGGCCGGCGAGATCTCCTCGCAGTCGAGGAAGGAGTTGTACTGGTCGCCAATGTCGCCCGGCGTCTGACTGACGGCGATCTGCTTGGTCAGGCCGGCGCCCAAGCTGTCGGTGCGGGTGACGATGACGCCATTGTCGACGCCGAGCTCCAGGAAGGCGTAGCGGCAGGCGCGCACCTTGGCGAGGAAGTCCTCGTGCGGGACGGTGACCTTGCCGTCCTGGTGGCCGCACTGCTTCTCGTCGGAGACCTGATTTTCGATCTGCAGGGCGCAGGCGCCGGCCTCGATCATCTTCTTGGCCAGCAGATAGGTGGCTTCGGCGTTGCCGAAGCCCGCGTCGATGTCGGCGATGATCGGCACGACGTGGGTCTGGAAGTTATCGACAGCGTCGATCAGCTTCTGCTCCTTGGCCTTGTCGCCGGCGGCGCGCGCGGCGTCGAGGTCACGGAAGATCATGCCGAGTTCGCGGGCGTCGGCCTGCTTGAGGAAGGTGTAGATCTCTTCGATCAGCGCCGGCACCGAGGTCTTTTCGTGCATCGACTGATCGGGCAGCGGGCCGAAATCGGAGCGCAGCGCGGCGACCATCCAGCCGGACAGGTAGATGTACTTCCCCTTCATGGAGCCGAAGTGCTTCTTGATGGAGATCATCTTCTGCTGGGCGACGAAGCCGTGCCAGCAGCCCAGGGACTGGGTGTAGTTCGCCGGATCGGCGTCATAGGCCGCCATGTCCGCGCGCATGATCCCGGCGGTATATTTGGCGATCTCGAGGCCGGTCTTGAAGCGGTTCTGGACACGCATGCGGGCCACCGATTCCGCGCCGATGCCGTCCCAGGTCCCGCCCTTGCTCTTGATGAGCTGGCTCATCTCGATGATGTGGTCTTGGTAAGCCATCTGTCTCTTCCGCGTCTGAAGCGGGACGCGAGAGCGCCCCCGGGAACTATCCCTCGCCCTAGCCCGCGGACGGCCCGGTTTGGAGAGGTCGAACGGTTGAGCTGTAAAACTTTACAGATCTGTGGTGTAATTCTGTAAAGTTCTCGGCGGAAAGACCTGACATGGCGATGGAGCGCGGCCTCTATGTCGGCCCGCGGCTGCGGCGGATGCGACGCGACCTGGGCCTGACCCAGGCGGATATGGCCGCCGCCCTGGAGGTTTCGGCCTCCTACATCGCGCTCTTGGAGCGCAACAACCGGCCGCTGACGGCGGGCCTGCTGTTGAAGCTCGCCCAGACCTACGACATCGACGTGACGGCGCTGGGCAGCGGGGCGGCGGAGGACAGCGCTCGACTGCAGGCGGTGTTGAAAGACCCGATCTTCGCGGGGCTGGAATGGGCGCCCAACGATCTCACCGACATGGCCACCAACTATCCGGGGATCAGCGAGGCCCTGCTTCGCCTGTACACCACCTATCAGGAAGGCCAGCTCGCCTTCGCCGACCGCGAGGCCGGGACGCGGCGCGACGAGGCCGACGACGCCTCGGATCCGGTGGCCGACTCGCGGCGCTTCCTGGCGGCGCGGCGCAACAGCTTCCCCACCCTGGACGACGCCGCTGAGCGGCTGGCGCAGGCCATCGGTGCGCGCGACAACCTCGCGGGCTACCTGCGGGACCGGCACGACCTGCGGGTCCGCCGCGTGCCGCCGAGCTTCATGGTCGGCTCGACGCGCCGGCTCGATCGCCACCGCCAGGAGATCCTGCTGGACGACAGCCTGGACGCCGCCAGCCAGGCCTTCCAGCTCGCCCTGCAGCTTTGCTACCTGGAACTGGGCGATGAGATCGGCGCGGTGCTGGCCGGCGGCAGCTTCGCCAGCGAGAGCGGCGAGCGGCTCACGCGTCGGGCGCTGGCCAGCTATGCGGCGGCGGCCGTGCTGATGCCCTACTCCGCCTTCGCCCGCGCCGTCGAGGCGCGCCGCTACGACGTCGAGGCCCTGGCGCGGCAGTTCGGCTGCAGCTTCGAGCAGACCGCCCACCGGCTGACCACTCTGCAGAAGCCCGGACAGGAGCGCGTGCCGTTCTTCTTCATCCGGGTCGACCCGGCCGGCAATGTCTCAAAGCGCCTGGACGGCGCCGGATTTCCCTTCGCCCGGCATGGCGGCGGCTGTCCGCTCTGGAGCGTGCACCACGCCTTCCGCACCCCGCGCGAGATCGTCACCCAGTGGCTGGAGTTGCCCGACGGCCAGCGGTTCTTTTCCATCGCCCGCACAGTGACCGCCGGCGGAGGGGCCTATGGCGCGCCTCGCGTCGAGCGGGCCATCGCGCTGGGCTGCGCGGCCGAGCACGCCGGCAAGCTGATCTACACCGCCGACGGCAGCGCGCCCGGACCGGACTCCGCGACCCCGATCGGGGTCACCTGCCGGCTTTGCCAGCGCACTGAATGCACCGCCCGCTCCGAACCGCCGATCGGTCGCCTGATCCTGCCCGACGATATCCGCCGCACCAGCCTTCCGTTTGGATTCTCCGATAGTTGAGGCGGCCGGTCGGGTTCAGCGAACAGGTTACGGGATTGCATTGAGCAACATGTTCTAAGTTGCTGGCGCACCGCCGAATTCCATGCACAAATCATCGAAAATATCGGGAATGAAACACATTCCCGGAAAAAAGTGCTGGGAAGCGAAACATGGCTCAGGCGGCGATCCAGTCCACGGACCGGTTCGAGCGCAAGCGCGAGGCGATTCTGGACGCCTCGACGGCGCTTTTGAATGCGCACGGCGTGAAGGGGCTGACCCTTGGCATCGCCGCGGCGGCGGTGAATCTGTCCACCACCAGCGTCACCTATTACTTCCGGCGAAAGGACGACCTGGCCGCGGCGGTGATGCTGCGCGGCGTCCACAGCCTCACCGAAATCGTCAACCTCGCGCTGGTCCAGCCGACCCCGGCCGAGCGGCTTCGCAGCCTCCTGGAGCTCTACCTGCAGCGGATGCGGCGAGCGGCCCTGGGCGAGGCGCCGCAACTGCCCCTGTTCTCCGACCTGCGGGCGCTCTCCATGCCCCAGCGGGGCGAGGTCTCGGCGGCCTATCTGAAGATGTTCCGCCGCCTGCGGCAGATCTTCGACGCGCCAGAGCTGGCGTGGCTGTCGCGTGGCCGCAGGACGGCGCGCACCCACATGCTGCTGAACCAGCTGTCCTGGGCCACGGCCTGGCTGCCCAAGTACGACCCCGAGGACTATGGCCGGGTCTGCGAGCGGATGTACGACGTCCTGGTCGCAGGGCTGGCGGCCGACAACTCGGTATGGGCGCCGCAGCCGGTCCCGATCGCCGAGGTTGCGCCGCGCGGCCGCCAGGAGGTGGCCTGCGAGACCTTCCTGATGGCCGCCACCAAGCTGATCAACGCCCGTGGCTATCGCGGCGCCTCGGTGGACAAGATCTCCGCCGAGCTGAACGTCACCAAGGGCAGCTTCTACCACCACAACGACGCCAAGGATGACCTGGTGGTGACCTGCTTCGCGCGCACCTTCGACGTCATGACCCGGGTGCAGCGCCAGGCTCTCACCCTGCCCGGAGACCAGTGGACGCGGATCTCCAGCGCCGCGGCGGCGCTCGCGGAATACCAGCTCTCAGAGCATGGCCCGCTGCTGCGCACCTCCGCGCTCTCGGCCCTGCCCGAGCCGATCCGCCGCGAAATGGTGCAGCAATCCGACAAGGTCTCGGATCGCTTCGCCTCGATGATCTCCGACGGCATCGCCGAGGGCTCGATCCGCCCGGTGGATCCGTTCGTGGCCGCCCAGATGCTGAACGCCACGATCAACGCCTGCGGCGAGCTCGGCGCCTGGGTGCCGGACGTCAGCCAGAAGGCCGCGCCGGCGGTGTTCGTCCGGCCCCTGCTAATGGGCGTGTTCTCACGGTAGGGCGGATCGACATTCAAGGGGGGCGCTGAGAGCCCTGGTCTCCTTCCTCCTCGATGGAGGAAGGCCGGGATGGGGGTGTGGCCTGAGCGTTGGGGCGTAGCCAAAGGTGGGCGCCGACCGGAGCCGCACACCTCATCGCAGCGTGTACACCCCCCTGACCCTCCTCCATCGAGGAGGCGGGAAGCGCCCTTCGGGCCACGCCGCTGAATGTCGATTCAGCCTAGACCCTGACGACTCTAGGATTCGATCGCCTCCGCGACCCTCTCGGCCTTCGCCACGAGTTCGCGGAGCGTCTCTGCGTGCCCCTGGCGGGTGATCCCGTACCGGGTGAGGCAGAAGAGGGCGAGGCCGTAGAGCGCGACCGTGACCGGCGCATAGATCAGCCCGAGATCCCGCACGATCTGCGGGTCGACATGGCCGGGGCGGGCATGCTGCGGGAAGTGGATCGCCGCCAGCAACATGCCCGAGGCGAAGATGCCGACGCCGCTGACCGCCTTGTTGATGAAGGCCGCCGCGGCGAAGAACAGGCCTTCGGAGCGACGGCCGGTCCTCAGTTCGGAATCCTCGACGATGTCGGCGATCATCGACGCCATCAGGATGGCGCCGGCCGTGCCCAGGCACACGGTCGCGACGCCAAGCGCCAGCAACATCGGAAAGATCACCGGCGACCCGTTGGGCGGCAAGAGGCCCGCCAGGCGCAGGCCGATCGGGCCGATTGCGCACAGGCCGGCGATGGGGATGATGGTAAGGGCGCCGGCCTTCTTGCCGAAGCCCTTCGAGAGCAGAGGGGTGACCACGAAGGACAGCGCCGCGCCGCTCAGGCTAGAGAAGGTGAAGATCGAGATCTGGTCCGCTGACAACTCCCAGAAGTAGGTCTGGAAATAGAGCCCGATGGAGAAGCCGAGGCCGACGGCCATGGCGAAGAACAGCGTCCCCCCCAGCATCGCCAGGAACGAGCCATGGGCCAGCGTCGTGAACATCTCGCGCGCCAGGACCCCCAGCGTGACCTCGCGCCGCGGCGGCTGGCGCAGGTAGGGGATCTGGCGGTGCGTGCCCATCGCCGAGGCCAGGATCGCGAACAGCATCACCCCGGCGGCGGCCAATCCGTAGGCGGAATAGCCGGCGGGATTGAGCTGCCCAACCTTGTGCGCCGCGTCGGGCCTCAGGAAGACCTTGAAGGCCATGAAGTACATGAACAGGCCGCCGATCCACTGGAAGAGGAAGCGGTAGTTCAGAAGCTTGGTGCGCTCGTCGTACTCGGCGGTGAGTTCGGCCGAGAGCGCCGTCGACGGAATTTCATAGCCGGTGATGAAGGTGCGGATCAGGACCGCCGTCGCGATGAGATAGACGAACAGCGCCCCCTGGCTCCAGCCATGCGGCGGGTTCCAGATCAGCAGGTAGGTGATCGCGACCGGCGCGGCGGCCGCGTACATGAACGGG
>DASRRU010000140.1:0-17592 GCA_035656795.1 Phenylobacterium sp. | reverse complement strand
TAGGCCGGTGTCGGCCGCACCGAGACCGGCGTCAGGACGATGGGGTGCGTCTCCAGGAACGCCAGCCATTCGCGCAGCAGGCGGGCGCGGCGCGCGACGCCTTGCATGTAGCCCGCCAGGTCGAGGACGTCGGCCATGTGCAGGATGCCCTCCAGGGCGCCCATGAAGGCCGGGCTGCCCATCTCGCGCATGGGGCCGATCTGGACGGTGGCGATCTCGGTGGAGATCAGGTCGCACCAGAGCTGCCAGGCGGCGGTGACGTCGGGGACCGTGGCCGGGACCACCTCGTAGCCGGCGTCGGCGAGCCAGCCGGCGGCCTGGCCGATCATCGCCATGACCTCGGGATCGGTCTTCATGTCGCCGGGGATCTCGGCGAGCGCGACCTTGATGGGGCGCGGCGGGGCCGGCCCGGCAAGCGGGGCGGGGACCCACCAGGGGTCGCGCGGATCGCGGCGGCTCATCGCCTCCAGGGCCAGGCGCACGTCGGCGACCTCGCGGGCGAGCGGGCCCTGGACGCTCATGATCTGGGCCATGGGCGGGCGCTCGACGGCGGCGCTCGGGTTGAAGGCGGGGACACGGCCGAGTGTGGGCTTGATGGTCGCCACGCCGTTGCAGCTGGCCGGCCAGCGCAGGGAGCCGCCGATGTCGTTGCCGTGGGCGATGGCGCCGATGCCGGCAGCCACCGAGGCGCCGGCCCCGCCCGAGGAGCCGCCGCAGGTGATGGCCGGGTCCCAGGGATTGTAGGTCTGGCCGTGCAGCGGGTTGGAGGTGAAGCACCGCAGCGAAAACTCCGGGGTATTGGTCATGCCCAGGATCACGGCGCCGGCGGCGCGCAGGTTGGCGACCACGGGGGAATCGCCAGGCGCGATGAGGTTCGCCAGTCCCGGCACGCCGTTGGAGTTGGCCTGGCCCTCCAGGTCGATGTTGATCTTCACGGTCACCGGCACGCCGTGCAGGAGGCCGAGCGGGGCGCCGGACGCCTGGGCGCGATCGCAGGCAAGGGCGGCCTCGCGGGCCTGGGCGCTCAGGTCGACGACGACGGCGTTCAAGGCCGGGTTGGCGGCGGCCTTGCGCGCCAGGTGGGCTTCGAGCACCTCAAGTGCGCTGACCTCGCGCGCGGCGACCCTGCGGGCGGTCTCCACCGCCGACCACTGCCAGATCTCCGCCATCGTCTCTCTCCTCGCCGGTGTCGCAACGAGCCTAGACGGATCGGGCGTCAGGCCAAGGGGAAGGTCAGCGCGGAGCGCAGTCTTCGTAGCGCGGGCACGCGGTGGTGAAGGCCGACTCGCAGGCGTTGTGGCGCAGGGTCGAATCCATCGACGGCGCTGCGCAGCAGGGCAGAATCTGAGTGGCGCGGATGAACAGAGCCAACCCCACCAGCCATCCCATGATGCTGAGCCATTTCCTCTCGCGTGTATTCAGAGGCAAGGCTAAGCTTAAGCTGGTCATTACGTGCCCCCCAAAGACGCACTAAACTGAAACGCATGCGCCGTCTGACGTGACAGGCCGACATTTGTTGGGCGCGGCCACGCCTTTGCTCCGCCATATTCAGGTGGGCGTTAACTACGTTAGAGATGATGCGGCGCCACTGCGGCCGAAGGTCGCTCGCCTGTTAGGCGAAAATTGGCTATTTCGCCTCAAGTTTCAAATTGAGGCGGATCGGGATGTGGATCACCCCGCCCTCGACCGGCGCGCCGTCCGCGGACCAGAGGTTCATCTTCATGGCCGAGGCGAGCTTCACCGCGGCCTCCGAGAATCCCAGGCCGTCAGGGTCGCCGGCCTCGGGCGTGCAGGCGGTCAGGACGCCGTCGACGCCGACGACGCAGCGGGCGACGCCGCGGCCGGTGACGAGGCCGTCGGCGACGGCTTCCGGCGGAAACAGCTTGGGCGTGGCCTTGGGGTCGAAGCTGGCCAGCCAGATCGGGGCCATGACCGCGCGGTCGGCGATCTGCGCCGGCGGCGGCATGCGGATCGGCACGTCGACCCACAGCTGGGCGCCGTGCGGCGCCCGGGCCAGGGCGGCGGGCGCGATACGGAATTTCGGGGCCAGGCCGAGCGCGGCCTTGGCGAAGCCCAGGTCATGCGGCGCCTCCTTGATCGCCTCGCACTGCTGCAGGACGCCGGCCTTGGCGCCGGAGCGCTCCACCAGGCAGTGGGCGGCCACATAGCCCTCGATGCCATGGCCGGCGGCGGGATAGGCGGCGGCGAGGTCTTCGAAGGTCGGCGCCGCGGCCCAGACGGGGTCGTCGACCATGGTCACCTTGCGCATCGCCAGCGGGTTGCCGGCGACGGGCCGAAAGGCGGCGGCGAGGGCGTCGGTGTCATGCATCGACCGGATCTGGGCGCTGGTCCCCTCGGTCCCCACGAGTTCCTTCCTGGGCGGGGTGAAGGTCAGGTTGATCGCCATGACGGTGGTGATGGGTTCGCCGTCCGGCCCCTTGCGCGGGACCAGCTTGAAGGTCGGGCGAAGCTCGAGGGCGGCGGCCCCGAAGCCTTTGCCCGTCGGGCTCTCGGTGACCACCTCGCAGGTCTCGGCCAGGCCGTGGGTGTCGACCTTGCAGTTCAGCCGCACGTGACCTTGCGTTCCGACCATGTAGGCGAGCGCCGGCCAGACGGCCACGAAGTCGCCGCTGGCGGACTCGTCGTCGCTGGCCACGTCGACGGTCGCGTCGGCGGGCGGCAACCTGGCGGGCGGCGGGGCCTTGACCGTCAGGGGAGAGACGCTGGCGGGCGACGCATCGGGCGGCGCGGCGGCCGCCAACATCAAGCCCATCAGTTGCGCCAGCATCGCCGCGTCTCCGCATCATCCGTGCCGCCTGGAAGGGGCACTGTGGCGCCGATGAACGGCGTTGGGTAGCCGACATACGCAAGGCGATACGGCGTATTGTTCCCGCCCATTTCTCCAAAAGATTGTGATTATCGACAATCTTGACGGGCGCGAGGAGCCGAACGAAAACCGCCCATCGGTGGGGGCTTCCAGTTTGGGAGCCTAAAAAATGCGCAAAGTGGCTTGGGTGGGTGCGGCGCTCTTGCTCGCACTCGGAGCGTCCAGAGCGGGCGCGAGCGTTATCTTCAACGACAATTTCGACGGCGAGACTGTTCCGGCCGGAAGCTGGGTAATGAACGACGCGGCCTTCGCCAATTTCAACGTGGCGAGCGGGTCGGTGGACCTGCTGACGGCCGGCAACCCGTTCGGCCTGGTGGGCTCGGGGACCAACCTCAGCGGCAACTTCGTCGATCTGGCCGGCTCGACCGGCCAGGGCGGGACGCTGGTCACCAAGCAGACCTTCGGCTATTCCGCCGGCCACACCGTAACGGTCAGCTTCGACGTGAGCGGCGATCAGCGCGGCGGAACGGACGGCCTGTTCGGCGGCTTCCAGTTCGCCAGCGCGCCGGCCATAGCCGACCTCGCGATGACCGGGTTCACCAGCAACATGGTGGTTGGCGACCAGGTGCTGGGCACGGCGCAGCTGGGCAGCACGGCGGCGTTCGCACCGTTCACGGTCAGCTTCCGCGCGCTTACCGACGGCAGCTTCACCACGCTGGTCGGTACGAACAGCGCCGACAATATAGGGCCATTGCTGGACGACGTGTCGATCGCCGAGAGCCTGCTCACCGGGGTGCCCGAGCCGCAGTCCTGGGCGTTGATGATCCTGGGCTTCGCCGGCGCCGGCGCGATGCTGCGCCGACGGCCGGCCGTGGCGACCTCGACCCTGTCGCGGCTGACTTGAATCCGCAGGGGGCGGTAGGCGGAGCCGGGACCCAGGAGCAACGGCGCTGCAGACCCCTGGAGCCCGGCTTTCCGCTTCGCGGAGCCTGTCCTCGGGCCGGCCTTGGGCTGGTCCCGCGGGGCAGCGGCATGGCTGATCCGAGGGTCAGGGCCGTTGAGCCCTAACCTTGGGCGGGGGCTTCGGTTTGGGCGAGGCGCCGTGGATGTCGCGATAGGCGAAGGAGTAATCGGGGGTGCGCCGCCGGGCCAGGCGCTGCTCGATCAGGGCAGCGACCAGGGCGGCGGTGACCACCAGCCTCAGCGGGTGATCCGCGAGGATGTGGATGAAGCGAAGGACCTCAGCAACCTGGCTCATCGGCCATAAACCCAAATATACGTCCCACGATCAGGCTAAACGCCTATGCCTAAGACTGCGTGAAGCAAGTTGGCTAACGCTGTCAGATAGATAGCAAAAGGCCCCGGCGCTGGGCGCCGGGGCCTTAAGACTGTGGTCGCAGAAAGACCCTCGGGAAGGACTACTCGGCGCCGCCCTTGGGCGCACCGCCCTTGGCCGCGGCTTCCTGCTCCTGGCGGCGCGCGCCGCCAAGCATGCCGGGGAGCGCATAGTTGCCCTCGTGGCAGGCGTATTCGTAGATCTGGCCGTTCAGCTTGTAGAACTCATACTCGCCGCCCCAGGGCTTGGCCCAGGTGGTCGGGTCGTCGAGCGTGTACTGGTAGAGGACCCGGTCCTTGCCGTCGCGGGTGAAGCGCTCGGTGACCTTCAGGTTCTTCCACGAGCCGCGATAGGCCTGGGCGGCGGGGATATTGGTGGTCTCGACCACCAGGGTATTACCTTCCCAGTGGCCGACCGAGTCGCCCATCCAGGGCCGCACGCCGTCGGTGCGATGGGTCGCGTTCAGGCGCACGACGCGGGTGTCGTGGACCATCTCGACCTCGATGACGAGCGAGTCCTTGGTCTGCAGGAACTGGTAGTTGTTGTTGTAGAAGCCGTTGGGCAGCATCGGCGGGCCGGCGTTGCGGCCGAAGCCCAGGATGCAGCGCTCGCCCAGCGAGCGGTTCTCGGGGTTGTCGAAGGAGCCCATGCCGCCGCGGCCGCCGAAGCCGGGCTGATCGCCGGCGGAGGCGATGCGGGCCGGAGGCTGGCCGTCCGGCGTGGTCAGGAACGAGGTGCGCGGCTCGCCGTGCACGCGCATCACCGCCGAGCCGGGGTCGAGCCAGCCGCGGTTGTAGCCGCCCACGTCGCCGCCGGCGGCGGCGAATTCCGGACGCAGCTTCTTGGGGTCTTCCTTGCCGCCCTCGGCGCCGGAGTTGGGGTCGGTCGGCTTATTGCCTTCCTCGACCTCCTGGGCGACCGCGCCCTCCATCTTCTTCACCTCTTCCGGGGTGTAGGTGGAGCGGGTTCCCAGCTTGGCCGGGCGCTGCTCCGGGGTCATGGTGGCGTTGGACCAGAAGCCGGAGAGGTCGGCGTGGCTGTCGGCGCCCTTGGCGTCGGCGGCGGCGGCCGTCTGGCTGGTGAAGTCGATCGGCGCGGCGCAGAGCGCGGTTCCGACGGCGAGCATGAGAGCGCGGTTCACGGCTGACTCCAGGAAGTATGGTTCGCGCGACGTGCGCGATGAATGAATCCACTAGCAATTTACGGCTCAGGCCGCCCGCGGGCAATGAGTCCCTGGGGCAAGGCCTTTCGCCAGCACGCCCCATTGCGCTTTTATCGTTGCGGAACTGTTTCAGCAGCCGCGGCCGGAGGGCGCAATTTTGCCGAACCCGGCGTGGCGCCCGGCGGCTCCTGACCGGCAGATGGGCGGTGGCCGAGTCTCAGGTCGGCGGGTCGGTGTCGGGCGTGGGCGTTGGCTCAGGCTGGGGGTCGGCCTCCCGCAGCGGCGGCTCCGGCGCGGCGGGCGGATCGGGGACGACCACGGAGGCGTCCGCACCCGGCGGCGCCAGGGCGGCCGGGGGCCTGTCTTCGGCCGGCGGCGGCGACGGGGGCGTGCGTCTGGCGGGGAGGGCTGGATCGGCGGCCGGCGGGGCGTCGTCGGGGATGGGGGCGGCGCCAAGCGCCTCCTGCGCCGGAGGAAAGGGCGAAGGCTCCATAGATGCGGTGATCTGGCGGCTGAAGCCCGCTGCAAATCCGCCGACGGCGAGGACGCCAAGCCCCGTGACGGCCAGCGCGCTCAGGCGGCGGGAGTGCGGACGGATGTCGAGTCCAACCATATGAGGCTGAACCCGACGTCCGCGGCTTGGTTCCCCTGGGGGCTCAGTTGTCCCGACCGGCGTCGTTCTGGCCCGCTTCGGCCTGGCCGGTTCCTGAGGCCATACCAGCAGCGGTCGCGCCAGCGTCGGCGAAGACCTGGTTCACCTGGCTCATGGCGTCGCGGACGGCCACGTCCTGGCAGGAGACGCCCATGTTGTGGAACGAGGACGGTTCCTGGTTCAGCTGGTCGCAGAGGCTCCCGGCCGTCTCCTGGATCCGCATGACGAGCTGGTCGCGGTCGGCCTGCCGGTTGAGGTCGAGGTCGGCGTAGCTGACGGTCCGGCTCAGGCTCTCGGCGTAGGGGGTATGGCCGGTGACGGTGACCTCGTCGGTGGCCTGGGCCAGGGCGGGGGCGCCGACGCACAGAGCGGCGGCGGCGGCGAGGGTGGCAAACACAAGATGACGCATAGTGGCAGGCTCCTTGGCAGACCGCGCCGATTGGTAAGTGGGGAGGAGATTCGCGGTCCGTTGAGGCGCTTCAACCGCCAGGCGCCCGGGCCGGTTCCTCGACCCTCGCTACGTGGGCGCCATCGCTTTTCGGCCCAGCCGACCCGCCCCGAGGGGGGCGGACGGATCCGGCGCGGAAACCTCAACTAACGTTGGGAAGGCTGTGAGGATTCTGGAAGCCGCCTGTCCCTCAAGGCGCCGGAGGTTCGGGGCGCCGAGCTACGCGTCCTTGCCGGCCTTGATGGCCTTGGGGACCAGGAAAATGATCGGCAGGATCGCGGCGTAGACGGCGATGGTGGCCCACAGCGCGGTGTTGAACCCGCCATGGTGCTCGTAGAGGTCTGCGCCCCAGAGGTCGCCGAAGCGGTTGGAGACCCAATAGAGCGACAGGAAGAGCATCATCATCGTGCCCTCCAGGCCCTTGGGGCAGGAGCGCATGGCGAGGTCCGTGAAGGCGGCCTGGCCGATGCCGCCCAGGAGGCCGAGCGGCACGGCGGCCCAGAGCGCGCCCGTCGCCGAATGGATGAACAGCAGCGAGGCCATCTGGGGCACCGCCAGGACGCCGCCGATCCAGAGCAGAGTTCCGAGCTTCAGCCGCTGGGCCAGCCAGGCATAGAGCAGGTAGACCGGCAGGAAGCCCGCGTAGAAGATCGCGAAGAAGGCGCCGACCTGGGCGTCGGAGGCCTTCAGGTCGTTGGCCATATGATACTGCAGGGCGATCCCCGCGCCGGGCGCGAACTGCCAGAGCAGCTGGATCATCACCACCGGCCAGATCGCCCAGGTGCGCAGCAGCCGAAGGGCGTCGGCGCCGGCGGTCAGGCGCAGGGTCGGGGCCTCGGCCTTGGCTCCGGCGCGCGCGTCGTCGAACAGGCGCCTGGGCCCGAAGGCGCCGAAGGCGGTCATGGCCACCATCAGACCGGCCCCGATCAGGAAGATGATCCTGGCCGCGGCGGTCGCGCCGGCGCCCTCGAGCAGGCCGCTGAGGATGCCGCCCAGCAGGAAGGCGATTACCCATGGCACGAGCTGCGCGCCGTTCATCACCGTGCTCATCTGGCCCGACATGGCGTGGTGGCGACCGACCGAGGAGGCCAGGCCCGCCGCGGCCCCGCCGACGAACTGCATCAGGACGGTCGCTGCGAAGACGCCCGCGAGCAGCACCCAGTAGGTCGGCTCGATGAAGGCCATCAGCACGAAGAGCGCCGCCGACGCCAGGCCGAAGACCACCAGGTGACCCCGGTCGCCGGCGCCGCCCGGGCTCCAGCGGTCGCGGATGAAGCCGAAGACGAAGCCCACGAACAGCGGGATGGCGCAGATCAGGTTGAACCGGGCGTTCTGGCTGGCGTCCAGGTGCAGGCGGTTCTTCAGGAAGAACGTGATCGGCAGTCCGATCAGGCCCTGGTAGGGCGCGGCGAAGTTGATGATCAGGATCGGCACGCCGGCGTAAAGCAGCAGCCGAAGGCGCCTGGCGCCGGCAAGCGGAATGGCGACCTCGCCGGGGATTTCTTCAACCGTCGCCGCGGTCGCTTCCGACATAGTATCGCTCCCCGAACGCGTTAGGCGTAGCGTGGCGCCGGCGCGAGCGGAAGGCCCGGTAGAGCGGCGACTGGGTTTAGCCGCTGTTCGCGCCGGAGCGGCTGCACCTGGCTCGGAAGCGGTGCTAGGCTTGAGCGGACAAGGGCTTAGGGGAGGCGTCGAGCATGGCTCGCAATCTGATGGTGTCGGTGCTGGCGGCGGTCGCGGTGGCGGGGCCCCTGGCGATCACGGCGGCGGTCGCGGCGGTTCCGGCGAACCTCACGGCTGCGCTGGGCGACGTGAAACGCCCGCCCGCGGACTCCTCGCGCGATGTGGCGCGCAAACCTGCCGAACTGCTGGCCCTGGGCGAGGTGAAGCCTGGCCAGAAGGTCGCCGACTTCATGATGGGCGGCGGCTATTTCACCCGAATCCTGTCGGCGGCCGTGGGACCCTCGGGCAAGGTCTACGCCTACCAGTCCGCCGAGTTCATCAAGTTCCGCGCCGCCTACGCGGCCGAGCAGTCGAGCGTGGTCGCCGACTACAAGAACGTGGTCGCGCTGACCGCGCCGGTGGCCGGCGCCGGCCTGCCTGAGGGCCTGGACCTGGTGCTGACCGTGCAGAACTACCACGACCTGCACCTGAAGGCCTTCCCGGCCGACACCGCCGACGCGGTCAACAAGGAGATCTTCAAGGCCCTGAAGCCCGGCGGCGTCTACCTGATCGTCGACCATGCCGCGGCCTCCGGCTCGCCGCTGACGGTCGCCGACACCCAGCACCGGATCGACGAGGCGATCGTCAAGGCCGAGGTCGAGGCGGCGGGCTTCAAGCTGGTGGCGCAGGACGACAAGCTGCTGGGCAACCCGGCCGACCCGCATGACAAGGGCGTTTTCGACGCCTCGATCCGCGGGCACACCGACCAGTTCGTGCTGAAATTCAAGAAGCCGAAGTAGGACCAAGCGTCCAGGGAGACCCGCCATGGCGGTCAAGATGCTGTTCACGCCAAATGGCTCGATCGTGGTCGGTGGGGACCTTTCGGAGCTGAAGCTGACGGATTCCACCGGTCAGCCGATCGACATCTCAGGCGCAGACAAGCTGTTTCTGTGCCGCTGCGGCGCGTCGAAGACCAAGCCGTTCTGCGACGGCAGCCACAAGACGATCGGCTTTGCGGCCGCCGATGCCGCGGCCGCGCCGGGCTGAACCCACAGCCCGGCGATCAGCCCGTCGCATAGGGCCGCTCCTCCCGGGCGGGACGGCGCCAACCGGCCGCGGCGATGAAGCGGCCGCCCTGCCAGAGCTCGGTGCGGAGGTCGGCGCTGCCGGGCGGCTCAAGGCGGCTCGCCGCCTCATCATCGGTCTTGCAGTAGAAGCTGGCGCCCGGCTGCAGGCGTCCGTCATCGTGGACGAGGTAGATGCGATAGACGGCCATGGTCGGCTCCTTCAAGGCCCCCGGGGCGAAGCTCTAGGCCGGTAACGCGACGGCGGTATGTCGGCTAAACGACCGACAGGTCACGTGCTGGCCTTAGTTATGGCGGAGCTTGCGTCTGGTTCTTGAGTTTCTAGGATTACGGCGAGGCTGTGCGCCGTTGGGAGGGTTGAAGTCAGATGCTCCGCACGTTGCTCCAGGCCTTCACCAGTCCGGTGGCCGGACCAGTGGGCTTCGCCCTGGCGCTCGCGATGTGCGCTCTGCAGATTGGCTCCTCGATCGAGGCGGCTCGCAACGAAGCGGTGTTGCGGGCCCGCATCGAGACGCTGATGGTGGAGAACCAGAGGAACGGCGTTGCGCTGCATGCGCGCCTGGCGGCCTGCGAGGGCGCCCCGTCGGATCTGGCGCGCAGCCGCGAGAGCAACGCGGCTTTGACACCGGAACAGCGCGCCCAGAGGCTGGCGGCCCGCGAGCCGCAGGGCTTCGACGTCTGCGCGCGGATGGAAAGCGCTGACCGCGCGGTGCTCGAGACCTTGAAGTGAGCGGCTGCGTCCCGAGGTCGGCGGGGATATTTGCGGCCTGCGCCCTGGCGCTCGGCGCCTGCCAGAGCCTGCAGCCCAAGATGGATCTGCGCCCTTCTCCGCCGCCCGTCGCGGCGCCGGCGGCGGCGCCGAAGCCGCTGCCAGCGGCCCCTCCGCAGGTGGTGACGGTGATCGCCCCGGCCAGGTCCTGCGTGCCCAAGGCCCTGCCGCGGGCGCCGAAGTATCCCGACACCGATGCGGCCCTGCGCGACGCCGGCGGCGCCGCCGACCGCTATCAGCTGCTGGCCGCCGGCCGCATCCTGCGCACGCAGAGGCTCGCGGAGTTGGAGAAGGCGATCGACGGCTGTCGATAGGCTCCAGGTCCCCTCGGCTGCGCCGGGGAGAGACGACGCGCGCGGCCGCTATTCGTTCGACCGGCCGCCCCCCGACGCGGCGCCCTTGCCAGCGGCGAGGGCCTGCTTTTCCTCGGTGCGGGCGCCGGCGAGGATACCGGGGAGCGCATAGTTGCCCTCGTGGCAGGCATATTCGTACAGCGGCCCCTTGGTGGCGTTCAGAGCCACCTCGCCGCTGTAGGGGGCGGTGTAGACCTGCGGGTCGTCGATGGTGAAGCTGTACTTGATCTGGTTGGGCGCTACGCGGGTGAAGCGCTCGACGATCTTCGAGCCGACCGAGGCGCCGCGGAAGTTCTGTTCGGGCCGCATGTTGGTGGTCTCGACGACCAGGGTATCGCGCTCCCAGTGGCCGAGACTGTCGCCCATCCAGAGCTTCACGTCGGCGGGCGGATGGGCGCCGGTCAGGCGGATGTGGCGCACGTCGTGGACCATTTCGACCTCTATGGCGACCTCATCGCGGGTCTGCACGATCTGGTAGTTGTTGTTGTAGAGCAGGGGCAGCATCGGCGGGCCGGCGGACGAACCGAAGGACAGGATGCACCGCTCGCCGAGGGAGCGGTTCTCGGGATTGTCGAAGGACCCGCGGCCGCCGCGACCGGAGGCGAGGCGGGCCTGCATCTTGGCCGCTGCGTCCGGGGTCATTTTCGGCAGGCGGCCGTTGGCCGGCGAGACCAGGATCGAGTCCCGCTTCACCCCGCCCATGTCGATGATCTTGGTGCCGGGATCGACCCAGGCGGAATTGTAGCCGCAATCGACGCCGGTGAAGCCGCGTCCGCAGTTGGTCGGCAGGTCGGTGACCTTGGCGTTGGGGTCTGTGGGCTTGTTTCCGTCCTCGACCAGCTGGGCGTTGGAGCTCTCGAGCGCCTTTACCTCCTGGTCGGTGAGCGCCAGGCGGTCGCCGTACTTCGCGTCGCGTTCGAAGGGGGTGATGGTGGCGTTGGTCCAATTGCCCTGCAGGTCCGGCTGGCCGGAGGCGGTGCGCGGGGCGTGATAGGCGCCGGCCTGCGCGACGGCGGTCGGCGCGACGGCCAAGGCGACCAGAGCGGCCGCAGACGAGATCCATGTGAGCTTCATGTCAGCGCCTCCCCGCGCCGATCGGCGCGGTCCCTGAGTGGACTCTGAAAAGCCGATCATTCGAAGATACCCCTTCGCCCACCGCGCCGCCAAGAGGCCGCCGGTTCCGAACCGCAACCCTTGAACGATGCGGCGGGCTGTGCGAGGCGGACGCCATGAGCGACAAACCGACACTTCCCGACCGCCTGGCGACGGATCCGGACAGCCCCTACTACGACGCCGATATCCTGGCCCTGAACGTGGGCGTGCGCTTCAAGGGCGAGGATAAGACCAACGTCGACGAGTACTGCGTCTCCGAGGGCTGGGTGAAACTGGCCGTCGGCAAGACCCTGGACCGCCGCGGCAAACAGCTGACCATCAAGCTGAACGGTCCCGTCGAGCCCTATTTCCGCGACGCCGACTGAGGTTCGTGCACGAGCGCGGGGTCTTAACCTTCCGAGCAGAGATGGGCGGGTAAGCTGCGACCATCGGACATGGCGAAATGCGCCTGCGTCCGGTGAATTTAGGCGATCCTGGGGCAGGAGGGGGCAATGTTCGATCTCAGCGTAGTAGCGTTCGATGGCCGATGGCTGCTGGTCGACGAGTCAGAGGGCGAACTGGGCGAGTTCGCCACCAAGGACGAAGCCCTGAAGGCCGCCGGCGATTTCGCCGTGCTGGATCGCGAGCCGCGCCACGTGCTGATCCAGGATGACGTGGGCGAGTGGGACGAGACGATCGTCGAGCCCCCTCGGATGCACTGACGCCGAAATGCGCGAAGGCTTTGCATTGCGAAGCCGCTGCACGGTGAAACATTGGCGCCCTACCCAGGCCCCCTTGAGGCGCGATCAAGCCTGACGCCAATCCAGGCCCGCCCGCGGAGGTCGCCGTGCCCAACTTCATCTGGCCGAACCTGAAGCGCAGGAATGTCGGCGCCGCCGGAGAATTCAGCCGCGTGCTGCACTGGATGGGGGTGGTCGCCGCCGGGCTCTGCCTGCTGCTGGCCACCGAATTTGCGGTGGAGGGCTGGGCGATCCATCTGAGCCGCGCCCTGCTCCTGGCCGCGCTGGCGCTGGCGTTCGGCACGCGGGGCCTGCGCTTTGTGCTCGCGCGTGAGTAGCTTGCCAAGTCACGGCGCCGGGAGTTTGCTGGCGCCATGAGCGACGGCCCCACGACCCCTCCCGACGGCTGGAAGCACACTGGAGTGCGAGTTGTGCCGGGCGACCAGCTCGACGACTCCACGCCGCAGACGCCGGGCATGCACCGCGCCGCCGCGATCGATCGGGCCCGCATGGGCGCCCAGAAGCTGTGGGCCGGAACCGTTCATATCCATGCCAACGCTAAGACCGGCGCCCACCACCACGGGCCGCTGGAGAGCGTGATCTATGTGGTGAGCGGTCGCGCACGCATGCGCTGGGGCGAGGCGCTGGAGTTTAGCGCCGAGGCGGGGCCCGGCGACTTCATCTATGTGCCGCCCTATGTGCCGCACCAGGAGATCAACGCCTCCTCCGACGAGACCCTGTCCTGCGTGCTGGTGCGCAGCGACAGCGAGGCGGTGGTGGTGAATCTGGAGATTGAGCCGGTCGAGAAGCCCGAGGGCGTCGCCTGGGTCGATCCGATCCACAAGGGCTGACGGCCCCCGTCCGGAGGCGGTGACGGCGATGTATCCGACGCTCGGCCTGGGACTGGCGCTGGCGTTCAGCTTCCTGGCGGTGCTGATCCACTACGAGGCGCTTGGCCTGATCTCGATAGTGACGGTCAACGCGCCGGTCAGCCCGCGGCTCAAGATGCTGGGCGTGATCTTCGCCGTGGTGATCGCCCACATGGCCGAGGCGGGCGTCTACGCCGTGGCCTTTTGGCTGGGCGCGGCGGTGATGCACATCGGGCGCTTCGTCGGCGACGCGCCGAGGGACGCCTTCCAGTACTATTACTTCGCGCTGGAGACCTACACGACCCAGAGCGTCGGGGACCGCTATCCGGTCGGCGGCCTGCGGGTGGTGGCCAGTCTGGAGCCGCTCGTGGGCCTGATCCTGATCGGGTGGTCCACGTCCTTCAGCTTCGTGGTGATGCGCCGGTACTGGCGCCTGAAGCCCTCGCCGCGTTAGCGCTGCGACCCGGTTCGGGGTCGCTCACCGCCCAGAAAGGGCGGTGAGCCTTGACGTTACTCCGTGTCGGACCGCAGCGTCATCGAGCCGATACCCGCCGCGACGTCCAGGCCGGTCGTTCCCTCGACACTGACGGGCTGCAGGGCGATGCTCCTGTCGAGGCCGCCGACCAGGGCGTTTGCGCCTAGCCCGACAATCGCGGTCGCAGTGGCGGTGGCGCCGGCGTAGTGACCTGAAAGCGCGCCGTGCGCCTCGTCAGTGTGCGGCGCAACGACCGCCCAGACCAGCGTGCCCGAGTGCTGATAGCCAAGGTCCACGCCGATCCTCGTCATGTGGCCTTCATAGTGTTCGACCCGATCGCCGTTCGCAAAGGTGCAACTGAGCGGGCGCGCCGAACCGAGAACGAGGCCCCATCCGCCGCCCTCGCGGCACGAGAGCGTGCCGATCTTGACGCCATTCTCCGCCTGCGCGGGAACCGCCAGACCGAACGCGCCGACGACGGCTACGCATGCCAAAAGCTTGTTCATTTGCTCACTCCATCGCCGCTACTGGCGAATGTGGGCCCCTCCAGGCTGCGTATAAGACTCGACGCCGCGAGGTAGTTCCAAGCAACCGGACACAAGCTCTGGGTGGATCCCGCGCCGGGCCGGGCGACCGAAGATCTTCGCAAAGGCTGTCGGCTCGGCGCTCGCGGCTTCGTCCTCGGGACGGGAAACCCCGCGGAGCCGAGCCATGCGCTATCTGTCGATCTATCGCCCCGAGTCCGGCGTCGAGGGTGGGATGCCGAGTCCTGAGCACATGGCGGCCATGGGCCGGCTGATCGAGGAGTGGACCGCCAAGGGCAAGCTGATCTCCACCGCGCCGCTTACCCCGCGCGACCAGTGCGCCCGGGTGCAACTGGGCGAAGACGGCCAGTTCACCGTGTCCGACGAGACCGTGCGGGCCGGCGGCTTCGCCTTCCTGAACGCCGGCTCCAAGGCAGAGGCGATCGAACTCTGCAAGGCCTTCCTCAGGGTCGCCGGCCCCGGGACCTGCGAAATCCGCCAGATCCTTGAGTTCGCACCGCAGCCGGCCTAGCGGGGGCGATGCAGGTCCGGCGGGCGGGGATGTGCGCGATCGGAAGCCCTACGATTTCCCCAGGTACTGGTCGAACCAGCCGAGGATGCGCTTCTTGAGGTCTTCCTTGTGGTCGCCATCACGGATGCCATGGCCTTCGCCGGCGTAGATCATCAGGGAGTTGGCGACGCCCACGGCGTCGAGGCCAGCGTGGAACTGCAGCGACTGGTCGGCCGGGCATTCCACGTCGCGCTCGCCCACGTAGATGAAGGTGGGGGTCTTGGCGGCGTTGATGTAGCGGATCGGCGAGAACCTGTCGTAGGCGGCCGGGTCCTTATAGGCGGACGTGCCGAAGAACGGGACCATCCACTGGTTGATGCCGTTCTCGCCGTAGTAGCTGACCCAGTCGGCGATGCCGGCGCCGGCCACCGCGGCCTTGAAGCGGTTGGAGTGGGTCACGGTCCACATGGTCATGTAGCCGCCGTAGGAGTGGCCGTAGACGCCCAGGCGCTTGTCGTCGACGGGAGCGACCTTCTCCACCGCATCGACGCCCGCCAGGATGTCGCGCAGGTCGCCGCCGCCGAAATCCTTGACGTTGGCCTTGGTGAAGGCCTCGCCCTGACCGAATGAGCCGCGCGGGTTGGCCTGGAAGACGAAGAAGCCGTGCTGCACCAGGTCGTTGGTCGTGCCCTTCCACAGGTAGGTGGGCTGCACGGCCGAGCTCGGCCCGCCGTGGACCAGGACGACCATGGGATATTTCTTTCCGGGCTCGATCGTCGCCGGGCCGGTCAGCCAGCCCTGGACGTCGTAGCCGTCACTCTTCCAGGTGATCGAGCGGGCGGTGACCTGGGGGGTGAGCGCGTCGTTCTCATGGGTGATCTGGTGCGGTGAAGCGACCGGACCTGCGCCGATGTGCGGCGGCGTGGTGAAGTCCTCGGTGACGCCGGCCAGCAGCTTGCCGTCGGCGCTGAGCGAAACCTTGCCCTCGCCGGAGGACATCGAGACCGGGCCGGAGAGCAGGGTCTTGGTCGCGCCGCTGGCCGGATCGACGGTCAGGACGGCGTTGTTGTCACCGACGATGGCGGTGGCGAAGAGCGCCTTGCCGCGCCAGGCGAGCGAGGTGAGGCTGCCCTTGAAGCTGGGCGTCCTGTCGACGGCAGCGCCGCCGGCGAAGGGAGCCACATAGAGGTCGCCGCCGGTGGGGCCGAAGTCGGAGTGCAGGCCGCCGATGAAGGTCACCGACTTGCCGTCCGGGGCGACCTTCGGCCACTTCATCTGCACGCCGGGGTCGGCAATCACCCGGAAAGAGCCATCGACGCCGACGGCGGCCAGTTTCGCGATCCACCAGTTGTTGTCGCCGTCTCCCTTGGCCGCGGTGACGGCGAAGGCCTTGCCATCGGGCGCCCAGTCGTACTCGTAGACGAAGGTGTCGGCGGGCGAGAGGAACTTCAGGGCGCCGCCGGTCTCGCCGGGCTTGGGCACGGCCATGATCGCCACGCGCTGTTCGTCGGTGGCGCCGCCGATCTCGCCGACGATGGGCGCGCCGGCCTGGGTGGCGCCGGTCTGCTTGCGCGGTCGGTCGGTCGCGAGCACCGCCAGGGTCTGGCCGTCGGGCGACCAGCGGGGGTCTTCCAGGAGGCCGTTGAAGCTGAGCGCCACGTCGAGCCTGCCGCCGCGCAGGAGCTGCAGGGTCGCGCTCTTGGTCTTGCGGTCACTGGAGACGAAGGCCAGGGCCTGGCCGTCCGGCGACCAGGCGGCGCTGGAATAGAAGCAGGTCTTGCAGGGGTCGTACTGGCCGACGATGGCGCCGTCGGCGCGCTTGCGCACCACCACGACCGGGTGCGGCTCGGCCTCGGACGTCAGCGGATCGTCAGCCTCGATGGCGGCGATCAGGTCGCCTTTCGGCGAGATCACCACGTCATGGTACAGGTGGACGTGATCCGGCGGAACCGGCGCCGCGGCCAGCGCCAGAGCCAACATCAATCCCGGCATTCGCAATTCCCCGACATGTCACCTTTGTGACGTGGCTATGGGATTAGCCGGGCTGGGGCAAGAGGGCGCCCCGACGCAGTCAGGCCGACCGCTCCACGACCAGGGCGGCGATCCGTTCGGCGTCCTGCTGCGTCGCCGGATTGTAGACAAGCAGGCTGAGATCGGTCCGGCCGTCGACCGCGAACGCCGAATATTCGAAGGCAAGCGGCCCCAGCACCGGGTGGCGGATGTGCTTGACGGCTTCCCCGTGGGCGATGGGCCCCTCGGCTTCATGCCACATGGCCCGGAACTCGGGGCTGAGCCGGTTGAGGTCTTCCACCAGCGGCTCCATGTCCGCCGCGGCGCCTGCCCGCGCCGCGTCCAACCGGAAGGCCCCGAGGACGAAGCGCGCCACGCTGTCCCAGTCGTAGTGGCTCGCCCGCGCGCGAGGATCGACGAAGAGGAAGCGCAGCATGTTGCGCTGGTTGGGCGGCAGGGTCGCGTAGTCCACGAACATGACGGTCGCCGCCCGGTTCCAGGCGATCACGTCCCAAGTGGCGGTGCGGATCAGGGCCGGGGTCGGGTCGAGGGCGTCCAGCACGCGCTGCAGCCTGGGCGTGACGCCCTCGTTCTTGCGATAGCGCGCTTCCGGCGGCCGGCCGAGACCCAGCAGGAACAGGTGCTCGCGCTCGACATCGGTCAGCATCAACGCGCGCGCAATGCGCTCGAGCACGTCGGCCGAGGGCGCGCCGCCGCGGCCCTGTTCCAGCCAGGTGTACCAGGTCGGACTGATGTTGGCCCGCTGCGCGACCTCCTCGCGCCGCAGGCCGGGCGTGCGGCGGCGCTCGCCGGGAAAGCCCAGGGCGAGGGGATCGAGCCGCGTGCGGCGGTCCTTCAGATAGGCCCCCAGCGGGCTCTCGGTGGCGAGGACCTCGCTCATCCTGTTAGTCTCTATACCATGATAAGATCACTACTTTACCAGGATAGCCGGGAGGCCGATGCTTGTCGCCTGTGATCTTGCGGAGGTAACGACCATGCGTGTTTTCCTGAGCGGCGCCAGCGGCTTCATCGGGTCTGCGGTCATCGAGGAACTGAAGGCCGCGGGCCACCAGGTGC
>DASRRU010000139.1:0-6768 GCA_035656795.1 Phenylobacterium sp. | reverse complement strand
CCCACAACGGCCTTGAGATTTTCACGCTGGAGGCTGTCGGGCGGGCTTTAGTCGCGATCTTCCGCGGTACTATTTTCACAACAAGGACGGGTGGCCATCGTCGTTACCTGGGAGGCCCGCGCCGCAGCCGTCCTGCGAGCGCCGTCTCAGCGGCCGCCGGGCTCGGTTCATTTATAGACCTCGTGGACGACCACCTGGTCCAGACGGACGCCATCGATGTCGGCGTGCGCGATGCACTGATCGCCGCCGCGGGCGCCCGGCCCGATCTCGCAAGGGCGCGTGGTTGCGTTGGACCGGGCCGTCTTGAGCGAATTGGAGCGGCGGCTCGACGAGGCCAAGGGAATGGGCGAGTGCGCCGATGAAGAGCCTTCCGGCCAGCCGGTCTGGCCAGCTGAAGGGGCCCAAGAGCGGTGGTTGCGCCCTCCGTGATCGGCAGCTGATCATTGGACTGCCACGGCGGTGCGTGGAATTCCGAAGCCCAATCGACAAACAGGTTAGCTGGCGCCCCGGCCATACCACCCTCCGCTGATGCTGCGGAGGCTGCCAAGCGTTACAAACTTTCTTACACAGAGCGCTTGGATTGGAAGAAATATCGCGTATAAACAAGAAGTTAATGGAGACTTGTGCGACGCTTAATCGCTCGGAGCAATCCGTCCGGGTTCGATTCCCGAAGTCCCCACCAGAGCGCCGCAGTTCATTGGTCCGCTGACCTGGGTGGCGGGACGCCTTCGAGAGCGTGTATGGGTGCCCGCCCAATCTCTCACCGGACACGCCATGAGACTTCTTCTGATCGCCGCCGCCGTTGCTCTCTCCGGCGGTGTTGCCTTCGCCCAGCCTTCGCCGCCGAGCGCCGCGAGCGCGCAACCCACGGCGGCGGCGTTCATGGCGAACAATGCGCACGCGCCGGGGGTGAAGACCCTGGCGTCGGGCCTTCAATACAAGGTCGTGCAGTCCGGGCCGGCTGGTCCGTCGCCGAAGCCGGGCGATGTGATCAAGGTGCACTATGAGGGCGCGCTCACCTCGGGCGCTGTCTTCGACTCCTCGTTCGCGCGAGGCAAGCCCGCCCTCATGCCGTTGGAAAATCTGGTGCCGGCCTGGATGGAGGCCCTGCCGATGATGCATGTCGGCGACGAGTGGACCCTCTATGTTCCGCCCGAGCTCGGCTACGGGGCCGAGGGCGCGGGGCCGATTCCGCCCAACAGCGTGCTGGTCTTCCGCATCAAGCTTCTGGGCATGCTCTCCCCGGATTGATCAGGGCGGGCCGCCCGCCGCCTTCGCCCGATCCTCGGCGCGAGCGCCGGACAGGGCGTTGGCCAGGGAATAGTTCCCCTCGTGGCAGGCGTATTCGTAGATCGGGCCCTTGGTGGCCCGCATCGGCATCTCGGCGCGCCAGACCTTGGTGAAGTTGACCGGGTCGTCGACCGTGAACGCGTAGAGGATCTGGTCCTTGGCGATGCGGGTTAAGCGCTCCTCCAGCCGGGCCTTGGGCGAAAAGACAAAACCGCCGCCCAGGCTCGAGACGGGGGCCTTGGGGCTGAGGTTCGTGGTCTCGACGACCAGGGTGTCGCCATCCCACCAGCCGACCGAGTCGCCCAGCCACGGGTGAATGGCGTCCGGCAGGTGGTTGCGGTCGACCATGCGGATGATCCGCACGTCGTGGTTCATCTCGATGTGGATCGCCACGAAGCCCGGTGACTGGACGATCTGATAATTGCCGTTGAAGCCGGTGTTCATCATCGGCGGCCCTTCGGGCGAACCGATCGCGGTGAGGCAGCGCTCGGACGCCGGCCGGCTCTCGGGGTCGTCGAAGGTTTCGGCATTGGCGGCCTTGTTGGCCTTCTTGCCGGCGTCGGTGAAAGGGATGCGGCCGTCGGCGGGCTCGATGATCCATGACGAGCGCATCTGGCCGCCGATGCGCGCCAAATGCAGATCCATTTCGAGATAGTCGGACTGCGGCGCCTCCTTGACCACCGGTGGCGGCCCCAGCTTCGGGTCGATGGGCTTGGTGCTGACGAGGTCGCCTATCAGGCTGTTGAAGCCCGCGATCATCATCGCGGCCTCCTTGTCGGTGGCGACCAGGTTCTTGAAGATCGGCGGTCGCTGCAGGAACGTCAGCGCCGTATTGGTCCATAGGCCCTGGAGGTCGGGCTCTCCCGACGAGGTGCGTGGGGCGCGGTAATCGGCGGCGCTGGCGGCGCCTCCTGCAAGCAAGGCCGCGACGATCAGGCTCGGCAGACAGCGCATGACGCTTCTCCAATCCGTGGGCTTCAGGAAGGGGCCGGGCTTGCCCGGCCGAGGGCGGGGAGACGCAACTGGAAGCGGACCTGGATCTTGACCAGCCAGAAGATCATCGCAGCGACGACCAGCAGGGCCGGCAGGATGAGCAGGATCGAGCCGCGCAGGGCCTCAGGCTGAGCCTTGGGCTGGCCGGCGAAGGAGCCCCAGGCGATGGCCAAGGCCGCGCACATCCGCCAGAGGTGCCGGGCAATGCGCTTGGGTCCCGCGAGGCCGCCCTTGCGGATCATCCGCAGGTCGGAGGCGATGGCGATCGCCGCGACGGCGCCGAACACATAGCCGATCTGCGATGGCTCGCCGTCGATCAGCCCCTTGGGCGCCTGCCCGCCCACCACCGCCAGGGCGAAATAGCCGACGGCCACGGCCACGGCGACGGCGCAGGCCGCCACTTCCAAGCGACCGACGCGCCTCGGCGCGCGCTGCACCGTCATCCAGGCTGTGGCTGTCAGGTAGAAGACGAACAGCCCCATCAGGGCGGAGACCCAGTCCGGTAACAGCGGCGCGGTGACCGCGGCGACCGCCGACATGGTCAGCATCGACACGAAGAAGACCGTGCCGGCCACCTGGTGCAGGCGGCGGCCCTTGGGGGCGAGCAGGGCCACAGCGCCCGAGCCCATGCCGGTGCTGGCGCCGCCGATGTGCAGGCCCGCCGCGACCGCCGCCACGGCGTGGAGGGCCCAAGGTGCGCTGGGGGCGAGGTGGACGATCATGAAGGATTCTCCTTCGTTCGTGAGGCGGGCGGTCAGATCGGTTCGCGGCGGCGGCGGAGCCAGATGCAGGCGGTGAACGCGGCGGCGGCAAAGATCAGGCCGCCCCAGAAGCCGAAGTCGGTCAGAAACGGCCTGGGGTCGATCTGCGAGATGTCGTGGATCGGCGCCTTGCCCTGGCCGCCGGCGGTGAAGGCGGCCAGCCCATCGACGAGACGCGAGTGCAGCAGGGTCCAGAGGAATTTTGTGCGGAACGCCAGGAGCTCGAAGAGGCACAGGGCGAGCGGTGGCGCGACGGCCCAAAGGAAGGTCATCCGCCGCGTCCAGGCCGAGACCAGCATCAGCCACCCGACGATCGGGGCGTACCACAGCGACAGCATCACCAGGCCGTAGGCCAGGCCCACGATCATGGCGGCCGCAGAGGGCAGGCGGCTCCACAGGATCGCGGGTGGCAGGCCGTTTGCGGCCAGGACCAGGCTGGTGACGCCCATGGTGATTGTCTGGGTGGCCAGCATGGTCACGAAGACCACCGGTGGCAGGATGACCAGGGGCACGAAGGCCTTTGAGAGCACGGCCGTGCGGTCGGAGACCGGCAGGGACTTCCAGAACAGCACGCTGCGGTCGCGCCGCTCGTTGTTCAGGGAGCCCAGGCTGTAGAAGATCGCCACGATCAATGCTGCGATCAGGATGGCCGCCGCCGCGAACTGCGGCGCCAGCAGGACCATGGTGTAACGACCATAGGCGTGGATGTCGGCCGGCGTCGCGCCGGGCCCGGGTTTCGGCCCGGCCAGCACCCGTCCGGCTTGCGGCACGCCATGCAGGCTGAACAGGAAGCCGAACAGGACGATGCCCGCGACCGCCAGGGGCGCAAAGTAAATCGCGCGGTTCTCCCACAGCTCACGACGCACCGACCAGTAGAAGGGCCGGGTCGAGGACAGGGGATGCGAAGGGGCGTCGGTCATGCCGCGACTCCCGTCTGGCGTTCATCGGCCTCGCCGCCGCCCATCATGGCGACGAAGAGGTCGGCGAGGCTGGGGGTGCGGACTTCTCCGAGGGCGGCGAGCGCCGTCCGGTCGGCGCCATCGAAGAGCAGGATGTGGCGGCCGAAGACCTGCCGGTCCTGGATCGGCTTCAGCGCGCGGGCCGCCTCGATGCGGTCGGGGCCGATCATCACTTCGGCGTACCGGCTTTCGAAGGCCTCCATGCTCGAGTCGAGCACGATGTGGCCGCGATCGATGAACACCACGTCGGTCAGAATGTGCTGGATCTCCTCCACCTGGTGGGTGGAGACCACGATCGTGCGGGTGTGGTCGAAATAGTCGTTGAGCAGGCTGTCGTAGAACGATTTGCGGTACAGGATGTCGAGGCCGAGCGTCGGCTCGTCCAGCACCAGCAGCTTGGCGTCGATGGCCATCACCAGGGCCAGGTGCAGCTGGGCGACCATGCCCTTGGAAAGCTGCCCGACGCGGCTGGTGCGCTTGATGGTGGTCTTCGCCAGAAAGGCGTCGGCCTTGGCCCGGTCGAAGCGCGGGTGGACGCCGGCGACGAAGTCCACGGCGTCATTGACCTTCAGCCAGCGCGGCAGGACGGCCACGTCGGCGATGAAGCAGACTTCGGCCATCAGCGCGTCGCGCTCCGTCCAGGGATCGCGACCCAGGACCTTGAGATGGCCCTCGTAGGGGATGAGCCCCAGGACCGCCTGCAGGGCGGTGCTCTTGCCGGCGCCGTTGGGGCCGATCAGGCCCAGGATGCGGCCTTCCTCGACTTTCAGATCGATGCCGGCGAGGGCGACGGTCTTGCCGTAGGCCTTGCGCAGGCCGCGAGCGTTTATGCTGGCCATGGCGTCAGCTTCCCTTTCGCGGCTTGGGCGCGGACGCACCCAGGAGTTCGTCCATCAGGCCGAGCCGTTCGATGGTGGCGTGGATCTCGGGCCAGCGGTCGATCAGGAATTTCGCCCGCTCAGCGCTGAGCAACTTGTCGCGAGCTCCGGTGTTGACGAACATCCCAAGTCCCCTGCGTTTCTCGACCAGGTTCTCGGCTTCGAGGCCCTGGTAGGCCTTGAGCACGGTGAGTGGATTGACCCGTGTCTCGGTCGCCACGTTGCGGACCGATGGCAGGGGATCGCCCTCGCTCAGAAGGCCATCGAGGATCATCGCCACGACCCGTTCCCGGATCTGGCGGTAGATCGGCTGACTATCATTCCACTCTGGGTCCATTGCTCTTTCCGAAGGGCCCTTCCGGGGGCCGCCGCCCGGTGCGCGGGCCACGGCCACCTCGACCGCATCAGCCTGTTATGGTGTTATACATAGATAGAACACCAATGCGACGCAAGCAGATTCGTGGATGGCGCCCGCGATGGATCAGGGGGGCATCCGGCTTCGGCTGGGCGAAGGGGTCAGACGATAGGCGCTGCGCCGCCGGGCCGATGGGGCCGTCCGGCGGGCGCGCTAGGGTGCGGAGGCTACTGGCCGCCGCTCAGGGGGTCGGGGCGTCGCGCCGCGACGCGCCCGTGCATTCGCTCCAGGGTTTGGCGCAACCGGTCGCCCTCGGCGGCTAGGCTGGAGACGTCGTCCTGCAGCTCGGCGACCCGCTGGCGCAGGTAGAGGTTCTCGCGCGCCAGGTCCGCAGGCGCGGAACCCGGCTCCTGGGTCAATGCGTCCACCAGACCAGCGCACCGATCGCCGCGATCAGCAGCAGACTGAACCAGAGGGGCACGTTGCGCGGCGACAGGAACGGCGTCGGCGGGAATTCCGGCGTCTTGGACGTCTTGGGCGCGCCGCTCATGACCGGGGCCCCGTACGGGCCTTGGCCAGGGCGTAGACATAGGGCGAGACGCCGGCCACCAGGGCGCAGAGCGCGGCGGCCACGAAGAGCATCGGCATGGATTGTCTCGAAACGGACGCCACGTCGAGAGGGCTCAACCGCTTCGCTGGCGGCGACCGCGCGACGGCGCTGACGCCAATATGGCGACGTTCGCGGGCGATAGCGAGCGAGACCTGCTAAGCCAGGGGCGGCCGCGGCGGAAACGGGATCGACGTAGATGAAACATCGAGAAGGACACCGCGTCGGGCGGGTCGGCTGGCTGAGGGCGGCGGTCCTGGGCGCGAATGATGGGCTGCTGTCCACCGGGAGCCTGATCTTGGGGGTGGCGGCCGCGTCCGCCGGCCGGTCGAGCATCCTGATCACAGGCGTGGCGGGGCTGGTGGCGGGCGCGATGTCCATGGCGGCCGGGGAATATGTCTCGGTGAGCTCGCAATCCGACGCCGAGAAGGCCGACCTGGCCCGCGAAAAGCGCGAACTCTCGCAAAGCCCGGAGGCCGAGCGCCGGGAGCTTGCGGGGATCTATCAGGCGCGCGGCGTTTCCCATGAGATCGCCGCCATCGTCGCTGACCAGTTGATGGCCAAGGACGCGCTGGCGGCCCACGCCCGCGACGAATTGGGGATTTCCGAAGCCACCGCCGCGCAGCCGGTGCAAGCCGCCCTGGCCTCGGCCGCCTCGTTCGCGGTTGGAGCGGTGTTCCCGTTGCTGATGGTGGTCGTGTCGCCGACGGAGCTGCTGACCCCAACGGTGGCGGTCGGGTCCCTGGTGTTCCTGGCGCTGCTGGGCGCGGTGGGGGCGAAGGCTGGCGGCTCGAACATCCTGCGCGCCACGGTGCGCGTGACGTTCTGGGGCGCGCTGGCGATGGCCGTCACCGCCGGCATCGGCAAACTCTTCGGAGTGGTCGCCGCCTGACGCAGTCCCGACGGCGCTAGGCGTCCAGCAGCG
>DASRRU010000138.1:0-26618 GCA_035656795.1 Phenylobacterium sp. | reverse complement strand
CAGATGATCCTCACCCTCGAACGCCTGGGGCTCATCCGCCGAACCCCCAGAGCCGCCCGAAGCATCGAGGTGCTCGTCGCACCAGAGCACCTCCCAGTGCTCCAGCGCGAACCCGTCAAATCCTCTGTGCAGCGGTACTAGGTGGCCTTGCGCTGGGGCGCATCCATCCGCGCGCTGCTGCTGCCCTTGGGCCTGCTCTTCCCGCTGCTGGCGGCATGGCTGGCGGTTGGGGATGGGCTACTACGCCTGGACCCGCCGGCGGGGCGCAGCCGGCGACCTCACCAAACTCCGGCGCGGCCCGTCAGTGGGGCCGGAGGAGTTCGTCGGCGTGGCTGTTGAGCTTGCGGACCAACGCCGGCGCCCCTCCCGACGCCAGCGTCGCGGCGAATTCGGACCGCTGGCCCAGGAGGGAGCTGACGGCGCCGTTGTAGTAGACGTCAATCACCTTCCAGGCGCCGTCGGATTGCCGCATGCGATAGGCGAGCTCGGTCGGCGCGCCGGTCCCGCCGAGGCGGGTATGGACCAGCTTGTCCGGCCCACGCGTGTCGACCTTTTCGAGCGTGAACGTCTCGCCGGAGTAGCCATCGAAATTGTGCGCATAGGTCGCGATGGTCATGCGCGAGAACGCGCGGACGAGCTCGCCCTGCTGGTCCTGGGGCAGGGTCGTCCAGGCCGAACCGACGGCGTAGCGGGTCATGGTTGGAAGATCGAAGGTCTTCTCGATCATCGGCTGGAGCATGGTGAAGCGCTCGCGCGGGCCCAGCTTGCCCGCCTGCTTCATCACGCTGAGCAGGCCGTCGTCGAAGGTGCGAATCTGCTGACTGGCGGGATCGGCGCCCTGAGCGTGCGCCGACGGCGCCGCGGCGGTGAAACCGAGGGTCAGGGCGAAGACAAGGCCGGCGGTCCCGCGCATCCGCCTACGCCGTCTTGGCCAGGCTGGTTTCGACCACCCGGACGATGTCGGCCGCATTCAGGCCGGCGTCGGAATATTGCTTCTGCGGGCCGTCGTGGTCCTGGAACTCGTCCGGCAGGATCAGGGTGCGGACAGACAGGCCACTGCGCATCATGTCGTTGTTCACCAGATAGTCGAGCACCTGGCTGCCGAAGCCGCCGATCGCGCCCTCTTCAAGGGTGATCAGCATGTGATGGCTTTGCGCCAGCCGACGGACCAGGTCGCGATCGAACGGCTTGACGAACCGGGCGTCGGCGACCGTGCAGGAGATCCCGCGCATCTGCAGCCGTTCCGCGGCGGTAAGCGCGGCCTGCAGGCGCGTGCCGACGCTGAGCAAGGCGACATCCTTGCCCTCGCGCAGGACCCGGCCCTTGCCGATCGGCAGCACCTCGCCACGTTCCGGCAGGGCGACGCCGACCCCTTCGCCGCGGGGGTAGCGGAAGGCGATCGGTCCTTGGTCGTAGGCGGCTGCGGTCGCCACCATGTGCACCAGCTCCGCCTCGTCCGCGGCGGCCATGATCACGAACCCCGGCAGGCAGCCGAGATAGGTCATGTCGAACGCGCCCGCGTGCGTCGCGCCGTCCGCGCCCACCAGCCCCGCCCGATCGATCGCGAACCTGACCGGCAGCCCCTGCAGCGCCACGTCGTGGATCACCTGATCGTAGGCCCGCTGGAGAAAGGTCGAATAGATTGCGCAGAACGGCTTGAAGCCCTCGGTCGCCAGGCCCGCGGCGAAGGTCACGGCGTGCTGCTCGGCGATGCCCACGTCGAACATCCGATCAGGGAAGCGCTTTTCGAAGAGATCGAGCCCGGTGCCGGACGGCATGGCGCCGGTGATTGCGATGATCCGGTCGTCCGTCTCGGCCTCGCGCATCAGCGCCTCGGCGAAGACCTTGGTGTAGCTCGGCGCCGCAGCCTGTCCCTTGGCCTGCACCCCGGTCCGCACGTCGAAGGGGCTCACCGCATGGAGCTTGTCCGCGGACTTGGCCGCCGGCGCGTAACCGTGGCCCTTTTCCGTCACCACATGCAGCAGCACCGGACCGTCGACGCCGTTGTCGCGGATGTTCTCCAGCACCGGGATAAGGTGGTCGAGGTCATGGCCGTCGATCGGGCCCAGGTAATGGAACCCAAGCTCCTCGAACAGCGTCCCGCCCGCCGCGCGGCCGCGGGCGTGGTCATCGGCGAGGGCGGTGGCGGCGGGCAGCGGCTGCGCCAGGGGGGCGGCGAGGCCGCGCCCCGAACCGCGAAGGTTCTGATGGCCTTCGGACGAGACGGCCTGGGCCAGACGGCGGCTCAGCGCGCCCACCGGCGGAGCGATCGACATGTCGTTGTCGTTGAGGATCACCAGAAGCTGGCCTTTGCGGGCGCCGGCGTTGTTCATCGCCTCATAGGCCATGCCGGCGCTCATCGCCCCGTCGCCGATCACGCAGATCACCCGGTTGTCGCCGCCGGCCAGGTCGCGCGCCACGGCCATCCCGAGGCCGGCCGAAATGGATGTCGAGGAGTGGGCCGCGCCGAACGGGTCGTATTCGCTTTCGCTGCGCCTGGTGAATCCCGACAGGCCGCCGCCCTGACGCAGCGTCCGGATGCGGTCGCGCCGCCCGGTGAGCACCTTGTGGGGATAGGCCTGGTGTCCGACGTCCCAGATCAGGCGGTCCTGCGGGGTGTCGAAAACGTAGTGCAGGGCCACCGTGAGCTCCACTACGCCGAGCCCTGCGCCCAGGTGGCCGCCGGTGACGGAGACCGCATCGATCGTCTCCTGGCGCAATTCATCGGCGAGCGGCCTCAACTCGTCCTTCGACAGTCCGCGCAGGTCCGACGGAACGACGATTTGATCCAGCAAGGGGCTATAGACGCTCATGAACACCTCAGGCGACACATGGACCGGTGGCTCGCATCCAACCTCAGCTGCGCCGATCCAGTAGGAAGAAGGGAAGCGCACGGAGCAGATCGGCGTCCGCGCCGTAGTTCGAAAGCTTTGCGCTGGCGTCCGCCGCCAGCCGCCGGGCCTCGGCGCCTGCGCGCTCGACACCCCATAGGGAAACCAGGGTCGCCTTGCCGGAGGCCTGATCCTTTCCGACCTGCTTTCCCGCCAGGTCCGCCGATCCCAGGACGTCGATGAGATCGTCGCAGATCTGGAACGCCAGTCCGAGGTCCTGCGCATAGGCTTTCAGCGTCGCCCGGTCCGCCGGCGGGGCGCCGGCGAGGATCGCCCCTGCAACGCAGGAGAACTCGAACAGCGCGCCGGTTTTCTTCTGTTGCAGATCGACGATCTGGGGCGCGCTCAGGTCGCGCTGCGACGCCTCGATATCGATCATTTGTCCGCCGATCATCCCCTCGCTGCCGCCAGCGCGGGCCAGGCTGGCGATCAGGTCGGCGCGAATCTCCCCCGAGGGATGGGTGGCCGGATCGGCCAACAGCTCGAAGGCGAAGGTGAGCAGGCCATCCCCGGCGAGGATCGCCGTCGCCTCGTCGAACTGACGGTGAACGGTCGGCTGGCCGCGGCGGAGATCGTCGTCGTCCATGGCCGGAAGGTCGTCATGCACCAGGGAGTAGGTGTGCAGGGCCTCGATCGCGGCGGCCACGCGCAGGGCGCGGTCGACGGGCGCGCCGAAGAGCCCTGCGCTTTGCCGGACGAGGAAGGGCCGCAGGCGCTTGCCGCCGGCGAAGATGGCGTAGCGCATCGCCTCCTGGGCGCGACGGTGCAGGCCATTCGGCTGCGGCAGCACGCCGTCGAGGACGACTTCCACCTCCAGGGCCGACTGGCGCAGGGCGTGGGCGAGCGAATCGCTCGCCGCCTGTTCTCCGGGAGGGGCCTCGGCGATCGCCGACGCAGACGTGGAAAGGGGCGCAGAACGGTTCATCGGCCCGCCCCCATTGCCGCCTGGAATCTGGCCGACGCCCGGTCGGCGGTGACCGCCTCCCAGGGCCCACCCAGGTGATCGACCGTCACCAAAGCGTCACCGCTGAGGGCGCTGGCCAGCGTCTGGACCATCTTCGAGGCGTGGCCGCCTATCTCCATCCAACCCACGGGAATCCTGCGCTTCTTACGGCGCGGGATCACACGCCAGGAGACTATAGACCGGTGATCCTTGTGCTCGTGGACTTGCATGCCGGGCCTTGGTCAACCAGTTAGGGATCAGATGGTGCCTATTCCTTCAATGTAAATCCCCAGGCAAGCAATCGCCAATGACGCCCTTTGCGAGCCCGGTCACCATCTGCCAATGTGGTGTGTACACGCACCTGATCCCGGCCGGCGTTCACGTCGCGCCGCGCCAGTGAGTGGAGGTGACGATGCGAGTGGTCCTGGCCCAGCCGCGGGGTTTCTGCGCCGGGGTCGTGCGCGCGATCGATATCGTCGAGAGGTCGCTGGAGACCTTCGGCGCACCGGTCTATGTCCGCCACGAGATCGTCCACAACAAGCATGTGGTCAGCGGCCTTGAAGCCAAGGGCGCGCGATTCGTCGACGAACTCGATGAGGTTCCTGAAGGGGCGGTGACGATCTTCAGCGCCCATGGCGTCGCCCGTTCGGTTGTCGACGACGCGCGCGCCCGGGGGCTGCCGATCCTGGACGCCACCTGCCCCCTGGTGTCCAAGGTGCACGCCCAGAGCCGGCGGTACGTGGGGCAGGGCCGGACCCTGATCCTGATCGGCCACGCCGGCCATCCCGAGGTCGAGGGCACGATCGGCCAGGTGGACGCGCCGGTGCATCTCGTTTCGACTGTGAAGGACGTCTCGGCGCTGGATCTTCCCTCTGACATCCCGGCCGCCTACGTCACCCAGACGACTCTGAGCGTCGATGAGACCCGCGAGGTGATCGCCGCCCTCAAGGCGCGATTCAGCGATCTCGTGGGCCCGAACACCTCCGACATCTGCTATGCGACCCAGCACCGGCAATCGGCGGTGCGGGAGCTTTGCCGGAGCGTCGACGTCCTGCTCGTGGTCGGCGCGAGCAACAGCTCCAATTCCAATCGACTGCGTGAAATCGGCGTCGAAGAAGGGGTGCCCAGCTATCTGATCGCCGACGGCTCGGCCTTAGAGGCGGACTGGGTGCGCGGCGCCCAGGTCGTCGGCCTGACCGCAGGCGCCTCGGCGCCGGAGGCGCTGGTGCTGGATGTGATCGCGGCTTTGCGCCGGATCGAGCCCGTTGAGATTGCCCAGATGAACGGCGTTGAAGAAAACATCGTCTTTCGCCTTCCGCCGGAGCTTCGGCGCGTCGGCGATTCCGACTATGAAGACGCCTAGCGAAAAGGAAATATTGCGTGGGAATTCCCTTCGGCCAAGCCGCTCGCATCGGCGCCTATGTCGCCAAGCAGCACCTGATGGGGCGCAAGCGCTATCCGCTGGTGCTGATGCTGGAACCGCTATTCCGCTGCAATCTGGCCTGCGCCGGTTGCGGCAAGATCGATTATCCTGACGAGATCCTCAACCAGCGGCTGAGCTACGACGACTGCATGGCCGCGATCGACGAGTGCGGCGCCCCTGCCGTCTCGATCGCCGGCGGCGAGCCGTTGCTGCACCGCGATATGCCGCGGATCGTCGAGGGCTTCGTCAAGCGCAAGAAGTTCGTGATCCTCTGCACGAACGCGCTGCTGCTGGCGAAGAAGATCGACCAGTACAAGCCCTCGCCCTACCTCTCCTGGTCGATCCACCTCGACGGCGATCAGGTGATGCATGACAAGTCGGTGTGCCAGACCGGCGTCTACGACAAGGCCGTCGAGGCGATCCAACTGGCGAAGGCCAAGGGGTTCCGGGTGCAGATCAACTGCACCCTGTTCGACGGCGCCGATCCGGAACGGGTGGCGGCCTTCTTCGACGAGATGACCGCGATCGGTCTCGACGGCATCACGGTCTCGCCGGGCTATTCCTATGAGCGCGCGCCCGACCAGGAGCATTTCCTGAACCGGGCCAAGACCAAGACGCTGTTCCGCGAGATCTTCAAGCGCGGCAAGAACGGGCGGGCCTGGTCCTTCACACAGTCGGACCTCTTCCTCGATTTCCTGGCCGGCAATCAGACCTTCGAGTGCACTCCCTGGAGCATGCCGGCCCGAACCGTCTTCGGATGGCAGAAGCCCTGCTACCTGCTGGGCGAGGGTTATGTGAAGACTTTCAAGGAGTTGATCGACGGCACGGACTGGGACAAATATGGTGTCGGCAACTACGAGAAGTGCGCCAACTGCATGGTCCACTGTGGCTTCGAAGGCACAGCGGTGCGCGAATCGGTGACCAACCCGCTAAATCTCATGAAGGTGGCGATCGGCGGCATCAGGACCGAGGGCAAGATGGCGCCCGAAATTCCGCTGGATAACCAACGGCCGGCCGACTTCGTCTTTTCATCCCACGTCGAGCGGAAGCTGCACGAGATCCGGCAGGCCAATCCGCGGGCCAAGAAGGTGACGCCCGTCAGCTAGGGCGCGGAAGGCCCGGCCAGCGTCGCGGCCGGTCCTCATCAACCCTGGCAACTGGCGAGGGGCCTTGGCCAGGGCCCAGAGCACGGGGCCGAGCGCCATCCCGCCATCCGGCGCCATGCCGACCTTCACCGCCTCCGGCAGGTCGTGATCGGTGGCGTCGGAGATGACCCGGGCCGCGGCGAAGGGGAGGCCGAAGCGTCGGGCCACGCGGGCCGCGATGTGGGATTCCATGTCCACGGCCAGGGCCCCAAACCGCTCGCGCGCCGCCCGCTTCTCCGCGGCCAGGGTCAGCATCCGCTCCGAGCCCAAAATGGCCCCGCTCGCCGACCCTGGCAGCAGGGCGGCCAGGGCGGCGGTCCAGGCGTCATCGGTCGCAACGTCCTCGGCGCCTGCGATGCGGGTCGCGACCACCCAGTCGCCGGGCCGCAGGTCGGCCGCCAGCGCGCCGCCGATGCCCAGGCTGATGAGGCCTTCAGCCTCTGGCGCCGCCGCGGTGAGGGCGGCCTCCAGCGCCTCGGCGCGGCCGGCGCCGGGGATCGCGACCACGCCCGGGCCTGCGAGGATCTGCGCCTCGCGGCGGAGTCCGGTGGCCACCAGGATCGTCACATCCCGTAGCCGACCTGGCGGCTGTTGGCCTGGGTCAAGTTGCGATAGCGGGCCAGGGCCCAGAGCGGGAAGAACTTCGAATAGCCGTGGTAGCGGAGGTAGAACACCCGCGGGAAGCCGCCGCCGGTGTAGCCTGGCTCGGGCCAGAAGCCCTCGTCGTCCTCCACTGCGGCGAGCCAGCCCACGCCCCGCTCCACGGCCGGGTGATCCACCAGGCCCGCCGCCATCAGTCCCATCAGCGCCCAGGCGGTCTGGGACGCCGCAGAGGGCGCGGGCCGATGTCCCGCATAGCTGAGGTCGTAGCTTTCGCAGTCCTCGCCCCAGCCGCCGTCCGGATTCTGGATGGCGACCAGCCAATCGGTCGCCTTTCGGACCCTGGAATCGTCGTGCCCCAGTCCCGCGGCGTTCAAGGCGCAGAGCACCGACCAGGTCCCGTAGATGTAGTTCACCCCCCAGCGGCCGAACCAGCTGCCCTCCGGGCGCTGCGAGGCGGCCAGGAAGTCGAGGGCCGCCTTGACCTGTGGGGCGTTCCGCCGGACGCCGAGCTGCGTCAACATGCTGACGCAGCGCGCTGTGACATCGTCGGTCGGGGGGTCGAGCAAGGCGCCATGGTCGGCGAAGGGGATGTTGTTCAGGTAGTGATAGCTGTTGTCGGCGTCGAAGGCGCCCCAGCCGCCATCGCGGCTCTGCAGGCCCTCGACCCATTCGGTCCCTCGCGAGATCGCGGCGTCGAACTTGCTTCCCGCGCGGAGGCGGGCGCGGTCCATGGCCATCACCACCACGGCGGTGTCGTCGAGGTCCGGATAATGAGCGTTGTTGTACTGGAACGCCCAGCCGCCGGGACGCACCCGTGGCCGCTCTTCGGCCCAGTCGCCCTTCACGTCCAGCACCTGGCGCGGGATCAGCCAGTCGAGGCCGCTACCAGCCGCGTCCTCGGCCGCGTCGCCACCCAGTTCGAGCAGGGCGTGGCAGGCCAGCGCTGTGTCCCAGACTGGCGAGACGCAGGGCTGGCAGTAGGCCTCATCGTCCTTCACCACCAGCAGGCGCTCGACGGATTCCCGGGCCGCCGCGCGCTCCGGATGATCCGGACCGAAGCCCAGGGTGTCGTACATCATCACGCTGTTGGCCATGGCCGGATAGATGGCGCCCAGGCCATCGACTCCGTTGAGGCGCGCGCTGACGAAGTCCACGCAGGCCTGGGTCGCCCGCGCCCTGAGCCGCTTTGGCCACATCCCCTCGACGGCCTTCAGGACCACGTCCAGCGCATTGAAGCCGACGGTCCATATCCGCTTGGTCGCCGCGGCCCTCGACGCCGGCCTGATATGGGCGGCGCCGTCGTAGAGCTCGGCTATGCCGACGCCGCGCGGATTGCGCGCCACCGGCTTGCGGGTCTGCAGCACCAGCAGCGGGACGATCACGGTCCGCGCCCAGTAGGACATCTTCGACAGGTGGATCGGGAACCAGCGTGGCAGCAGGATCAATTCGATGGGCATGGTCGGGATCTGCGCCCACGACATCTGCCCGAACAGGGCCAGCTGGATGCGGGTGAAGACATTGGCGGCCCCGGGGCCGCCGTGCGCCCGGATCGCTGCGCGGGCTGCGGCCATGTGCGGGGCGTCGGGATCGTCGCCGATCATCTTGAGCGCGTAATAGGCCTTGATGCTGGCGCTGATGTCGAACGGCCCGCCGAACACCAGAGGCCAACCGTGATGCGCCCCTTGGATCCGGCGAAGGTAGACCCCGATTTTCCGCTCCAGCGCGAGATCGTCGGCTTCACCGAGGAACTGGCGCAGCAGGATGTACTCAGACGGAATGGTGGCGTCGGCCTCCAGTTCGAAAACCCAATGGCCATCGTGATTCTGGCGCTTGAGCAGCGCGTCAGCCGCGCGCCGGATGCGGCCGTCGAGGCGCGCCGCACGGTCACTCGAGCTGGAGGCGAGGTGATTCACGAGCAGGTCTCTTCGACCAGGTCGGCGGCCCGGGCGCCGGACCGCAGCGCGCCCTCAATAGTGGCCGGCAGGCCCGTCGCCGTCCAGTCGCCTGCCAGCACCAGGTTATCGAAGGCCGTTCGTGGTGCAGGCCGCCGCCGCTGCTGCTCGACCGTGGCGGCAAAGGTCGCCCGCTTCTCCTTGACGACCTGCCACGGCGGCAATTCAGCGGGCAGGTCCAGAACGTCGGAGACCTCCTTCCAGAGGACCCGGGCGAGGCGTTCGCGGGGCTGTCCGACCAGGCGGTTGGCGCCGCTGACCGTCACCGAGATGCGATCCTCGAAGCAGAAGATCCATTCGACCGTGGCGTTCAGCACCCCGATGATCCGAGGGGCGTCCTGTCCCGCCCCAGGCCCCACTCGGATGCGGAAATGGCCGTTGACGATGCTTTCGAACTCATTCGGAACATCCAGGCCCGGGATCAGGTCGGCCGTGATCCAGGGCGGCGTCGCCAGGACGATCCGGTCCGCTGCGCCGATCTCCACCATCCCGTCAGAGAACTGCAATCCGGTCACCCTGCGACCGTCGTTGCGGAGCCCGAGCAGCCGTCGCTGAAGACGCACTTTCGCGCCGTGCCGTTCCAGGAAGTCCAGCGCCGGATTGACGAAGGCGGCGGCCAGGCCGGGTGTTGGCACGCGTGGGGCGTAGGCCGCGCCGCCCTTGGCCAGGGTCTCACGGATCACCTGGCTGGCCAGCTCGGCGGAGGCCCCCTCGGGCTCGGTGTTGAGGGCCGCCAGCAGAAAGGGGCGCATCAGGCGGTCCCAAACGGGGCCTTTGCAGGCGATGGCTTCGTCGACGCGCTGGCCGGGTTTGGCGCGCAGCAGGCCCGCCATGCCGAGGAAATCGGTGAACCGGGCGCCAGGGACGCCGCGATCGGGACTGAGGATCCACCACGGCACTGCGCCCGGGTTGGGCCGCACGGTCCAGCGCCGGCGCGTCGCAAGATCCACAAACGGAAACTCGGTCTCCCGCGATCCCGCCAGGCCATCAGCGGCGCCGATCCGCGCGAGATAGTCCCGCACATGGTGGTTTCCGGAAAGGACGAGATGGTTGCCGTTGTCGATCGTGAGCCCGATCTGGGGATCGAAGTAGGATCGGCAGCGGCCACCGGCCTGGGCCGACGCTTCAGACAATTCTACCGTCACGCCCCGCGCGCACAGCGCGGTGGCTGCCCCCAATCCCGCCAGACCGCCTCCCACCACATAGGCGGTCACAGCGACAGGCCTTCGCGCAGGAGGCTCCACATCAGGGCGAACTTGTTGACCCGCACGCGCGTCCTCGGAGGCGCCCAGCCTCGCCGCTGCATGCGGCTCAGAACGCCTGCGTAGGCGACCGCCATCAGGCGCGGCGCCGCCAGCCGGCCGCGCGGCTTTCCGGCGAGAATGGCTGTCGCGCGCTCGAAGTGGGCCTGGGCCGTGGCCGCGAGCTCGCGGCAAACCTGATCGACGCCGGGCGCGGCGGCGGCGGCGTGGGGATCGCGAGTCGTGATCCCCGCCTGGGTGAGCAGCTCGTCCGGCAGGTAGAGCCGCCCCATGTCGGCGTCCTCGTCCACGTCGCGCAGGATGTTGGTGATTTGCAGGGCGCGGCCGAGGTGATGGGCGAGGGCTTCGCCCGGCTCGGGGTCCATGCCGAAGACCTTGACCGACAGGCGGCCCACGGCCACCGCCACGCGGTCGCAATAGAGATCGAAGGTCGCCTGGTCCGGGCGGCTGAGCCCATCGAGATCCATCTGCATTCCGTCGATCACCGCCTGGAAGTCCGCCTCGTCCAGGCCGTATCGCGCAATCGGCGCCGCCAGCATCGCGGCGTGACCCGGGTCGCCGCCGGCGTAGAGGGATCGCACATCCTGACGCCAGGCATCGAGCGCGGCGTGCTGGACGGCCGCCGGACGGCTCTGGTCGTCAGCGATATCATCCACGATCCGACAGAAACCGTAGACCGCGTACATCGCTTCGCGCTCGGCCTTGGGCAGCACCTTCATGCCGGCGTAAAACGAACTGCCCGCCGCGGCCTGTGCGGATGACGGGCTGGTTTCTGGGGGGGGAACGGTCAGGGTCATGGCGCGTCCGCTAGTCTGCGACTCGGATACTTGGGTCGTGCGGCGGTCGGGGCAGACGAATAAGACGTCCGACGGCGGCCCCGGCGAGACCGATAAGCTCCAGCTTTCGATGATGCACCCGCTCGGAAAGCGGGTCACGCACGATCAGGCGCGCCGTGAGGTCTTCGGCCAACCGCTGGATGATGGCGATCTCCAGTCGCAGGCGGCGGTTGCGCACCTGCTGGGCGAGCGGCCGGCTCTGGCGCAGGAGATCCTGCGTCCGTCGGGCCAGGCTTGAGATCACCAGGCGCAAACCCGGCGAGGCGCGACCGGCCGCCAGCGCAGTGACGTCCTGATCCGCCGCCGCCAAGTCTTCCGTAGGCAGGTAGACGCGGTCCAGATCCCGGTAGTCCTTGCCACAATCCTGGAGGTGGTTGATCACCTGCAGAGCGGCGCAGAGCGCATCGGAGGCTGGCCAGAGGCCGGCGGGTTCACCGTGAATGTCGAGCACCATGCGTCCGACCGGCGCGGCGGAATACCGGCAATAGTCCATCAGGTCGTCCCAGGTCGAATAGCGCGACTGGACGGCGTCTCTCCGGAAGGCCTCAAGGAGATCAAGAGCGTGGGTCCGTGGCAGCCCCCTGTCCGCGAGCGCCCGGCGAAGCGCTGTCGCGGCCTCGGCGTGGTCATGTTCGCCCATCAGCGCGCCGCGCATCCCCTCCAGGCGACGAAGCTTCTCGGCCGGGACCAGCTGCGCATGGTCGGCGATGTCGTCCGCGGTGCGGGCGAAGCGGTAGAAAGCCAGGATCGTCGGGCGCAGCCGCCGCTCGATCAGCCACGAGGCGACCGGAAAGTTTTCGTCTCCCGGACCCTTTCCGGAAACCAGATCGGCGTCGGCGCTCATGCGGTTCGCGCCAGGGCCTGGGCGCGGCCCTTCCACTGACCGCCCCCGCCGCGCCACACCTGCAGGGCGGAGTTCGCCGTGAAGAGGGCGTAGAGGGCGCCGATCAGGGGCAGGGCCAGGCCCCAGAGGGGCGAGCGGCGATAGAACCGCAGCATCGGCTGGAAACAGAGGGCCATGGCGGCCCACGCCAGCAGGCCGGCCCAGCGGCCAGGCCCCGAGCCCAACAGGCCGAGCGCGGGCGGAACGAGATAGACCAAGGCCAGGCCTAGCAGCGTCCCCGCGAGCTTCACCGGGGAATAGTCCAGCTGGGCGTAGGCCGAGCGCGAGACCATATGGCCGATCGACTGGATGGTTGCGTAAGGCCGCAGACTCCGCGCGCGGTGGGTAAGGCCCAGCCAGATCGGACCTTGCCGCTTGAGACGTTCCCCCAGGGCGCAATCGTCGATCACCGCGGTGCGGATCGCGGCGACCCCGCCGGCCCTTTCCAGGGCGTCGCGCCGCGCAAGCATGCAACCGCCAGCCGCGGCGGCGAGGGTTCGGTCAGGACGGTTCACCGTGCGAAACGGGTAGACCATCTGGAAGAACAGCACGAAGGCCGGGATCAGCAGCCGCTCGGCGAAGGTCTTGCAATGGAGCTCGGCCATCAGGGACGTCAGAACGAGGCCGCCGGCCTCCGCCCGCGAGACCAGCCTGCGCACGCCGTCGGGGCTGTGAGCGATGTCGGCGTCGGTCAGCAGCAGGTACTTGGGCTTCCGCCCGGCCGCGGCCACGCCTTGCGAGACTGCCCAGAGCTTTCCGGTCCAGCCGGACGGGAGGGGGGCTGCGGAGAGCACCGTGAGCCGCGCCGCAGTCCCGAGGGCTGCTGCGGTGGCCCGCGCCCGCTCGGCGGTGCCGTCGGAGCTGTCGTCATCGACGAGAATGATGTGGAACTGGCCGGGATAGTCCTGCGCCAGAAGGCCGCCGATGGCCTCGGCGATCACGTCCGCTTCGTCGCGGGCCGGAACGACCGCGGTCACGGCCGGCCAGACCGCGGGGGCTGCCGACTCGCCGGCGTCGGTCTGATCCGCCAACCAGAATCCCCCCCGGCCGGCCAGGAGAAAGGCCCAGATCGCCAGCGCCAGGACACCGAGTGCGGCTTCAATCATCGGACGTAGCCCGCCGTCCGGAACCAGGCCAGCGCATCGCGCAGCGCCGCCTGGTGGGGCCGAGCGGAATAGCCAAGCTCGCGTTCGGCCTTGGCCGACGAGAAATACATGTGGTGGCTGGCCATCTTCAGCGCGTCCTTGGTGAGGAAGGGCTCCTTTCCGGTGATTCGGCCGATCAGCTCCGCGGCCTCGGCGAGCGGCCACAACGGCCCGAGCGGCAGCTTGATCCTGGGCGCGGGGCGGCCGGACAGTCGGGCGATCTCGGCCAGCATGTTCTGCAAGGAAGTGTCCTGGCCCCCCAGGATATAGCGCTCCCCGACCCGGCCTTTCCGAAGAGCGAGGAGGTGGCCGTCCGCGACGTCGTCGACGTGCGCAAGATTGAGGCCGGTGTCCACGAACGCCGGCATCCGCCCGAGCGCCGCTTCCACGATGATCCGTCCGGTCGGTGTCGGACGCACGTCCCGCGGGCCGATCGGCGTGGAGGGATTGACGATCACCGCCGGCAGGCCCCGCTCGGCGACCATCCGCTCGACAATACGTTCCGCGGCGACCTTGCTGCGCTTGTAGGCGCCGATGGCTTCGCCCTCCGTGAGCGGCCCGGATTCATCGGCGGGCCCTCCGTGCGGCGCCAGGCGCAGGGTGGCGACGCTGCTGGTGTGGACAATCCGCGTCACCCCGGCGGCCAGGGCGGCCTCCATCGTGTTCCGGGCGCCTTCCACGTTGTTGCGAACGATCTCCTCGGGATCGCGGGACCACAGCCGGTAGTCCGCGGCCACGTGGAAGAGGTACCGGCGCCCATCGAGCGCACGCTCCATCGACGCGCGGTCCCTGACGTCGCCGATCGCCACCTCGGCCTCGAGGTCATCCAGATTGGTCCGCGGGCTCGTGGGGCGGACCAGCACCCGCAGCACGGCTCCCTCCCGGCGTAGCGCCCGAGCCACCGCAGAGCCCACAAAGCCGGCGGCGCCGGTGACCAGTACGGTCGCGCCCTTCAGGTCGCCCTCGACGGCGTCCTGGCTCCCGGTCGCCAGGGCCAACGTCGGCGGGGTCAAGGGCGCGGCTCCGGCGCGGCGTCGTCCGGACGCGGGGAGGGCGCGACGCTGGGCTGTGGCGGCGGTTGCGGCTTCGGTGGCGAGGCGCTGGGTCCCGTCGGCGGCGAGATGTCGAGATCCGGAAGCGTGTCCACGTTGACGGCGCCGCCGTGGATCTCGGCCTGCCGGTTCTGGAGGTAGTATGAGCGCAGGGTGGCGTAGGGATCGGTCGACGTCCTTCGGATCGTATCGAGATCCTGCTCCGCGTCGCTGCGGTCGCCGAGGCCATCGATGACGGTGACGGCAATGGAGAGTTCGACCTTTCCGCGGTAACGGGCGTAGCTCAGCGGATTGAGGCCGGCGTCGGCGAGCCCGCCGAATGCGTCGCGAAGGGTGCTGGGTCCGACCAGCGGCAGGAACAGATACGGCCCCGGTCCTGCGCCCCATCGGCCAAGGGTCGTGCCAAACCCGTTGGGGCGATGCGGCAGATGGTTCTTCTTGGCGACGTCGATGAAGCCGCCCAGGCCAAAGGTGGTGTTGAGCGCCAGCCGCGCCAGAGTGTGTGCAGCCTGCCCGGGGCGGCCCTGCAGGATGTCGTTCACGAAGATGACGGGTTCTTCCAGGTTGCGGCTGAAATTGCGCAGGCCGTCGCGCAGGGGCGATGGAGCCCTGCTGAAGCCCCGGGCGGCGGGGCCGAACGCATGCCGATCCAGCGCCTCCTCGATTGCGAAGAAGCGGCGGTTCATGCCCTCAAAGGGATCGGCGGGATCACCCGCCGCGCGGCAGGGCGCGGCCACCGCCGAACAGGCGATTCCGAGGAGTAGAAGGCGCAGCGCCCGCGATTGCACCCATCGCATCAAAACATCCTGTGGCTCGGCCGCCATCGATCCGGCCACGGCGCATTATCATCGCTGGCCTAGCGGCTCCTCGAGCATATAGGAACACCTTGAGCGAAGCGAAGTCGCCGGGTGTGCATCAGGTTGTGCAAATCATTGGTTGGATCCTCCTGACGCTGGCCTTGGCGGGGTCGGCGTACCAGCTGCTGGCCGTGCGCCAGGTCCACACGCTCCTCGGCAAGCCGTCCTGCGAGCCGCAGGAGCCGGCGACCGGGGTCACCCTGCTGAAGCCGCTACATGGCGCGGAGCCCGGCTTGAGCGACGCGCTGGGGAGCTTCCTGGCGCAGGACTACGCGGGCCCGGTGCAGATGGTCCTGGGGGTCCAGGATCCCGCCGATTCGGCCCAGCTCGTCGTCGGGACCCTTCGGCAGGCGTTTCCCGACCGCGACGTCGTCCTGGTCGTGAACGCGGCCGCGCATGGCGAAAACAAGAAGATATCTAATATTATCAATATGATGGAGAAATCCAAGCACGACATCATCGTGGTGAGCGACAGCGACATCGCGGTGGCGCCCAGCTACCTGCGCGGCGTGGTGGCGGCGCTCGAAGCGCCGGGGGTCGGCGTCGTCACCTGCGCCTACCGCGGCAAGGGGGTGCTCGGCGTCTGGTCGCGTTTGTCCGCCATGAACATCAGCTATCAATTCCTGCCCAGTGTCGCGGTCGGCGTGGGCCTGGGTCTCGCCAAGCCGTGCATGGGATCAACGATCGCCCTGCGACGCGAGGTGCTGGATGCGATCGGTGGGTTCGAGGCGTTCGCCAACCTTTTGGCCGACGACTACGCGATCGGCGCCGCCGTGCGCGCACAGGGGCTGAGCAGCGTCGTGGCTCCAGGGCTGGTGACCCATAACTGTGTTGAAGCGAACCTTGCGGAACTCATCGCCCACGAGCTGCGCTGGGCGCGCACCATCCGCGGGGTCGATCCGGCCGGCTTCTTCGGCAGCGGCGTCACCCATGCCTTCCCCCTGGCCCTGCTCGGGCTGATCTTAGGGGGCGAATCGGCCGGCGGGTTTGCAACTCTGGCCATCGTGCTTATCTGCCGCCTGTTGCTGATGCGTCAGGTGGACAAGGTGTCCGGTGAGTCGGCGGGTGGCGCGTGGCTGATGCCATTTCGCGACCTGCTGTCCTTCGGAGTCTACCTGGCGTCGTTCTTTGTGCGCGCGGTGGATTGGCGAGGCGTCCAGTTCCGGGTTGACGCTCAGGGGACCCTGAGGCGCATATAGGAGCGTCATGATGCGTAGTCTTTTCCTGCAGGCGCCGTCCTTCGATGGATATGATGGTGGAGCCGGTGCGCGCTACCAGATGAAGCGCGAGGTCAAATCGTTCTGGTTCCCGACCTGGCTGGCGCAGGCCGCCGCCATGGTTCCGGGCTCAAAGCTGATCGACGCGCCGCCGCACAAGATCTCGTTCAAGGACATCGAGGACGACGTGAAGAGCCACGAGCTCATCGTCATCCATACCTCGACGCCCTCGTTCAAGTCGGACTGCCGCACGGCGCGGATGATCCGGGAGATCAACCCCACAGCCAAGATCGGATTCATCGGCGCAAAGGTCGCCGTGGAGCCGAAGGAGAGCATGGCGGCCTGTCCCGAACTCGATTTCGTGGCCCGCAACGAATACGAATTCACCATCAAGGAGCTGGCCGAGGGCCGCGACTGGAAGACCATCCGCGGCCTGACCTGGCGCGATGCGACGGGGGCGCTGGTCTCCAATCCCGAGCGCGAGATCCTGATGGACATGGATCAGCTGCCCTCGGTCCTGCCGCTTTACAAGCAGCTGAAAGTCGAGAACTATTTCGGCGGCTACCTGCTGCACCCCTACATGAGCTGGTACACCGGCCGCGGCTGCAAATCGCGCTGCACCTTCTGCCTGTGGCCGCAGACCATCGGCGGCCACAAGTACCGCTACCAGACCACCGAACGGGTGGTGGAGGACGTGAAGTACGTCCAGCGGGAATTCCCGCAGATTCGCGAGATCTTCTTCGACGACGACACCCTCACCGACGACCATGCCCGGGTTGAAGACCTGGCCCGCGCGCTCGGTCCCTTGGGCGTCACCTGGTCCTGCAACGCCAAGGCCAATGTGCCGCGCAAGACGCTGGAGGTCATGAAGGCCAACGGCCTGCGCCTGCTGCTTGTGGGCTACGAGTCCGGCAACCAGAAGATCCTGCACAACATCAAGAAGGGCATCCTGGTCGACGTGGCCCGGCGCTTCGCCAAGGATTGCCACGACCTGGGCATCATTGTGCACGGCACCTTCATCCTGGGCCTGCCCGGCGAGACTCACGAGACCATCCAGGAGACCCTGGCCTTCGCCAAGGAGGTCAACCCGCGGACCCTGCAGGTGTCGCTGGCCGCGCCGTACCCGGGGACCTTCCTCTACAACCAGGCCAAGGAGAACGGCTGGTTCGCGTCGGACATCGAACTCCTCACCGACGACGGCACCCAGATCGCGCCGCTGAACTACCCGCACCTCAGCCACACGGAAATCTTCAATTCGGTCGAGGACTTCTACAAGAAATTCTACTTCCGCCCCTCGAAGATCGCCGAGATCGTGGGCGAGATGCTGACCTCGCGCGACATGCTGGTCCGCCGGCTTCGCGAAGGGGTGGAGTTCTTCCAGTTCCTGCGCACCCGCGAAGACATGATCGTCTCCTGACCCGCCGTCTGATCATCACCGCCGACGACTTCGGCGCGGCGGCGGAGGTGAATGAGGCGGTGGAGGTCGGCCATCGCGACGGGGTGCTGACCTCGGCCAGCTTGATGGTCGCCAGCCCTGGGTGCGTCGACGCCGTGGCGCGGGCCCGGCGCCTGCCGCGGCTGCGCGTGGGCCTGCATCTGGTGCTTGTGGAGGGCCGGCCGATGCTGCCGGCGGCCGAGCTGCCGGACCTTGTCACCGGCGCGGGCCTCTTTCGCACCGACATGGCCGCCATGGGCGCCGAGATCTTTTTCCGGCCAACGGTGCGTCGTCAGGTCGCCGCCGAGATCGAGGCCCAGTTCGAGGCCTTTGCCCGCACCGGCCTGGCGCTCGACCACGTCAACACGCACAAGCACTATCACCTGCACCCCACCATCGCCGGGCTGATGCTGCGGATCGGCCGCCGATACGGCATGGCCGCCAGCCGCGCGCCCATCGAACTCGGCGCTGTTCTGGCCGCGGTGGAGCCGACCGCAGCGCCGCCGCCGGGCTTTTTGACAGAGCCCTGGGCCCGGCTGGTGCGGTCTCGCTATCGACGCGCAGGCATCGCCATGGCCGACCAGGTGTTCGGCCTGGCCTGGTCGGGGGCGATGACCGCGGCGCGGGTGGCCGGCGTCATCCGACAACTGCCCGCGGGCCTCACCGAGCTCTATCTGCATCCGGCCACCGCAGGCGGATTTGAAGGCGCGGCCGAGGGCTACGACTATCCCGGAGAACTGGCGGCCCTGCTGGCCCCGGAGACCAGGGCGGCGATCACCGAGAGCGGTGCGCACCTCGGAGGATTTTCCGATCTGATTTGACGGCCAGGCGGTTTTCGCGGCCGCACGCGCTTCCTACATGGCGAGGCAGTTTCATCGCCGGAATGGAAGGGAGCGCCCGTGACCGCCAGCACCTTTGCGGACTTTCCCGATGTCGAGGTGGAACTGCCCCCGCCCGACAAGCCGATCCGGCTGGGCAGCGAGGCGCACAAGGCGCTGTTTTGCGACACCCTGCTGCGCACCCACGATCCCTACAAGCCCGCCGTCATCGATTGGCCCAAGCTCGACGAGGAGACCCGCGGGCGCATCGTCTCGCTGCCCATCTGGGATATCGCTGTGCAGACCGAGGAGAAGGCCGGCTGGAATGTGCGCACCTACGGCGAGGTGGTCACCGACCCCCTTTTGAAGGCCGCGGTCGCCATGGACGCCTTCGAGGAGAGCCGTCACAAGCTGGTGCTGGCCAACATGGTCGAGGCCTATGGCATCAAGCTCGACCCGGAGCCCGCCTATCGCCGTCCGAAAGACCCCGAATGGGCCTTCATGGTCACCGGCTATTCGGAGTGCATAGACAGCTTCTTCGGCTTCGGCCTGTTCGAGATCGCCCGCAGTTCCGGCTTTTTCCCGACCGAACTGGTGGACACCTTCGAGCCGGTGATGCGCGAGGAGGGCCGCCACATCCTGTTCTTCGTCAACTGGGTCGCTTGGTGGCGGCGCAACATGCCCTTCTGGCGCCGGCCGTGGTTCGAGCTGAAGGTGATGGCGGTCTGGCTGTTCCTGATCGCCGAGCGGATCGGCATCGCCGGCGACATGGAAAAGAGCGACAAGGCCCAGGACAACAATTTCACTCTGAACGGCTCCAAGGATCTGGGCGTCGAGATCACCTTTCCGGAACTCGCCCGAATCTGCCTGCAGGAGAACGACCGCCGACTGTCGCCCTACGATCCACGCTTGATCCGCCCGGTGTTCGTCCCCAACATGATCCGGTTCGCGCTGCGGTTCATGAAGGCGCCGCCCGTCGCGGCCTGAAGCTTCCGGACGGTTGGGGAAAGGGGCGTCTTGAGTAAGGTTACGCGTGGCGGGGTTTTTGCGGCCCTGGTCGTCGGCCTTGCCCTCCTCACCCTGGTGGTGGCCGCGGTCGGCTATCAGTCCGTTCTGGCGGCGATCGAGCGTGCGGGGCTCGCCGGCTTCGCGGCCTATCTCTTCTATTGGCCCTTGGTCATCCTGGTGCTGGGCGGCGCCTGGTTTTCGGTTGCGCCGAACCTGGGAGCGCGGGGTCTAGGGATCCTGGTGTGGGCCAGGCTGCTTCGCGAAGCGGGCTCCGACATCCTGCCCTTCGCCCAGGTCAGCGGCTTCCTGCTGGGCGCTCGCGTGGCCCGGGCCGAGGGAATTGCTGAGGACCTGGTGGTCGCCTCGACCATCGCCGATGTCACCGTCGAGCTCAGCGCACAGGTGCTCTACACCCTGTTTGGGGTGGCCCTGTTGGTGTCCCAGCTTCACGGCGGACCGCATAGCGCGCCGCTCGTCTGGCAGATCGCGGGCGCCCTGGGGTTCCTCGTCTTCGCCGCCTGCGCTTTCGGGCTGGTGCAGGGCAGGGGCGTGACCTGGCTGGGCGGGCTGGCGCAGCGGTGGTGGCCGGACTCGGTCAGTCGCGCCGACGCCGTGCGCGCGTCGCTCGACACCATCTACCGCCAACCCCTCCGCCTCCTGGCGGCCCTGAGCCTCCACTGTCTGGGATGGGTCGGCAGCGGCCTGGGATCCTGGATCGCACTTCAGTTCATGGACGCTCACGCGCCATTGTGGGCGGTCCTAGCGGTCGAAAGCCTGATGTATGCCGCGCGCGGCGTGGCGTTCATCCTGCCCGGCGGCCTGGGCGTCCAGGAAGGCGCCTATGTGCTGCTGGCGCCGCTGTTCGGCTTGCAGCCGAGCGACCTCCTGGCGGTCTCGCTCCTGCGACGCGCCCGCGACCTCGTGGTCGGCGTGCCGACCCTGCTGATCTGGCAGGCGAGGGAGGGCCGAAAGCTGGTCGGTCGCCCGGCCAGGCCCGCGCCCTAGGTCGTCAGCTTTTCCGGCGGCGGTCCCAGCAGCGCCGGTTCGAAGATCAGCGCGGCCACAAGGGTCCAGATCAGTGAGATCATCAGGATCTTCCCCATGCTGGCCGTGCCGGGATGGCTGGAGAGCATGAGGCTGCCGAACGCCGTCCCGGTGGTGAGTGCGCTGAAGAACACCCCGCGCGCCAGGCTGGATTGCAGCAGATTGGTGGTTCCCGCCCGCCAGGCCATGACGAAATAGATGTGAAAGGCCACGCCCACCCCGAACAGCAGGGGGAAGGCGATGACATTGGCGAAGTTGATCGGTTGGCCGATCAGCACGCAGGTCCCCAGGGTGAGGAAGCCCGCCAGCACGATGGGAGCCAGGGTAAAGGCGACCTCCCGCAGGCTGCGCAGGACGAACAGCAGGAGGCCAGTGATCGCCACGAGCGATAGCAGGCCGGCCTCGATGAAGGCCCAGCTTACGGTCTTGCCCGCCTCCTGGATCGAGATCGGAGGGCCTGATGCGTCGGGCGCGACGGCGCGGACGGCCTTGGAAAAGGTCTTCAGCACGCCGTTGTCGTTGGAGTCGCCCTTCGGTGAGACCTGGACGCGGGCGCGGCCGTCCGTCGTCGTCCAGTCGCGCGCGATGTCCTGCGGCAAGCTCTGCAAGGTCACGGGCTCGGCCGTCAGAAGGGCGCGCAGTTCGTCCAGCAAGGTATTGAGCGGCGGGATCAGCGCGGAGGCCGCCTTGGCCCTCAGGGCCGGCGGTCCCGCCGCGATCGCATCCAGCGCGGCGGCCAGTCGAAGCGCATCCGCGCCGCTTGTGCCTGCTGCGGCGCGGAGCTTGGCCGCCGTGGTCCGAAGCGAGGCTGTTACCTCTGCGTCGCTGGGCGCCGGCTGGGTCTCGAACGGATTGAGGGTCGGATCCAACAGCAGCTGGGCGTCGGAGATCGCCGCCAGCTTGGCGGCCTGATCGTCGGGTACGAAACTGGAAAGCGTGATCGTCTGGGCCACTTCGGGCAGCTTGCCGATGCGGTCCGCCAGTTGGTCCGCGGCAGCCAGGGACGGCGCCAGGACATCGATGGTGTTCGGGGTCTCCGTCGGGTCCTTGATGATGTCGTTGAGCGTCGACATCGCCTCACCGTGCACATTGCGCAGGTGCATCGGGTTGAAGTCAAAACGGACGAAGGGGAGCAGGGCGATGCTGACGAGGGTCGAGACGGCAAAGGCCCAGAGGACAAGCCTGCGGCGCTCCATCAGGAATCGATCGACAGGCGCCATCTGCGGGGAGCCGACCGCCTCGCTCTGTGGCGGTGGCCGCAGCAGCCGGATCAGCGCCGGCAGCAGGGTCAGATTCAGCAGCAGGCCAATCAGCATCCCAACTCCGGCGATGATGCCGAGCTCGGAGACGCCCACATACTGGGTGGGTAGAAAGGCCAGGAACCCAAGGATGATCGCCACGGCGGCCAGGGTCAGCGAGCCGCCGATGCCGGTCGCCGCGGCGGTCAGGGCTTCGCCGAGGTCCTTCGTCGTCATCCGCTCGGCCCGGAATCGCACGCTGAACTGGATGCCGAAGTCGACGCCCAGGCCGACGAACAGCGGAATGAAGGCCACCGAAATCAGGTTGAAGCGCCCCACGGTCACCAGGCCCATCGCCGTGGTGAGCAGCAGGCCGATCAGCGTCGTGGCCAGGATCGCGGCGACCAGCCGAACAGACTTCACCGCCAGCCACAACATCACCAGCACGGCCAGGAGCATCGATCCGCTCACCAGCCAGGCGCGATCCGCGAGCGAGCCGAATTCCTCGTCCGAAAGCGGCACAGCGCCCGTCAGACGCACGCGGGCGCCGTGCGATGCGTCCAGCCCAAGGCTCTTGGCGGCCAGGCGGATCGCGTCACTGGAATCGACGCCCGGCATCAGGGCGGCGTAGTCGAGCTTTGGCCGGGCGATGATGAAGCGCCGGGTCGGCGCCTGCAGGCCGTCGGCGCCGCCGGCGATCATGGCCTGCCACGAGAAGAAGGTGGGTTTGCCCGCCGCGACGCCCTGGAGCGCGTCGGCGAGGACGGAGATGGGCTTGCCGACGGCCGCGAACGTGGTCTGGCCATTGGTGACGCCATCGGCCAGCGTCGAGACGGCGGTCATCACCCCCCGCAGGCTGGGATCCGCCGCCATGGGGCCGAGGAAGGGCTGGGCGGAGACCAACTGGTCGGTGGTCGCGCGCACCTGCGGCGTCGGCGCGAAGAGCAAGCCTTCCCGGGCGAAGAACGGCCCACCATCGGGGCGGCGCACGCTGCGGAACAGCTGGGTCTCCGTCGCCAGCTTCGCGGTCAGGGCGGCCGCGGCGGACTCGGCGAGCTCGGGCGTCGCCGCATCGATGACCACGACGGTGCTGTCGGTGTTCTGCGGGAACGCCTTGTCCATGGCGATCTCGTGCCGGCGCCAGGCGACCTTGCTGGAGATCAGTTCAGCGGTATCGCTCGTCATGCTGAAATGGCCGACGACGAACCAAAGGGCGGCGGCCGCCAGCGCCAGGACCACCGATAGGGTGAGCCAAGGGTGGTCGGAACCGGCCTTCACGGCCACGCGCACAGGGGAAATCCTCAGACTGCGCATGGCTCAGCCTGCCGCCGCTGCGAGGAACTGCAAGTCACGTGAAGTCCCCGTCCTGGCTTGGCCGGGGCTCCGATTGCGGAAGATGTTGCGCGCCACCGTATGGTAGTCGTCCTTCTGGCGAGGTCTCGCCGCATGGGCCATGCGGCAGGCCGACGACTTCGCCTCGATAGCGTTTCAGATCGCCGACGTGAGTCTGTCCTGGCGTCGGTCCCCAGGAAGTCTTTGGACGGCGAAACGTCAACCCTCACATCCTCAGCTTCCTGAGACCGCCGCCTGCAACGCCGATCCTCGCCGCCATCTCGGATAGCTGGGGATCGGTCTCATTTTTGGGGCCGTGTCCCACTTTCGCGACGCGACACCGGACACTATGTCTGGCGGCGCCGGCTGGGCGTTGAGGGACTGACCATGCGGTCGAGGGCAATTATCTGGATCGTCGTCGCTGGCGTTGCATTGAGCGCCTGCACGAAGAGGAACTCGCTCTACATGGAAGCCGGCGCCAGCGCCGACGCGCGCCAATCGAGCAGTTCGCCTCCGAACGGAGAACCGCGCCCGCAGGCTGTTCCCGTCCCCGTGGCCGGACCAGCCAACTCATCCCCCCCGCCGGCGCAGCACCCGTAGAGGTCAGGCCCCCCGGCGCCGGAATTCGGCGGAAGACTCGCCGTCCCGATCGGTCGTTCAGCGTGCCACGGGAGCCTTGGGACCTGCCGTGGCCTGTGGGGCGGGCCGTTCCTATTCAGCCTCGCCTAGGGCGATTGCGGCCCGACCAGCGCGGCTGAGGCGACCGCCTTGGTGGTTGGGAGGTCCCCGTTCACCCAGCCCCCGCCTAGCGCGCGCACCAGATTGACGCTGGCCTGCAGCCTGCGATCCTCGACATCGATGCCGACGCGCTCGGCCTGCAGGTCCGCCGCCTGGGCGGTCACCACTTCGAGGTAGTTGGCCGCACCCTCCTGATAGCGGGCCAGCGCGGCGTCCTCGGTCCGCTTCGCCGCGCTGATCGCCGCCGCTTCGCGATCGGCCTCGACCGCCAGGTTGTTGAGAACCGCGAGGTTATCCTCCACGTCCTGGAACGCGCGCAGGACCTGGGCGCGGTAAGCGGCGCTGGCTTCCGAGAGCTGGGCGCGGGCAGCCGCGACTCCAGCCTTGCGCAAGCCGCCGTCGAAGAGGCTGAAAGCGGCCTGCGGACCGAGCATCCAGAAGGTGTTGCCGGGGGCCAAAAGGTTGGAGAAGGCAGTGCTCTGCCAGCCGCCCGCGGCGGCCAGATCGATTTGCGGGAAATAGGCCGCCCGCGCCACGCCGATGCGAGCGTTGGCCGCCGCCGCCCGCCGCTCGGCCGCCGCCACGTCCGGCCGCCGCTGCAGCAGCGTCGAAGGCAGGCCGGTGGGGGGGTTCGGCAGGTTGAGCGCCACGGTCGCGGGGGGGATCGAGAAGCTGGAGGCCGGCGTACCGACCAGGCTGGCGATGGCGTGTTCCACGAGCGCGCGCTGGGCCACGAGATCGGCGACCTCTGCGCGGGTCGACTCCAGCTGCGTCTCGGCTCGGCTGACATCGAGGTCGGAGACCAGGCCCTCGGTGAAGCGGTCGTGGGTGATGCCATAGGCGCGGTCATAGGCCTGCACGGCGTCGTTCAGAAGGGCCGCTTCCGCGTCCAGACTTCGCAGGCGCACGTAGTCGTCCGCAAGGGTCGCCTGCAGGCTCAGGCGCACGGATTCCAGGTCGGCGGCGCTGGCCTGAGCCTCGGCGCGACCTGAGGCGACGAGGTTGCGAACCCGGCCCCAGAGATCGAGTTCGTAGGCTGCGGAGAAACCCAGCGTGTCTGCTGAATAGTTGGTGGGCTGGCTGGCGCTGCGCAGCGGCCGGTTGTCGGACTGGCGGTTGCGGCTTATCTCGCCGCCGCCGCCGAGGGTCGGCATCCCTGCCGCGGCGGCCTCGTGCGCATAGGCGAGAGCCGTGTCGTAGCGGGCCGCAGCCTCGGCGAGCGTCGGGCTGTCGGCCTCCAGCTGCGCCTCGTAGCGGTTAAGCAGGGGATCGCCGTAGGCCTCCCACCAGGCGCCGCGTCGCAGTTGGTCGGCCGGGGTAGCCTCGGTCCACGGACCGTTCTCCTTGAAGGTCGTGGGGACGCTCACCTCGGGCGCGCGATAGGGGGGCGCCAGGGAACAGGCCGCCAGGCCCGCGGCGGTCGCTGCGGTCGCCAGGAGGGCGCGAAGGGTCTTCATCCGCGGTGCGCCGCCGGCGCAGCCACCCGCACCTTCTCGCCGTCCTCCAGCGAATCCGGCGGGTTGTCGATCACCCGGTCGCCGGGGCTCAGGCCGGTGGCGATTTCGACGGTGGCGCCGAGGTCGTGGAGGATGGTGATGTAGCGCAGGCGCGCGCGTCCCTGGGGGTCGACGATCCCCACCGCCATGCCCTTCTGGCGGAACATCAGCGCACTGGCCGGCAGGCGCAGGGTTTGCGATGCCGAGCGCGCCAGTTTGAACGTCGCCTGGGCGTAGTCCCCGGGCTTCAGGGCCTGATCGGGGTTGTCGATCTGCAGCTCGGCGGTGAGCGCGCCGGATTGGGCGCCGACCGCCTCGGAGGTGCTGGCGAGCTTTGCCTTGAATTCCCGCCCGGGATACTCGGGCACCGTGACGCTCGCCTCCATGCCGGGCGTCAGTTGGGAGGAATAGGCCTGGGGCACATGGACGTAGATGCGTAGCCGGTGGACGTCGGCGACGGTGAAGAGGCTGGGGTCGTTCGGGGTCCCGGCCGCCACCAGGGCGCCGACGTGGGCGGTGCGATTGGTCACCACGCCGTCGAAGGGCGCAACAATGCGCTTGAAGGATTCCAGCGCCTGCAGGCGATCGACCTCGGCCTTGGCCGCCTGCACGTCGGCGCTGCGCTCGACGAAGTCGCCGGTCTTCTCGTCGGTTTCCTGCTGGGAGACGGCGTTCTTGGCGATCAGACGGTTCCAGCGGTCGGCGGAAACCTTGGCGACCCCCTGCTTGGCCGCGGCTGTGGCCAATGCCGCCTTGGCCTGGGCGAGTTGCTGGTCGAGGTCCGGGGTATCGATGTCAGCGAGTAATTGGCCGGTCTTCACATGGGCGCCGATGTCCACGTCCCATTGGCGGATATAGCCGCTGACCCGTGGGTGGATGGCGGCCACGTCGTTGGCCTCCACGTCGGCGGGAAGCACCAGGGGCTCGGCGGCAGTATCGCTGGTCGGCGCGATCACCTCGACGGTGGAGATGGCGGCCGCGGAAGCCGTGGCCTTCAGGTCCTCGCTGGCCATGCCGCGGGTGACCAGGCCGACCCCCACCACGGCGGTGGCGATGCCGGCGGCGACGAAGGCGGTAGGTTTCAGCCAGCGCGGCGGGCGGTGGTTCAGCACCTCGGGCACGTCGTGCGGATTGGCGGGAATCTTAGACGGCATAGGCTTCTCCTGTCCCGGGCTCGCGTCCGTCGTGCGGCGCGCCCTCAGGGGCGGCGTGCTTGCGGTGGACCAGGCTGAAGACCACAGGGACGAACATCAGGGTGGCGATGGTAGCGAAGATCAGGCCGCCGATGACAGCGCGGCCG
>DASRRU010000137.1:0-13657 GCA_035656795.1 Phenylobacterium sp. | reverse complement strand
CGTCGATCACCTGATGATCTACGACGCCTTCGCCCACCTGCCGCTCTACGGCCTGGAAGACCTCGGCTTCTGCAAGCCGGGCGAGGCGGCCGCGTTCATCAACGAGCGCCACACCGCCATCGACAACGTCGGCAAGCCGGGCAGCCTGCCGCTGAACACCAACGGCGGCGGCCTCTCCTACATGCACTCAGGCATGTACGGCATGTACGCCCTGCAGGAGAGCGTGCGGCAGATGCGCGGGATCGCGCCCGCCCAGGTTCCGGGCGCCAAGATCAGCATCGCTCATGGCGTCGGCGGCATGTTCGCCGCCTCCGGGACGATCGTGTTCTCCAACGAGGCGCCCTGAGGCATCGGTCCCTTCTCCCCTCGCGGGAGAAGGTGGCCGCGAAGTGGACGGATGAGGGGGCGCACAGACCTTTCACAATCGAACGGCAAAAGGCTGTGATGTTCACATCCCCCCTCATCCGTCAGCCTTCGGCTGACACCTTCTCCCGCAAGGGGAGAAGGATCGCGTTGGCGCTGCTGGCCCTGTGCGCCGCCGCCACGCCCGCCGCGGCCCAGGACCTCACCCTCACCGGCGTCATGTCCCACGCCGATCACCAGAGCTACCGCGAGGCCCCGTTCCAGGTCCCGCCCGGGACCACCCGGCTGACCGTCGAGTTCGCCTACACCGGCAAGGACCAGAAGTCGGTGATCGATCTGGGCGTGCGCGATCCGCAGCGGTTCCGCGGCTGGAGCGGCGGCAACAAGCAGAGCTTCACGATCAGCGACGCCGACGCCACGCCGTCCTACCTGGCAGGCCCGCTCCCGGCGGGAACCTGGAGGCTGGTGCTCGGCGTGCCGAACCTGCGGCCGGGCGCGGAGGCCCGCTACACGGCGAAGATTTCCTTCGAGCACGGGACGAGGTTCACGGGCTTCAGCGCGGTTCCCGTCAGGGCCGGCCCGGGCTGGTATCGCGGCGACCTGCACATGCACACCGCCCACTCCGACGGTTCGTGCCTGTCGATAACGGGCGCCCACGTCCCCTGCCCGGTGTTCCGGACGCTGGAGGCGGCGCACACCCGCGGCCTCGACTTCATCTCCGTCACCGACCACAACGACACGGCCCAGAGCAATTCCCTGCGCGAACTCGCCCCCTATTTCGACGACCTGCTGCTGATTCCGGGCCGGGAGATCACCACCTTTTGGGGCCACGCCAACGTCTGGGGGCCGATCGCCCCGATGGACTTCCAGCTGGGCTCGGCGCGCGCGCCTGTGCTGGCGGCGATCCAGGGGCAGGTGGAGAAGGCTGGCGGGCTGATCTCCATCAACCACCCAGGCCAGCCGTCAGGCGAGGCGTGCATGGGATGCGGCTGGACGGCCAAGGACACCGACTTCTCGCGCATCCAGGCCGTTGAGGTGGTGAACGGCGGCGCCCTTCGGCTGCCGGGCGGGGCGGAGAGCGTGATTTCCGGCATCCCCTTCTGGGAGGCGCGCCTCAACGCAGGCTTCCGCATCACCGCCGTGGGCGGCTCGGACAATCACGATCTCGACCTGAAGCCGGAGTCGAGGTCGGGCATCGGTTACCCGACGACGGTGGTGCATGCCGCCGAGCTTTCGCAGCCGGCGATTCTGGCCGCCATCCGCGCCGGCCACGTGTTCGTCGATATCACCGGCAGCCATGACAAGGGCCTGGAGGTCACGGCGACCTCCGGCGGACGCACCGCGGAGATGGGCGACGCCCTGGCCGCGCCCGCCGGCGCGTCCGTGCGCATTACCGTCCATGTGCGTCATGCCGCCGGCGGCTCGCTGTCGCTGGCCGCAGACGGGCCGAAGCCCAAGCTTTCCGACGCGACCCTTCCCGGCGACGAAGAGACCCGCAGCTTCGAGGTGTCAGGCGATGGTCGGCGCCATTGGCTGCGGATCGACGTACGCGGGCCCGACGGCAAGCTCTGGTTGCTGGGCAACCCGATCTACCTCAACGCGGCGCCATAGCGCTCCTCGCCGCTCTCGGCTGCGCCCGGGGGCGACAGGATCGAGGCGATCTCCGCCTGCGCCGTGGCCCTTTCCGAGTGTTGGGCGGCGATGGCGTTCAGGATGCTCTCGATCAGCGCCTGGGCGTGGATCGGCTTTGACAGGTGCAGGTCGGCGCCGGCTTCGTGACTGGCGCGGATGTGGTCATCCAGGGCATTGGCGGTAAGCATGATCACCGGCGTGCGGGGCGCGCCGGTGTCCAGCTCCCATTCGCGCAGCAGCGTGGTGGCCGACAGCCCGTCGAGTTCCGGCATCTGCATGTCCATCAGAACCACGTCGAAGCGTTCGGACTTCAGGAGGTCGAGCGCCAGACGGCCGTTCTCAACGATCGTCGGGGTGACGCCCACCGACTCCAGGATCAGTTCCACGACCTTCTGGTTGGTGGGATGGTCCTCCGCCACCAGGACCCGGCAGCCGACGATGTCCAGCTCTGGTCCGGTCTCGGGGCCCTCGACACACTCGCCGTCGGCCAGCCGCTCCAGGGGCACATAGACCGAGAAGACCGAACCCTGCCCGGGGGCCGACTGCACCACGATGCGCCCACCCATCAGCTCGACCAGCGAGCGGCTGATCGCCAGGCCCAGGCCCGTGCCTCCGAAGCGGCGACGGATCGAGGCGTCGGCCTGTTCGAAGCGGCGGAACAGGCGCGCGCCGGTCTCCTCGTCGAACCCGATGCCGCTGTCGCTCACCTGGAAACGGATCTCGTCGCCGAAGGCGATCACCTCCAGCACGACCTCGCCGGCTTCGGTGAACTTCACCGCGTTGGACAGCAGGTTCGACAGCACCTGGGTCAGGCGCACTGTGTCGCCGGCATAGTGACCGGCTGCCTCCGGGGCGACCTGCCAGCGGAAGCTCAGACCCTTGCTCAGGGCCGAGGCGCAATGTAGCTCGGCTATGTGTCCGACCAGCCGCTCCATGCTGAAATCATCGCGCACCAGGCTGATTTCACCGGCCTCGATCTTCGAGAAATCCAGGATGTCGGTCAGCACCCGTTCCAGGAGGCGCCCCGATGCAACGATCAACTCGGCCAGTTCCCGGCCCTTGGGCGTCGACTGCTGACCGGCCAGGGTCTCAGAGATGGCGATGACGCCGTTCAGCGGCGTGCGCAGCTCATGGCTCATGTTGGCCAGGAAGCGCGACTTCTCGGTGTTGGCTCGCTCCAGCTGGGCGGTGCGTTCGCTGACGCGGTCCTCCAGCGAGGCCAGCACGGTCTCGGTCTTCTCGCGTTCGCTGCGCAGCGAGACAGCCAGCACGCCGATCTCGTCCATTCGGCGCTCGACATCGCTGACGTCGACGCGCTCGTCAGCGCCCGGCTCGCAGGAGGCCGCCAGGCGCTCTACCGGACGCACGATGCTCGAGCGCGCCAGCAGCACCACCGCCAGGGCCTGAATCGCCGAGGCGATGCCGCCGATCAGCAGCACCCAGGACGCCGAGCTCAAGGCCGAAGCCACGACATTGGCCTTGGGATAGGTCAGCAGCAGGTACCAGTTCGGCCCGATCAGTCGCCCGAAGGCCACGATCTGGCGACCGTCGCGGCTCTCGACCACACCATTATCGCGACCCGTCTGGGCGGCGCGGGCGACGATGTCGGTGAGGGCGAACTTCTTCTGGTAGGCCGCCAGCGTCTTCTCCGGCGAACGCGTCTGGTCGGTGAACCCCGGATAGGCGATCAGCTCGCCCTTGGAGGTGACGATCATCGGCGAGGCGCCGGAGGGCGTGTCCTTGAGCGCGTTCAGGAAGAAATGGGTCAGGCCCATGGACGAGCCGAACGCCCCGATGTAGCGGCCGTCGACGTAGGTCGGCGTGATGCAGGCCGTGGAGAGCCGCTTGCCGACGGTGTCTTGCACCAGGCGTTGCAGGTTCGTGCAGCGGGTCGCCCGGCTGGGGTCGTTCTGCGGCAGGGTGATCGTCGCCATCTCCTCCTTGTCGATGGAGAAGTCCGACGGCGCGTCGTGCCGGTAGTACATCAGGTGGTCGGGCCGATCTGGGCCGTACATGACCAGGCGGGTCTTCGATGCCGTAAAGAAATACAGGTTGTCATAGTCGTGGCGCGCCGCCGGGCCCAGGTCACTGACCAGCCGGAAGGCGGCGACGAAGGCCCTGAGCTCCTCGATCGGCACGTCCTTGCCGTGCGCCAGATAGGCGCCCATGCCGTAGGTGAGGTCGCCGTCGCGCACTGCCCCGTCGAAATACTTGTCGCGGCTGCGCCGCGTGCCGTCGGGCTGGAGCGGGAAATAGTCGTCGGCCAGGCGGCGGACATCCGCGTCCGACAAGGCCTTCATCCGCTGCGCCAGTTCCTCGCCGGCAGCCTTGTGCAGGGTCGAAAGATTGGAGAACTGGCGATCCACATTGGAGCTGCGCTCCCGGACGTAGTCCGTGAGATAGCCGATCTGGCGGTTCGAGAGCTCGCGCTCGAACACAACGAATGCGCCGAAGGTGCCGAGCACCGTCATGATCAGCGACATCAGGCCGACGCTGATCAGGAACCGACGCGAAAGCGATTTCATGGACCGATATCGACTCCGCCTAACTCACGGAACGTAGCTATCGAACGTTAGGGCCTAGTTTACGCGGTCAGCCCGGTCGCCACGGGACACTAGCGGTCGAACTTGGTCGCCAGGACGATCGAGGAGTTGGTCCGCTCCACGCCGCGCAGGGCGCCGATCTCGTCGATCAGGGCGTCCATCTCGCCGACATTGGGGGCCGCGACGGTGGCGATCATGTCAGACGGGCCGCTGACCGACTGCAGGCGCCGCACGCCGGGCATTCGCCTCAGCGCCGCGGTCACCGCAGCGGCCTGCTTGGGCTCCACCGTCAGCATGACGAAGGCGTGGATAAGCGCCGCCTCGCGAGCCTCCGACAGCTTCACCGCATAGCCCGCGATCACTCCGGTGCGCTCCAGCCGCGCCAGCCGGCTCTGCACCGTGGTCCGCGACAGGCCCAGCGCCCGCGCCAGCTCGGCGACTGGGGATCGCGCATTGTCGCGCAGGCGCGCCAGCAGGTGTTCGTCGAGGTCATCCATCGTCAATTCGCCGAATGCTGCTGTCGATATGTCAAGAAATATCACAAATATCGCCGACGTGTGAATTGAAAGCGGCAGCAGTGGGAATGAGTCTTAGGCGACACACCTCAGGGAGTCCGCGGATGCGCCAGATCACCGTCATCGGAGCCGGAAAGATCGGCTCTACCGTCGCCACGCTTTTGGCCGGCTGCGGAGACTATGGTGTCCTGTTGATCGACGGCAACGCGGCGGCCCTGGCGGGCCACTCCGGCGTCATCCGCACACGGGCCCTGGCGATCGAGGACCCGAAAGCGCTGGAAGCGGCGCTGGCCGGCGCCTTCGCCGTGATCAACGCCGCCCCCTATCACCTGACGACTCTCGTCGCCGCGGCAGCCAAGGCCGCCGGCGCGCACTATCTCGACCTCACCGAGGACGTGGCCGCCAGCCGCGTCGTCCGCGACCTCGCCAGGGACGCCACAACCGCCTTCATCCCGCAATGCGGCCTGGCGCCGGGCTTCATCACCATCGCGGCCTGGGACCTGGCGCAGCACTTCGACGAACTGCACGACGTGCGCCTGCGGGTCGGAGCCCTGCCGCGCTATCCGTCCAACGCGCTGAACTACAACCTCACCTGGTCCACCGACGGTGTGATCAACGAATATTGCGAGCCATGCGAGGCGATCGTCGGCGGCCGGCTGCGCGAGGTCCCGGCGCTGGAGGAATGCGAGGAGTTCTCCCTCGACGGCGTGACCTACGAGGCCTTCAATACCTCCGGCGGCCTCGGCACCCTGTGCCAGACGCTGCAAGGCAAGGTGCGCAACCTCAACTACCGCACCATCCGCTATCCGGGCCACGCGGCGATCATGAAGGCGCTCCTGAACGATCTCGGCCTGCGCCACCGCCGCCCGCTGCTGAAGGACATCCTGGAAAGCGCCGTGCCCGCGACCCTGCAGGACGTGGTCATCGTGTTCGTGACCGTCAGTGGGCTGAAGGACGGCCGCCTGATGCAGGAGACCTACGTCAACAAGGTCTACGCCCAGCCTGTCGGCGGGAAAATGACCAGCGCGATCCAGATCACCACCGCCGGCGCCGTCTGCGCGGTGCTGGACCTGCTGGCGGCCGGCAAGCTGCTGCAGGCGGGCTTCATCCGCCAGGAGGATATCGCGCTGGCCGACATGCTGGGCAACCGCTTCGGGCGGTTCTACGCTGGCGATGAGACCACCTTTCAGCCGGCCCTTCGCGCCGCCGAGTAGACGACATGACCCTGCAGACCCCCATCGGCTCGGCTCGCGCCGAGGTCGCCGACGTTCTCACCCGCCTGGGCGTGGCCGAGGACCTCTGGACCGGCGGTGGCCGACCCGTCCGCTCCCCCGTGACCGGCGAGATCGTCGCCGAGGTCCACGACACCACGCCGGCCGCCGTCGCGGAGACCATCGAAGCCGCTCACACCGCCTTTCTGGCCTGGCGCGCCACGCCAGCCCCGCGCCGCGGGGAGCTGGTACGCCTGCTGGGCGAGGAGTTGCGCGCCGCCAAGGCCGACCTGGCCTGCCTGGTCACCCTGGAAGCCGGCAAGATCGTCTCCGAGGCGGCCGGCGAGGTGCAGGAGATGATCGACATCTGCGACTACGCCGTGGGCCTCTCGCGCCAGCTGTTCGGCCTGACGCTCGCCACCGAGCGGCCACAGCACCGGATGATGGAGACCTGGCATCCGCTGGGCGTCGTCGGCGTGATCAGCGCCTTCAACTTTCCGGTGGCGGTCTGGTCGTGGAACGCGGCCCTGGCGCTGGTGTGCGGCGATCCCGTGGTCTGGAAGCCCTCGGAGAAGACCCCGCTGACGGCGCTCGCCGTCCAGGCCCTGTTCGAGCGCGCCGCGGCCCGCTTCGGCGATGCGCCCGAGAACCTTTCCGCCGTCATCGTGGGTGAGCGAAAGGTGGGCGAGGCCCTGGTCGACCACCCCAAGGTCCCGCTGGTGTCCGCCACCGGCTCCACCGCCATGGGTCGCGCCGTAGCGCCTCGACTGGCTGCGCGCTTCGCCCGCGCCCTGCTGGAATTGGGCGGCAACAACGCAGCCATCGTGGCCCCCACTGCCGACCTCGACCTCACCCTGCGCGGCGTCGCCTTTGCGTCCATGGGCACCGCAGGCCAGCGCTGCACCACGCTGCGGCGGCTGTTCGTGCACGATAGTCTCTACGACGCCTTCGTCCCGCGCCTGAAGGCCGCTTACGCTTCCGTGCCGGTGGGCGATCCGCGCAAGGCGGGGGTGCTCGTGGGTCCGCTGATCGACGCCGCAGCCTTCGCAGGGCAACAGCGCGCGCTCGCCGACGCCCAGGCCGGCGGCGGTCAGGTCACTGGTGGCGACCGCGTCGAGGCCGGCGGCGGCGGGGCCGTCTACGTCCGTCCGGCTTTGGTGGAGATGCCGTCCCAGACCGACGTCGTCCGCCGCGAGACCTTCGCCCCGATCCTCTATGTGATGCGGTACACGGACATCGCCGAGGCGATCGCCCTGCAGAACGACGTCCCTCAGGGCCTGTCGTCCTCGATCTTCACCAACGACCTGCGGGAAGCCGAGCTCTTCACCTCGGTCAACGGTTCGGACTGCGGCATCGCCAACGTCAACATCGGGCCTTCCGGGGCTGAGATCGGCGGGGCGTTCGGCGGCGAGAAGGAAACCGGCGGCGGGCGCGAAGCCGGCTCCGACTCCTGGAGGGCCTACATGCGCCGCGCCACCAACACCATAAACTACGGCGCCACCCTGCCGCTGGCGCAGGGCGTCAAGTTCGACGTCTAGCGATCCAAACGCGCGTTTGCCTCGGCCCCGCGCCCTTGGCACAATCGGGCTTTCAGCGTCCGCATTTTGAAAGCGTGAGACTTTGACCATTTCCACCACGGCTCCGGCGCGTCCGGCGGCCGATCCTTTCGCGTCCGTCGACGCTCTGGTCGAGGGCCTGGGCGGCGTCGGCTACATCGCCTCGCGCCGCATCGCGACGGCGCTCTACATGGCCGTCCACCTGCAAAAGCCGATCCTGGTGGAAGGCTCAGCCGGCGTCGGCAAGACCGAGCTCGCACTCTCCACAGCCCGCCTGCTGGCGAAACCCCTGATCCGCATGCAGTGCTACGAGGGCCTGGACGAGTCCAAGGCCCTCTACGAGTGGAAATACGGCAAGCAGCTGCTCTACACCCAGATCCTGAAGGACCGGATGGGTGCGGCGCTGGCTGACGCGCCGGACATGGATGCAGCCATGGATCGCCTCCACGGCATGGGCGACCTGTTCTTCTCCGAGCCCTTCCTGGAGCCGCGGCCCCTGATGCAGGCGCTGCGCCACGACGATGGCTGCGTCCTGCTGATCGACGAGATCGACAAGTCGGACGAGGCCTTCGAGGCCTTCCTGCTGGAAGTGCTGTCCGCCTACCAGGTCTCGGTGCCGGAGCTGGGCGTGATCGTCGCCAAGACCCCGCCGCTGGTGTTCCTGACCTCCAACAACGTCCGTGACCTGGGCGACGCGCTGAAGCGCCGCTGCCTGCACCTGCACATCCCCCTGCCGGAGCCGGCGCTGGAGGAGCGCATCGTCGCCACCCGCGTGCCGGGGATCGAGCAGGCGCTGACCCGCCAGCTGGTGGCCTTCGTCCAGTCGCTGCGCACCATCGACCTGCGCAAGGCGCCTTCGATCTCGGAGACCGTCGACTGGGCCCGCGCCCTTATCCTGCTGCACGCCAAGGACCTCGACCCGGCCATGGTGCGCGACACTCTCAACGTGATCCTGAAGTTCGAGCAGGACGTCGTCGCCGTCGAACCCCAGATCGTCGAGCTACTGCAGCGGCGATGAACGACGTGCGCCCGCGCCCGGCCTCTACCTCCCCCGCGCAGCGGCGGGAGGGGGACCAGTCGCCGAAGAGCGACCGGTGGAGGGGGCAAGCCGCAAGCTCGGCGCGATGGACCGGCCTTAGCCAGCCCGGCGGATGGGGCTCGCCCCCTCCACCGTCCGCTTTGCAGCGGACGGTCCCCCTCCCGCCATCGCTGCCGCGATGGGGGAGGTAGGATGCAGCATACCCTCGAAGAGTTCCTCCGCGCGCTCCGCGCCGCCGAGGTGAAGGTCTCGCCGGCCGAGGCGATCGACGCGGCGCGCACGGCCGCCCTGGTGGGCTACGCCGACCGGGACCTTTTCAAGGACGCGCTGTGCGCCACCCTGGCGAAGTCCAGGGACGAGGTGGTTCGCTTCGACGCCACCTTCGAGACCTTCTTCTCACGCGGCGAGGTTTCCCTTCCGCCTTCGCCGGAGGGCCGCGAGGCGCAGGACGGCGACGCCGACGCGCCGGGTGTGGCGGAATCGCCCCTGGCCCAGATGCTTCTGCAGGGGGACGCCGCGGCCCTGGCCCAGGCCATGGAGGCCGCCGCCGAGCGCGCCGGCGTCGCCGAGATCCGGCTCTCCACCCAGCGCAGCCGCATGGCGCGCCGCCTGCTGGACGAGATGGGTCTCGCCGAGATCGAGCAGATCATCGCCAGCGCGCGGAAGCTGCCCGAGCTTCAGGGCGTGGCCGAGCGGCTCGACTCTGCTCGCCGCGCGCTCGCCGCCCAGGCCCAGGCGTTCGTCCATCGTCAGCACGAACTCTACGCCGCGGGTTCCGGCCGCCAGTTGCGCGAGGAGATGCTGGCCAAGAGGGCGCTGAACGCCGACGGCGGCATCGACCCCGTCGATCTCGCCGTGATGCAGGCGCTGGTCAAGCGCATGGCCAAGCGGCTGGCCGACCGCTATTCGCGCCGCCGCCACACCGCCAATCGCGGCCATCTGGACGTCCGGAAGACTCTGCGCAAATCCATGGCTCACGGCGGTGTGCCCTTCGAGATCGAGTGGAAGATCAAGAAGGTCGACAAGCCGTCGATCGTGGTGATCTGCGACGTCTCCAAGTCGGTGGCCGCCGCCGCCCAGTTCCTGCTGACCTTCCTTTACAGCCTGAACGAGGTGGTCGACCGGCTGGACGCCTACGCCTTCTCCGGCCGGCTGATCCCGGTCAACGCCATCCTCGACGACAACGGCGTCGAGGGTGCGATCCTCAAGGTGCTGCAGACCATCGGCTTCCAGCAGACCGACTACGGCCGCGCGCTGGAGGACTTCGTCGAGACCCACATCGACCGCGTCGACCGCCACACGACCGTGATCGTCCTGGGCGACGGCCGGTCGAACTTCGCCGACCCCAGGCTGGACCTGATGCACCTGATCCAGCAGCGCGCCCGCGCGGTGATCTGGCTGAACCCCGAGCCCGAGAGCTACTGGGGCCAGGGTGACAGCGTCATGTACCGCTATGGGCGCTTCACCCACGTGGCCAAGACCTGCAACACCTTGGGCCAGCTTGAGCGGATTATCGAGGATGTGCTCAGGACCTACTCGGCGCATTAGGACGATCGAACGAACCTAATCGCGGGCAGAGAAAAGGCCGCCCGAAGGCGGCCTTTCCAGGTCTCAGCTTGCCGATCCTATCGTGCTTTAGGCGACAGCCGGAGTACGCCGGCGGCGGGCGGCGACGCCCACGAGGCCGAAGCCGGAGATCATCATCGCCCAGGTGGTCGGTTCCGGAACGCCAGCCGTCTGGATGTCCACGATGGCCCGAGTGTTTGCGCCTGTCGCGAGGCCCTCGAAGTTCAGCGAGACGCTGTCGCCGGTGAAGCTCACCCGGCTGAGGTCGAAGCCGACGAGGTTTGACGCGGCGTCGATTGACACCCCGATGATATTGGAATGGCTAAGGTCGGTGATCACCACACCACTGAAATCCGCGCTGCCGAAGAACGTGGGGCCCTGGGGGGTCGTCCCGCTGACGATCGAATTGGCGTTCACGGTCGTGAGGATCGTGCGGAAGCTCAGGTACGAAGCCTGCGGCGACACCACTTGGGTTCCGTCATCCTCTATGGTCGAACCGATAATCGGGAAGAAATAGGTCAGGTCGACCGTGTCGCCGAGCAGGCTCTGAGCGTGCGCCGAGCCCGAGGCCGCCAAGGCCAGTCCGGTGGCCGCGGCGAGCAGTGTGTTACGCAACTTCATTTCGACGCCTTACTGATCGCCCGACAGGTCGCCCGACGCTATGGGAGCACTGGTGTTGCTGGGGCGCGGCGTCAAACAAATACCCCTTTCGGGCGAGTGATGTACACGCCAAGGCAGCAGCGCGACGCGTGCGGCGCGCTTCGGGCGCGTCGCAGGGTGCTGCAGCTCATCGCCTGACTACCAGCTATCCACCCACCGCAGCTTCTTCTCGGTGCGCGCCGGCGTGGGCGGCAGGGCCTTCAGGCCGCCCGCGATCCAGCGCCGCGTGTCCGCCGGGTCGATGACGTCGTCCAGCGCGGGGTGCGCCCCCCGCGCCATGGCCTTGCCGTTGGCATAGGCCGCGGCGACCATCTCGTCGAACTTCGCCTTGCGCGCGGCCGGGTCCTCAATGGCCGCGAGCTCGTTGCGGTAGCCCAGCTTCACCGAGCCCTCCAGGCCCATTCCGCCGAACTCGCCTGTGGGCCAGGAGACGCAGAACATCGCCGCCTGATAGCTGCCACCGGTCATGGCGATGGCGCCCAGGCCGTAGGATTTCCGCAGGATCACCGAGAAGATCGGCACGGTCAGGTTCGCTCCGATCACGAACAGCCGCGAGCAATGGCGGATCAGGCCGGTCTTCTCCGCCTCCGGCCCCACCATGTTGCCGGGCGTGTCCGATAGCGACAGCACGGGGATATCGAAGGCCTCGCAGAGCTGCAGGAACCGCGCGGCCTTGTCCGAGGCGTCGCTGTCGATCGCGCCGCCGATATGCATCGGGTTGTTGGCGAACACCCCCATGGGCCTGCCCTCGACGCGGATAAAGGCGGTGACCATGGCCAGACCGAACTTGGGCCGCAGCTCCAGCACCGAGTCCTCGTCGGCGATCAGCTCGATCACCTTGCGCACGTCGTAGACCCGCAACCGGTTCTCCGGGATCGCGCGGCGCAGCAGGCGCTGGTCCGCACACGTCCAGTCGGCCAGCGGCCCCTGGAAATAGGCGAGGTACTTCTTGGCGGTGGCCACCGCCTCGGCCTCGTCCTCCACCAGGACGTCGATGGTGCCGTTGGCCTGCATGACCTTGATCGGCCCGATCTCATCCGGCCGGAAGACCCCCAGGCCGCCCCCTTCGACCATGGCCGGTCCGCCCATGCCGAGCGCCGAATCCTTGGTGGCGATGATCACGTCGCAGCAGCCGAGGATGGCGGCGTTGCCGGCGAAGCAACGGCCGGAATTGATTCCCACCAGCGGCACGGTCCCGGAGAGCTTGCCCCAGAACTCGAACCCCCGCGTGAAGCCGCCACCCTCGGTGTCGCCCGGCCGCCCGCCGCCGCCCTCGGTGAAGAACACCGTGGGCGTCCGCCAGCGGTGGATCAGCTCACTCATCCGGTCGAGCTTCCAGTGGTTGTTAGCGCCTTGGGTGCCAGCCAGCACCGTGTAGTCGTAGGAGAGCACCGCCGTGCGCGCCCGGTCTTCGGCGAAGCGGTCGCCGTTCACCGACGCCCAGCCCATGATCATCCCGTCGGCCGGCGTGGTCCTGACCAGTTCGTCCAGGGAATGGCGCCGCCGCCGTGCGGCGACCACCAGCGGGCCGTACTCCACGAAGCTGCCCGGATCGACCAGGTCCTCGACATTCTCGCGGGCGGTACGCTGGCCGGTCTTGCGCCGCCGCGCCACGGCCTGCGGCCGCGCATCGTCCAGCGCCAGGGCGTGACGCGCCAGCACCTCGGCCAGGTCCGGGCGGATGTAGTCCAGGTCGACGGCCTCCTCCTCGCCGCCGGCGCCGCCCGCCACCTCGGCCTCCTCGACGAACGCCAGGGGATGATCCTCGAATACCGTATCGCCGGCGGCCACCGCCACCTGGCGCACGACGCCCGACACCTGCGCCGTGATCACATGCTCCATTTTCATGGATTCCATGATCATCAGGGCCTGGCCGGCGCGCACCTCGTCGCCCACCGCGACTGAGATCGCGATCACCGTGCCCTGCAGCGGGGCGCGCAGCGGCCGCGTCCCCTCGGGCCCCTCGGACTCGATTTCCTCCGTAGGCTGATCGGCCTCCTGCTTGCCCAGGGCCAGCACCGCCAGCGGATCGACCGCGTCCACCTGATAGCCGACCCGTGGAGACGCCGCCGCGCCCTTGGCCGGGGCGTTGAAGTAGAGCCTCGGATGCGCTGTGGCCGCGTCGGCCAATTGGGCCATGTGCTGCTCGATGAAACGCGTGTGCACGTCGCTCGCCGCCACCTCGGGCCGCGCCAGCAGGGTCTGCAGGAAGCCGATGTTGGTGGGCGAGCCCTCGATACGGAATTCGCTCAGCGCCCGATAGGCCTTGGCCACCGCCCGCTCCAGGCCGCCTGCGCCGGCATGGACGATCAGCTTGGCCAGCAGGCTGTCGAACCGCGCGCTGGTGCGGTAGCCGGCGTAGCCGAAACCGTCGACGCGGACCCCCGGCCCCGATGGCGGCTCGAAGGCGGTGAGGAGGCCGCCCGCGGGCTTGGCCGAGCCGTCCGGCGCCATGGTCTCCAGGTTGACGCGGACCTGCACCGCGTGACCGCGCGGCTTGGCCACGTCCACCTGCCGCAGCCCGAGGTCGATGAGGCTGGCCCCAGCCGCGATCTGCAGCTGGATGCGCACT
>DASRRU010000136.1:0-3585 GCA_035656795.1 Phenylobacterium sp. | reverse complement strand
GTCGGAAATCACATAGAAGCGGAACCCGCCGCCGGCCTTGTCCGGCACGACACCGAGACCCTCGAAATTGTCCGCGGTGAGCGGTCCGCTTAGCTCCATCTGGTCGACCACGTGGCCGGCCGGGTCGGTGATCCGCAGGTCGATGACGCTGCGGGTAATCGGGTTGAAGGCCCGCAGCAGCCAGGCGGTGCGGCCATCCGGCAGCCGCCGGGCCGCGACCAGGCCGAAGCCCAGGCCGAGCGGGACCGTCGGCCCCTCGACGCAGGCCGTGGTCAGGGTGCAGGTCCAGGTGCGTCCGGTGGTTTCCGCGCCGGTGAAATAGGCGTCGGCCCCGCGAGCTGGATCGGGCGCTAGCGCCTCCATGCCCTCGTTGAAAGGGAACTTGGCGTCTGGCGAGGGAACTGGGCGTGGCGGCTCGCCGTCGGCGGGATAGAGCCAGATGCGGTCCTGCCGCTCGAAACTGACCAGGAGGTCGCCGTTGGGCAATAGGGCCTGGCCCTCGGAGTCGCGATTGTCCTTGCCCTGCAATGGCTTGCCGTCGAGGCCGGTAAGCGCAGTCAGCTTGGCGTCCGCCACCCCGACGAGGCGCCCGGCGGCGTCGAGCACGACCCGCGCCCTCAACAGGTCGCCCTCGTCACTGACCGAGATCAGCCGACCGTCCGCCAGGACGTCGAGGTCGGAAAGGCCGTGCAGGCGCGACGTCTGGCCCGAGGTCAGCGACAGCCCGCCGGCGTAGACGAAGTCGCCGACCCGATCCTGCTTCGGATCGACCGGGTTCAGCGGCGCAGGCTTCGCCGTGATCTCGATCGCCGGATTGGCCGGTTGGGGCGACCTGGGCTGCTCGGCGACCCGCTCGCTGCACGCGGCCAGAAGGATTGATCCGGCCAGCGCAGCAGCGATCCGCTTCACGCGACGGCCTTCCGGACTTCCTTGAAGGTGGAGCGCCGGGGCGCGCCCGAGGGGCCCTGGGTGTTGGGCGGCGGCTCAAGCAGGCCGGCGTTGCGCCGGGTCAGCCGGCGCGGCTCTTCCTCGAAGAGCTCGGCCAGCTGGTCGGTGATGGCTCCGGCCAGCTGCTCCACGTCGACGATGGTCACCGCGCGGCGGTAGTAGCGGGTGACGTCGTGGCCGATGCCGATGGCGATCAGCTGCACCGGGCTCTTGCCCTCGATCTCGCCGATCACCTCGCGCAGGTGGCGCTCCAGGTAGTGCCCGGAGTTCACCGACAGCGTGGAATCGTCCACCGGCGCGCCGTCGGAGATCACCATCAGGATGCGCCGCGCCTCCGGCCGGCCGATCAGCCTTTGGTGCGCCCACATCAGCGCCTCGCCGTCGATGTTCTCCTTCAGCAGACCCTCGCGCATCATCAGGCCGAGGTTGCGCCGCGCGCGCCGCCAAGGTGCATCGGCGGCCTTGTAGATAATGTGCCGCAGGTCGTTGAGCCGGCCGGGCTGCGGCGGCTTGCCGGCCTTCAGCCAGTCCTCCCGCGCAGAGCCACCCTTCCACGCGCGGGTGGTGAACCCAAGGATCTCCGTCTTGACTCCGCAGCGTTCGAGGGTGCGCGCCAGGATGTCGGCGCAGACCGCGGCCACCATGATCGGCCGGCCCCGCATGGAGCCGGAGTTGTCGATCAGGATCGAGACCACCGTGTCGCGGAACTCGGTGTCCTGCTCTTCCTTGAAGCTGAGCGGCGCGGTCGGATCGACGATCACCCGGGTCAGGCGCGCCACGTCGAGGATGCCTTCCTCCAGGTCGAAGGACCAGGAGCGGTTCTGCTGGGCCAGCAGCTTGCGCTGGAGGCGGTTGGCCAGGCGGCTGACCACGTTCGACAGGCTGGCGAGCTGCTGGTCGAGGTAGGCGCGCAGCCGGGTCAGCTCCTCGGCGTCACACAGCTCCTCGGCGGATACAATCTCGTCGTGGGCGGTGGTGAACACCTTGTAGGTGACGACCTTGCCTTCGCCCTTCAGGTCCGGGCGCGCGGGCTGCTCGCCCTCGCCCATCTCAGGGGGCTCTTCGCTGTCCTCGGCGTTGGGATCATCCTCCGCCTGCATCATCTGGGAGTCGGCGTCCTCGCTTTCGCGGTGGGTCGCGTCGTTCTCGTCCATCGAGGCCTGCTGCGGGGACTGGCCCTCGCCGTCGCCCTCGTCGTTGTCCTCGCTGGCGTCGGGCTCGCCCTCGTCGCTGGAGCCATCCTCGTCGTCGGGCTGGTCGGGGGCGTCGGAGAGGTCGTCGCCCATCTTCAGGTCGCGGATGATGGCGCGCGCGATGCGGGCGTACGCCTTCTGGTCCTGCACAGCCTCGGTCAGACGATCCAGTTCGCGGCCGGCCTTGGACTCGATCTCGTCGCGGAACAGGTCGACCAGCGGGCGCGCCATGGCCGGCGGCCTCTCGCCGGTCAGCCGCTCGCGCACCATCAGGCTGACGATGTCGGCGTAGGGCGGGTTGGAGAGGGCCTCGATCTGGTTGAAGGCGCGCTTGGCCCAGGCCTGCTCGTGGACGGCTTTGAGGTTCTCGCGCACCCCGCCCAGGGCATTGGCGCCGATGGCCTCCAGCCGGGCCTGTTCGATGCCGTCATAGATCGGCTGGCCCTGGGCGGTCGCGGGCCGGGTCTTGGCGTGGGCGACGGGGTCGTGATGGGCGATGCGCAGCGCCATCTGGTCGGCGAAGCCACGGATGCGCGCGGCGTCGATCTCGGTCAGGTCGCGCGGCGGGTGAGGCAGAACGGCGCGGTTGCCTGAAAGCTGCGGCCCCTCGCCGGAATAGACAATCTCAAGGTCCGGCGACTCGGCCAGCGAGCGCGTCGCATTGACCAGCGCGCGCTTGAAGGGCTCCAGCGGACTTTCCGGGTTCTTGGCCATCTTGGGTGTCTTAGATCAGGGCGGCGCCTGCGCGAAACAAGGAATCGCCCGCTGCATTAGTCGGCGCGCCGCTCAAACAGACGCATTCGGTCGTGAAGGCCCGGAAATCGCGGGATCTCGATCATTTCCAGGGCGCGGCATTGTTCAGCGAGCACGCGGCGCAGGTTGTCATCGCCGGTGATCGTGCCGCGATCGTCGAGGATCAGGGCGAGCTTGCGGCCCGACCGCAGTTCGCCGACCGCCTCCGCCGCCCAGGGCTCGTTCTCGCTGGGCCAGCTGCAGAAGAGGTCGCGGTCAGGGTATTTCCGCACCGCGTCCACCGCGCTGAGTTGCTCGACCTCGGCGTGACGGCTCACGCAAAACCCGTACGGCGACAGCCCGGCCGCGAGATCCGTGGCGATCATGTGGTGGCCTGCCGCACGCATCACGGCGGTCCAGAACCCCGTGCCCGCGCCGACCTCCAGGATCGGTCCGAACCCGCGGAGCGCCGTCACGGCTTCCCGGCAGGGGAGGGAGAACCCCCACTGACGCACGAAGGCCTGCCGCGCCTCGCGCAGCGTCTCGGCGGTCCCGTCGCCGGAAAATCCCTGAGCCCGCAGATCCGCGGCCGCCGGCGGCGCCCCGCTTCGCATCCATGCGTCGATGTCTTTCAAGGCGGTCGCCGCCAAGGCGTCGTCCTCCCTGCGGCGCAGGATGGCGTGGCCGCGGGCGGTGATCTCGGCGTCGGTCA
>DASRRU010000135.1:0-9300 GCA_035656795.1 Phenylobacterium sp. | reverse complement strand
TGCGATAGCGGCGCTCGCTCTCCTCGATCTTCTGCCGGGCGAGCCTCTGCTCGGTGACATCCACCAAGGTCCCGAACACGGCGACCACCTTTCCGGAGGCGTCCTTCTCGCAGACCACGCGCCCATTGAGGTAGCGGGTCTCCCCGCCCGGGCGCTCGATGCGGGTGACGTGGTCGGACCAGCCGGCCCCGGTGGCTAGCGCGAGGTCCAGCCGCGCCAGGGCTGCATCATGGTCCTCAGGATGGGTCATCGACATGGCCGTGGCGAGGGACGGCACGTGACCTGGCGGCAGGTCGTACATGAGGAACATCTGGCGCGACCAGGTGACCGCATTCGTCGCCACGTCGAAGCGCCAATAGCCCACGCCCGCAACGTCCTCGGCTATCTCAGCACGCCTGGCCTGCTCGCGTAGGGCGTCGCGCGCCAGACGCCGCTCTGTGACATCGCGGAAGATGTTGAGCACGCTCGCCGGCCGGCCGTCGGGTCCGTACAGCAGCGAGGGATTGCCCTCCAGCCAGATCCACGATCCGTCGCGCTTGCGGAAGCGGTGTTCGCGGTCGTCCTGCCGAAAGGCGCCATCACCGGAATGGACATGGGGCCGATTGGCCAGGAACCGCGGCAGTTCATCAGGATGGATCAGGTCCGCGCCGGTCAGGCCGATCAGTTCGTGCGGTTCGTAACCCATCTGCCGCACGGCGGGAGAGGCGTAGAAGATCGCGCCGTTCAGGTCCGTGACGATGATCAGGTCATTGATGTGCTGGGCGAGAATCTCCCAGCTGACATCGCGGTTGAACGCCTCGCCGGCGCTGGTCAACTTCAGACGCGCAGCGCCCTCCGTCGCCTCTCGGCTCGCGGGATCGGGCATCTGAATCCCCTTGAGACATAATATCTTTCAGATTGTTATGCGAACGACCTTCGCCCAGGGTTAACACCGCTGCGGCCCAGCGCCGCACGCCGTCGGCTAGCCGCCGCTCGGTGAGCCGGGGCCGCCGGCGCCGCGCAGCAGGTTCGCGACCGTGCGCGCCAGGGCGTCCATGTTGAAGGGCTTGCGCAGGATGGTCGCCTCACCGCCCACCGCGGCCTCCACCTGCTCGGTGTCGGCGTAGCCGCTGGCGAAGACGATTGGCACGCCCGGGCAGCGCAGCCGCGCCACCCTGGCCAGCTCGGCGCCGTTCATCAACGGCATGGCGTAGTCGAACAGCATCAGGTCGGGGCAAACGGCGTCCAGCATATCCAACGCCTTGGCTGCGCTGTCGGCCTCCAGCACATGGTAACCCAGCAGCTCCAAGGCCTCGCAGGCGAGGGTGCGCACAGCCGCCTCATCGTCCACCACCAGCACCGTGCCGCCGCCCTCCCCCGCAATGATCGGCGCCGGCGCCGCAATCACCTCGATCGCCTCGGGGTCGACCGTCAGATGGCGGAGCAGCAGGCTCACCACCGTGCCGACCCCCGGCTGGCTGGCGATCCGCGCGATACCGCCTGCCTGGCGCGCGACACCATAGACCTGGCTCAGTCCCAGGCCAGTGCCCTGGCCGACGCCCTTGGTGGTGAAGAACGGATCGAAGGCGCGTTCCGCCACCTCCGGCGACATGCCTTCGCCCGTGTCGGCGACGCTGAGGTCCACATAGGCGCCCGGGTCCAGCACCGGATCGCCGGGGCCGATAGTGCGGATCGCCGTCGAGATGGTCAGGCGTCCGCCGTTCGGCATGGCGTCACGGGCGTTGATCGCCAGATTCAGCACCGCCAGCTCCAGCTGAGTCCGGTCGCTCCTCACCGTCGCGCGGACCTCGTCCAGGCTCACCGACAGCACAATGTCGGGACCCAGGGTGCGAACCAGCAGGTCGTGCATGTCAGCGATCAGATCGGCGACCACGAAGGGCCGCAGCTCCAGCTTCTGGCTGCGCGAGAAGGCCAGTAGCTGCCGGGTCAGACTGGCCCCGCGCTCGGCCGCGGCGATGCCATTCTCCGACCAGGCGGCCACCTTGGCGGTGTCGTCGGGCTTGCGTCGGATCAGCTCGAAAGCCCCGTGCACCACCTGCAGGAGGTTGTTGAAGTCGTGCGCGATGCCGCCGGTCAGCTGGCCCAATGCTTCCATCTTCTGGCTCTGGCGCAGCGCTTCCTCGGCCTTGCCGCGCGCCGCCATCTCCTCCAGCAAGCGCGCATTGGCCTCGCTCAGAAGTCGGGCGCGGGCCCCCAACTGGGAAGCCGCAGCGCTCACCACGCCCAGCAGCAGGAAGGCCAGAACGGTCAAGACCGCCAGGCCCGAATGACGCGCGAGCGTCGAGGCCCAGGACTCCGGCTGGGTCTCCAGATAGACCGTTCCAAGCCGCTGGCCGCGCTCAGCCACCGGACGGGTGACGCTGACATGGCGCTCTGAGAAGTGGGACCCCACAGCAGGCGCACGTGCCGGGGGCGAACTGGCCGCGCCGCGGTGGAACACCACCACCGGCTGGCCTGAGACGTTGTACACCGCCACGGCCGCCACGGCCTTGTTCACCTGCAGGGCGTTCAGGTACTCGTGCATCGCCGCGCGATCGTCGAAGCTCAGGGCGGCGCTCACGCTCGCGGCCAGGATGTCGGCCTGCACCTCCGCGGCGCGCGCCGCCTGGCTGCGGTGCTCGATCTCCGCACGGGCGGCCAACAGGGCCCCGATGGCCAGCAGGGCGACGGCGCTGCCCCACGCAACATTGATCAGCCGCCGATCGGCGAGCCTGCGGTCGGCTACAGCGGGATCGCGCCAGGTCATCGCTTCACCGTCACGGCCAGGGCCAAAAGCTTAGAACTGATCCCCACCCCGTTGCGGTCCGCCTGGGCCGCGTCGATGCTGAAGCGCACCTTGCCGGCCGCAAGCAGCAGATGGACGATACCCTTGACTGTCGCGCCCCGGCCCCCGTCGGTGACCGTCAGCACCGGCGAGCCGGCCACCGCAGATAACGCCTCGGCCTGGGACTGCGCCGCCCCCCCGGCGACGAAAGCGATCTGGCACCCGGATCCCACGTCGAGTCGCGCCAGCCGGCGCACTGCGACCGGATGGCCCGCCACCGCCTGCCCGTTCGTCGCCTGGTCGAGCAGGGGGCCGAACGGATCGGCGCCTTGGACACAGATGGTCAGGGGCGCGTTGGGCGCGGCGAAGGCCTGGGCCGGCCAGTTCACAAAGGCCGCGAGCTTGTAGAGGTAGGTCGCCTTGACCGCCAACTCGAGCGACGGCTCCGCCTGCGCCTGAGCCAGCATCGCAGCGCTCAGGATCGCCAGGCTGGCCGCCGCCGCACAGCTCCGCGCGCTCGCTGTTTGACGGCGCGGCGACATCGCTCGCGGTCTAGCTAGAAGCGCCATTGCAGGTCGGCGGACACAGTGCGTTGGATGGCGACGCCACCGGGGTATTCCACATGCTGCGCCTGCAGCAGATTGCGGCCGGACACCGCGAACAGCAGGCGGTCGGTGATGTTCCAGCCGAGCCGGCTGTTCAGCTCCACATAGGCCGGCACGCCGCCGCCCGGCAGGGCGCCAACGTAGCGCAGGTCGCCATCGAGGGTGAACCTTCGGCCGAGATCAATGGAGGATTTCAGGGAGCCCTGGAATTTCGGGTCCCGCCCATCCTGCCGCGGGCCGACAATGGCCGCCGCGCCGGGCTTGAACCTCAGGTCCTCCTGCAAGGTGCTTACGCCGCCCGATACACGCCACCACGGCCGGACCGTGATCTCACCCCAGGCTTCCATCCCGTAGGTCGCGCCCTCAAGCATATTGCCCCACCGCAGCGGCAGTGTGGTTCCGGGGGAGAACTCGATGGTCCGTAACTGATCATAGTCATTGTAGAAGACCGACAGCGAGAAGGTCGCCCCAGGTGATGGGTGAAGGTGAGCGCCAATCTCGTAGGCGGTCAGCGTCTCATCCTGGAAATTCGCGTCGCCGATCAGTTGCGGCGGCGCTGCAGGCGTCAGCTTCTCCACCACGTCGCGGTCGAACGGCGTCGGCGCACGCACGGCCTTCGACGCGGCGCCCCACAGCGTCAGCGCCCCGTTGGGCGACCAGGCCAGACGCAGGTTGGGCAGGGGTTCGGCCGACACATAGGGGTCATCCTCCACCTTCAAGCCCACTGTAAGGCGCACCGTCGGCGACAGGGTGATCGTGTCCTGCACGAACAGGTTCGCCAGGTTCAGGCTGCCCGACGCCGGTGTGAAGAACAGTGTGGGCGTGCCGTCGATCCGATAGCGGCTGGTGCGGACCCCGGCGCCCCAGACGATCTGATGGCGCTCACCCAGGCTGAAGCTGTCCTGGGCGTCGAGATTGTAGGTTTCCACCGAGAACTTGCCGCCGCCGCCCTCGGTGGCCCGCTCCGCGTCGTCGTAGTAGGCGACCACCTGCAGCTCCGATCCCGCCGCGAAGGCGTGGCTCCAATGCGCAGTGAGGTTGCGGCCGGCGATGGCTTCGTCGCCCGCGCCCAATTGGTGTTCCGACCCATGGAAGATGTCTCCCTGCAGAGTGAACAGGTCGGCGGCGCGCGCGGCCCAATCCACCCGGAACCCACCCTGGACGCGAGACCACCCATCATTGGCGCTGGCGCCCGCCGTCGTACGCTCCGGGTCGTCCGCCACGGCGTGTCCGTAGATACGCCAGGCCAGATCCTCCGACAGCTTGCCGCCGTAGCGGAGCCCAAGCTCGCGCCCCTGGTTGCCGGCCTCGACATCCACCAGGCCGCCCTGGGTCTGGCTGGCCGGGCGGGTGATGATGTTGATGACCCCATTGACCGCGTTGGCGCCCCAGAGGGTCGCGCCGGGGCCGCTGATCACCTCGATCCGCTCAATGTCCTGTGGCAGGACGTCCTGCATGTCCCAGTAGACGCCTGAGAACAGCGGCGAATAGACGGTGCGCCCGTCGATCAGCACCAGCAGCTTGTTGGAAAAGCTTTGGGCGCCGGGATTGCCGTTGAAGCCCCTTGCCGTAATCACGTAGCCGCTGGCGCTGGTCTGCGTGACCTGGACGTTAGGCGCCAGCCGCAGCATCTCGGGCACGGACGTGGCGCCCGATCGGGCGATGTCGTCGTGGGTAATGACATAGATGGACGAGGCCGCTTCGCCGAGCGGCTCGCTGCGCTTCGACACCGAAGTGACCGTCAGATTCGCCAGGTCCTCCAGCGAATAATCCTTCAGGCGGTCAACCACACTGTCCGCCGGGCCGATGACGTCCGCCCGTGCCGCGCCGCTCGCCGCCAGGGCCGCCGCCAATCCCAGGGCGATGGGTTGCGCAAAAGACCCCAAACCGCAGTCCCCCGGAGCGCAGATCCTCGGACGGCGGCATCCACCGGTCCCGCGTCGTCCCGATGACGGCAACGCTCAAGCTGTCGCGCGGTTCCGCTAGACCCTTTCCCGGTTCAGATGGAATCATCTGAACCGGATGAGAAGGGTCTAACTTCAAGCATTTAGAGCGTCGGACGGGTCAACCGGCTTCCACTTGACCCTGACCCGCTCTAGGCCAGCGCCTCACCGGCCTTGTGCGTGGGCGGACCTTTGATGTGCTCGGCCTTTGCGGGCCGCGCCGATGCGCCCAGGCGCTCGCGAAGATGGTCGCCCACCCGCATGGCGTTGGCAACTGTGGTGAGCGTCGGGTTCACGGCGGCGATGGAGGGAAAGAAACTGGTGTCGGTGACGTAGAGGTTGTCCAGCTCGTGGGCCTTGCACCAGGGATCCAGCACCGAGCTCTTCGGATCCTTGCCGAAGCGCACCGTGCCCGCCTGGTGCGCCGTGCCGTAGAGCGGCAACAGGCTGCCGAACTCGAAGTGGTGCTGGCTGATCGGGTGGGCGTGGTCGACGAAGCCTTCCAGCGAGGCGTGCAGCTTCTTCACCAGCCGCTCGTGCCCCTCGAGGTTGTTGTAGGTGTAGTCCAGGCAGATCCGCCCATCGGACGTCAGACGCACCCGGTTCTCCGGCAGCGGCAGGTCCTCGGAGATCACCAGCATCGACAGCATCCGCTCGGCCACCCCCTCGGAGATGAAATCCGGCATCAGGCCCGGTGGCAGCCAGTCGGAAACCTGCCCTTCCAGCGTCTGGCCGCTCATGTATTCCAGCAGCTGGATATGGCCCATCGGCAGGTTGTACGAGCCGTCCGGATCGCCCCAATAGAAGTCGTTGCAGGCCAGGGTCTTGGGGAAGGTGATATCCACGTGCGCTGCGGTCAGCGAGACCATCGCCGTCAGCGTGTGGAACATGTAGTTACGCCCCACCTGGTCGGAGCCGTTGGCCAGGCCGTTGGGGTGCGCCGCGTTGGCCGACGCCAGCAACACCGCCGCCGAATTGGCCGCCCCGGCCGCCAGGACCACGATGTCCCCGCTCCAGCGCTCCTCGCCCTGCCCGGTCTGACAGACCACCTCGGTCACCGTCTTGCCCGACGGGTCGGTCTCCAGCCGCGTCACCTTGCGCCCGGTCAATAGGGTGATGTTCTCCAGGCCCATGATCGGCTCGATGGCGATGGTCCGCGCGTCGGACTTGGCCTTCACCAGGCAAGGGTAGCCGCCGCAGGTCTTGCAGCGAATGCAGGGCGAGGTCACCGGATGGGCCTGGTCCAGGTTGATCCCCAGCGGCAGGGTGAAGGGCTTCCAGCCCTGCGCCACCCAGTGGCCACGTAGCTGCGAGATGCCCGGATCGTCGTGCACCGGCGCGTAGGCGTAAGGCGGCTCGTCGCCTGCCTCCGTGGGATCGTCGCCACGCGCGCCATGCACCCGCCACAGCGTCTCGGCCTCGATGTAGTAGGGCGCCAGGTCCGTCAGGCTGATCGGCCAGGCCGGCGAGATTCCGCCGGCGTGCCGCACCTCCCCGAAGTCGCGCCCCCGCAGGCGCATCAGGGCGGCGCCGTAGAACGTGGTGTTGCCGCCGACCCAGTAGTGGGTGTTCGGCTGGAAGGGCTTGTCGTGCTTGTCGTACCACTTCTCCTGGGTGCGGTAGCGGCGCTCCACGAAGACCGCCCTGGGGCTCCAGTTCTCCGCCTCGCGCGGCAGCTGCTCGCCGCGCTCCAGGATCAGGACGGTCTTGCCGCTGGCCGCCAGCCGCTGGGCGATGGTGCCGCCGCCTGCCCCCGAGCCGATGATCACCACGTCGAAGTGCGCCATGCCTCAGGTCTCCAGATGGTATTTGGCCGACGCGCGGCTCAGGATGGCGATCAACAGCGGTTGGGGCGTGTAGTGCAAGACGGCCGCGGCGATCTTGTTGTGCAGTCCGGGCACCACGACCACCTGGCCGCGGTCGTTGGCCGCAAGCGTGGCCGCCACCACCTGCTCGGCGGTCTGGAAGAACCGCCGCGGGGCGGCGTCCATCACCGCCTTGGTGCCATTGGCCTCGGCGAATTCGGTGAGGGTGAAGCCCGGGCAGGTGACGGTCACCTTCACGCCGCTCCCCTTCAGCTCGGCCGCCAGCGACTGGCTCCAGCTCACCATCAGGCTCTTGGCGCCGGGATAGAGGCTGTGGCCGGCCACGCCGGGCGCGAACGCGGCCATGGACCCGACGTTGACGATCGACCCGCGACCCCGCGCCACCATTCCGGGGATCACCCCGTGCGCCAGGCCGCAGGCGTTGACCACCAGGGTCATCAGGAAGTCCCGCTGCCGGCTCCAGGGCGCGCCGGTGAAACTCTGGGCGATGGAGAAGCCGGCGTTGTTGACCAGAACGTCGACCACGCGCCCGCGCGCCGCCACCGCGCCCAGCACGGCCTCGCAGGCGTCGAACCCCGCAAGGTCAGCGGCAATGGCGAACGCTTCGACCCCATGGGCGGCCGACAGCTCGGCCGCCAGCGCCTCCAGCCGGTCCGCGCGCCGCGCCACAAGCGCCAGATCGAAGCCCCGCGCGGCATAGGCTCGGGCAAAGGCCGCACCAATCCCCGCCGAGGCCCCGGTGACAAGGACCAGGGGGCGCTGGCTGGTGGCGGGCGGATCCATGGCCTCAGTTGCGACGCTCCCAAGCCTGCCGTCAAACCGAACCTCCAGGGCCGGGTTAACCGGCGCTTATCCTCGGTTGAGCAAAACAGCGGGTGACAACCTGAGCTACCCGATTGACAACAGTTCTCGCGAGAGGCGAAACGGGGTTCGGCGAAGACATGGTCAACCGACACCAGCGGCGCCAAGACAGGACGCAATGAGCGAACCCTTCGCAACGAAGCTTGAACTCGTCCTCAAGGTTCTGTCGATGAGCCGATCGCGCCTCGCGGCGGACCTTGGCGTGGACAAGTCCGTGGTCGGACGATGGGTCTCCGGCGCCGTCCAGCCCTCGGCGCATAACCTGTCGCTGCTATCGGCCCTGATCGCGCAGCGCATCCCCGGCTTCAACACCCTGGACTGGGACCGCAGCCTGGCCGCATTCGCCGAGTTCATCGGGGCCGACCTGGTGGCTGTCGCCGGCCACGCTCCGCCACCGGGCAGCGCGGTCTCCGGCCTGCCGATGGTCGGGATGGACCAGTTCCTCGCCGCGACCGTCCAGCGCGGCGCCGCCTACGAGGGCTTTTTCCGCACGACGCGGCCCTACATCTTGGAGCCGGGGCGGTTCATCCACGACCATGCCATGGTGCGCATCGACCCCAACGGCCTTCTTCGCCTGCGGATCGGCGCCGGCGGCACCATCGCCGACGGCTGGATCCTGCTTGCAGGCAACCAACTCTTCGCCGTGACCGTCGATGTTATCAGCGGCGCGGTGCTGTTCGGCATCTTCTATGGCGTCGCCTCCCCGAAGGCCGACGTGGTGGATGGCCTGGTCCTGGCCCCTTCGCTCGACGTCGGACGCACCCCCGCCGCCTACCCGATGCTGCTGGAGCGGATCGAGGATCTGAGCGGCGACGTGGCGGAGGACGACAAACGGTTTCTCGATCTCGCCGCCCGCAATCCCGTGGCGCCGAAGGACTCGATCCCAGAGGCGGTGCGCCAGCACCTTTCCGGCGACTTCGGACCGGTCGCCGCGGCCCTCGGAGGCGACCTGCTGCTGCGGCTGCCGCTGATCAGGTCGATGTCGCGTGGCCCGGCCTACCGCGAGGCCACGGTCCCCGCCAAGTGACCGGCGCAGAGCGCCTTCAACAAGCAGCGCCAGCCCCGTTCAGCCCTCGACGATGCTTTCGCCCAAGGGTGCGATCAGGCTGAACACGACGCCCGATGGCGCGTAGAGCAACCGCACATCGGCCTTCAGCTCCGAGGCGAGCCCTCGCTCGATCAGCCGGCTGCCGAAACCTGGCATGCCCGGGGCGCCCACCGGCGGACCGCCCGTCTCGCGCCAGATCAGCTTGAGCCGCCGCGCCTCACCCTCGCCCTCCAGGGCCCAGGTCAGCGAGACC
>DASRRU010000134.1:0-28981 GCA_035656795.1 Phenylobacterium sp. | reverse complement strand
CCTGTTCTCCGGTTTCCGCGCGCCGGCGGCCGACGCCGCCCGCTGCGCCCGCGAGGGCAATTGCAACAACGTCCAGCGCGCGACCTGCTCGGCGCACCGCACGGGCCTGGCGATGGACGTCTATGTGGGCCAGGCGCCGGGCTATCCGCCGGACTCCAGCGCCGACGCCAACCGCGCCTTCATGAGCCGCACGGCGGCCTACCGCTGGCTGGTCGACAACGCCGACCGCTTCGGCTTCGTCCCCTATCCGTTCGAGCCCTGGCACTGGGAGTGGACTGGCGAAGCACCTTGAGGCGGGACGCGCGGGCGCCTAGGCTCGCGCCCCATGGCCAGCTTCCTCTCCGACGGCGTCCAGATCGCCTTTGACGACATCACCCCGGCGGGCGGCGCCGAGCGCGCCATCGTCCTGATCCACGGCTTCGCCTCCAACCGTGTCGAGGGCTGGAAGCGCACCGGCTGGTACGCGGCGTTCGAGCGGCGCCGCACCCGGGTGATCGCGCTGGACCAGCGCGGCCACGGGGAGAGCGCCAAGCTCTACGAGCCGCAGGCCTACGAGCGGGAACGGCTGGCCGCCGACGTGCTCAACCTGATGGACGAGCTGGGCGTCGAGCGGGCCGACATGTTCGGCTATTCCATGGGCACGCGCACCGCCCTCGAACTGGCCATCGCCCAGCCCAGCCGCCTGTCGCATCTGATCCTGGGCGGGGTTGGCGGCAAGCTGCTGGAAAAGGCCCCGGACGTGGCGGGCGAACCGATGGCCGACGCCATGCTGGCCGAGGACTCATCGACCATCACCCAGCCGATGCTGCGCTCCTTCCGCCAGTTCGCTGATGAGCAGGGCGAGGACCGCAAGGCGCTCGCCGCCGTCACCCGGGTGAAGAACATGCCGTTCAACCGCGACGCGCTGCGGGACATGCCCGTGCCGACCCTGGTGGTGGCCGGCTCTGGCGACGAGGGCGCCGGCGACCCGGAGGCCCTGGCCCGGATCTTCCCGCACGGCCACGGGATCACCATCCCCGGCTGCGACCACTTCTCCGCCATCCCCCACGCCCTCACCAAGGCCGCCGTCTTCGATTTCCTCGACGGCCTGATCGGCGAAGACGAGTTCCCGCCGTTCGAGTAGTCGGTGGGGCCCTTCTCCCTGGGGAGAAGGAAGGCCCTTGGCCGCCCCCTACTTCGCCGGACCCAGATTATACGCCCCGCCCTTTTCCAGCGCCTTCGCATAGGCCGGCCGCGCCTGGAACCGCGCCACCCAGCCCTTGATGTTGGGATGGGTCTCCATCTGGCCCATGGCGCGGGCCACCTCGCCCACGAAGCTCATCTGGATGTCGGCGGCGCTGAAGTCGCCCATCAGCCAGTCGTGACCCTTCAGCGAGCCCTCCACGTAGCCCAGGTGATTGGCCATCTCGCTCTGGATGCGCGGGTGCAGCGGCGCGCCGGCCTCGCCCAGGCGGCCGACGTACATGTTGAGCATCAACGGCAGCATGGCCGAGCCTTCGGAATAGTGGAGCCACTCGTTGAACTTCTCAGCCGCCGCCGCCCCGGCCGGCGGGCCGAGCCTGCCCTTGCCATATTTGCGCACGATGTAGTCCACGATGGCCCCGGACTCGGCGATGGTGATGTCTCCGTCGGTGATCACCGGGCTCTTGCCCAACGGGTGCACCGCCTTCAGCTCCGGCGGCGCCAGCCGGGTCGTGGCGTCGCGCTGGTAGTGCCTGATCTCGTAGGGAACGCCCAGTTCCTCCAGCAGCCACAGGATGCGCTGCGAGCGTGAGTCGTTCAGGTGATGGACGACGAGCATGGGCTTGGGCCTTTCTTTTTTGTGGCGGCCAGCAAAGCCGTCTGGCGCAACGCATGGCAAGCATCGCTTATAGTCCGCACATGAGCCTGATCCTCCCAGACCTCCTTGACCTGCTGGACCGCGCCGGGCGCGAGGCCGAGGTGCTGGCCGCCGAGTTGCAGGACGCGGTGGCCGAGCGGGTGCGCCCTGGCGGACGGATCGACCGCGCGGCGCTGGACGCCGAGCAGCACGCCGCCCATGGCCTGGCCTGGGCGGCGGCCTATGCGGAGACCCTTCGCCAGACCGCCCACTGGGCGCATGCGCTAGGCGAGGGGTTTGGAGAGGCCGAAGCCCTGCCGGCCCAACTCCTGGCCTTCGAATATCTGAGCCAGCTCTCTGGCGGCCTGCCCATGAACCAGGGCGAGACGTTCCGGGTGGGCGATCTCGGCGTCTCGGCGCATCGCCTGGAGCCGCTGATCGCAGCCTTGCGGCCTGGCGCCTCGCAAGCGGTGAAGAGCCGCATCGTCGAGCTGCTGGGCCAGGCCCGCGGTCGCCCCTCGCTGGAGGCAAGCGGCCTGGACGAGACCCTGGAGGCGGTCCGCGACCAGTTCGCGGCCTTCGCGGCGGAGAAGATCGCGCCCCACGCCCACGGCTGGCATCTGCGCGACGAGCTGATCCCCCTGCCGCTGATCGCGCAGATGGGCGAACTGGGCGTCTTCGGTCTCACCGCGCCGGAGGCCTGGGGCGGCTCGGGCCTTGGCAAGGTCGCCATGTGCGTGGTCACCGAGGCCCTGTCGCGCGGCTTCATCGGGGCGGGGTCGCTCGGCACGCGCTCGGAAATCGCCGCCGAGCTGTTGCTCGCCCACGGGACCGACGAGCAGAAGTCCCGCTTCCTGCCGGGCATCGTCTCGGGCGCCATCATCCCCACCGCCGTCTTCACCGAGCCGGAGGCCGGCTCCGACCTGGGCTCGCTTCGCACGCGCGCGGTCCGCGACGCCGAGGTCTGGCGGGTGACGGGCGCCAAGACCTGGATCACCCACGCCGCTCGCGCTGACCTGATGACCCTGCTGGTGCGCACCGACCCGGCCTCGAAGGATCACCGGGGCCTGTCGATGTTCCTGGCCTCCAAGCCGCGCGGGACCGACGCCGACCCGTTTCCCGCGCCTGGCATGAGCGGCGGCGAGATCGCGGTGATCGGCTATCGCGGGATGAAGGAATACGAGATCGCCTTCGACGGCTTCGAGGTCCCCCACGCCAACCTGCTGGGCGGCCAGGAAGGGCAGGGCTTTTCCCAGCTGATGGCGACCTTCGAAAGCGCCCGCATCCAGACGGCGGCCCGCGCCATCGGCGTGGGGCAGAACGCGCTGGACCTGGCGTTGGACTATGCGCTGCAGCGCCGCCAGTTCGGCGAGCCGCTGGCAGGCTTCCCCCGCGTGGCCAACAAGCTCGCCGTGATGGCCGCCGAACTCCTCGGCGCCAGGCGCCTGGCCTGGTTCGCCGCCACAGCCAAGGACGAGGGCCGCCGCTGCGACCTGGAGGCAGGCATGGCCAAGTTGGTCGCCGCGCGGATCGCCTGGGCGGCGGCCGACAACGCCGTGCAGATCCATGGCGGGACAGGGTTTGCGGTGGAGCAGCCGGTCAGCCGGGTGCTGGCCGACGCGCGCATCCTCAACATCTTCGAAGGCGCCGGCGAGATCCAGGCGCAGGTGATCGCGCGTCGCCTGCTCGAAGGCGCCAACTGAACACCCACTGGGTGTCATCCCGGAAAGCGCGCAGCGCTTGTCCGGGACCCATGGACTCAAAGCGGGGGACTTGGGTGCGACGGCGCCGCAGCGGTTCCGTCGGCGCCGATCGCGCTAGTGAGTCCGGGCGAGCCGCTGGCGCGGCTTACGGGATGACACTCAGTCGCGGGGCGTGAGGCCCGCCGCGATCAGGCCGATCTGGCGGTCCATCACCGCCGTCATCTCCGCGGCCGTGGCGCCCTTCCAGGCGGCCAGCCGGTAGGTCCAGACATAGGCCGCCAGCAACAGGTCGACGGTTTCCTGAAGCGAGATACCGGGGTCGACATCGCCCTCCGCCACGCCCTTGGCCAGGCATTCGCGGATCACCTCCTGCAGGCGAGGCGTCTTGCCCATCGGCTTGGCGCTGGCCGGCAGGGTCCAGTCATAGGCCGCCGCGATGTGGGCCAGGAACAGGCGTGTGTGCTGGGACTCGAACGCGAAATGGACCGCGAACATGGTCCTTAAGCGGTCCAGCGTCGAACCGCGCAGGTGCGGCATCACCCGGTCGAGCTCGGCGTAGAGCCCGTCCAGGCGGTCCTGCATCACCTGGCTGAGGATTTCGCCCTTGGAGTCGAAGGTCGTGAAGACGCTTCCCACCGAGACGCCCGCGTGCCGGGCGATTTCGCGGATGGTAGTGCCTTCATAGCCCTGGGTGTCGAACAGCACCCTCGCGGCCGTGATGACGCGGCCGCGAGTGGCTTCTTTTTGGGTCTGGCGGGCCGTCGGAGGGCCGGCGGGCGTGGTGGCGCGACGCGTCGCCAGGACGCGGCCGCCCACTCGGTCCTCTGTCACGGGTTCAACGGGTAGAGTCGTCATACCTGTTCAGACGGCGCCGACCGCCCGCTACCTCCGGACGCCGGCCAGCAGGATGGCGATCTGCTCGCGCGAGCGCTCCTGCAGGGCGTCCAGGGTCCAGCTCTGGAAGATCGCCTGATCGTAGTTCGCCAGGTAGGCGTCGAACAGCATCTGGGTGCGCAGCGGAGACGCCGCGCCAGGGGCCAGTTCGCCGCTTGTTTCGCCGCGCTCGATCTGTGTCGTGATCAGGCCCAGGAGTAGCTTCACCGGCGGGGAATTGCGCAGCGCCGGGCCGTCTTCCGGCGACCAGCCGACGCTGAAGGCGGCGCGGGCGAGCGGTAGCTGGGTCTGATAGAATCGATAGCCGGCGACGAATATCCGCAACAGCGCCTCCTCGACCCCGTTTCCGAGGGCGGCGGCCTCTGTCATGGCCTCGGCGAGAGCCGTCATGTCGGCCAGCATGATGTCGCGGAACAGGTCGGACTTGTCGGTGAAGTTGGCGAACACCGCTCCGGTCGACATGCCCGCGGCTGAAGCGATGTCGCGGATCGTGGCGCCTTCATAGCCTTGTTCACTGAACAGGCGACGGGCGGCGGCCAGCACCTTGGCGCGGGTCTGTTGCTTCGCCAGAGCCCTTCGGGTCGGCGGTTTAATTGCGGTCTCATCAGCGGCTTGGATCTGGGTGTGCATCATTTGGGGCTTCGACGGGCGAGCCGTCCCTCTGGGCTTGTTCGACTCGATCCGTGCGTCCAGACACAGTTCGATGAACTCGTTCAACTATCATGTTACCTGGCGATTTTCTGCCAACTTTGGGCGGATTCTCCGCGTAAACAAGGGGGTGTTTGGGGCTGCGGGGGGACGTGGGCTTTCCCGTCTGCGCCCCGAGTGGGGCTGAATTTCGACCGCTTCAACGAATTAGGCTCGGTGAACGCGCTCACCAACAAGCTGGCGAGGCGCGCATACCGCGGTTGTTGGTAGTCCGCAACCCCATCGTGTCCTAAGATCGCAAAATGGATATTTTCAGTTACCTGATCCCAGCCGCACTCATAGCGGTAGCGGGGGTCCTTGCCTTCGGCATTTATGCCTTGTTCCGCGGTGGGGAATTCGGTCGGTCCTATTCTAACAAGCTTATGCGCCTGCGCGTCGTGATGCAGGCCGTGGCGATCGCGGTCCTGATGGGCGCGGTGTGGTGGCGGTCGCGGCACTAGCCATGGTCACCCTGAACCGAATCTACACCCGCACCGGCGACGCCGGGACCACGCGCCTGGCCAGCGGCGCAAAGGTCAGCAAGGCCGACCTGCGGGTCGAGGCTTATGGCGCGGTGGACGAGACCAACGCCTGCCTCGGCCTGGCGCGCCTCCACACCCGCGCCACCGCCGACTTCGACGCTCTGCTGGCGCGGCTGCAGAACGAGCTGTTCGACCTCGGCGCGGACCTGGCGACGCCGGCCGCCGTCGACGAGGCAGAGGGGACAAGGCTGCGCATTCTGGACAGTCAGGTCGAGCGGCTCGAAAGCGAGATCGACGCGCTGAACGCCGAGCTGCCGGCGCTCAAGTCCTTCGTGCTACCGGGCGGGACCGAGGCCGCCGCGGCGCTTCACCTGGCGCGCACCGTCTGTCGCCGCGCCGAACGCGAGGCCGTGCGGCTGGCCGAGGCGGGGGAAAACGTCAGCGGGCCGGCCATGCGCTACCTCAACCGGCTGTCGGATCTCTTGTTCGTGGCCGCCCGCTATTCCAACGACAAGGGGGCGGCCGAGGTCTTCTGGACGGCCGGCGGCACGCGCTGAACCCATTTTGCCGGGATGAGCGGACTTGGGTTAGGGCTTGGGCGCCGCGGGCGTCGCGGGCGGCAGGCGGCCGATTGCGCGTAGGGCCTCATCCCTGGCCTTCTGGTCGGTGATCATCCGACCGGTCAGGTCCGAGGTCAGGATCGGCTGGGCGCAGACGCGGCTGTAGCCATCCCACCACTTGTGAGCGCCCACGCAGCGCTCTTCCGGCCAGGCCCAGCCCACGGTCCAGACCAGGATGCCGAGATTGGCCACGGCGAAGATGCCGAGGAAGATCCACTTCAGGCGGTCGATCGTCTTGTTCATGGCTCTCTCTTTAGGCGATCGCGGCCCACGCGTCATTCCCTCCAAGACCCTGTCCCGGCTGCCGAGCCGGTTTGCAAACCACGCTGGAACCGCTATTGCCCCCCAGCGAAAGCATTATTCACCAGCAGATTTGAGGCGCTAGCGACCCATGAAGGTGTTGGTCCCGGTCAAGCGGGTGATCGACTACAAAGTCAAGGCCCGGGTTAAGCCCGACCAGACGGGTGGCGACCTCGCGAATGTGAAGATGTCGATGAATCCGTTCTGCGAGATCGCGGTCGAAGAGGCCGTGCGTCTCAAGGAGAAGGGTGTCGCCACCGAAGTCGTCGCCGTCTCCATCGGCCCGGCCCAGGCGAGCGAGACCCTGCGCACGGCGCTGGCCATGGGCGCCGACCGCGCGATCCTGGTGCAGACCACGGAAGACCTGGAGCCGCTGGCGGTCGCCAAGGTGCTGAAGGCCGTCATCGCCAAAGAAAGCCCCGAGCTGGTGATCATGGGCAAGCAGGCCATCGATGGCGACAACAACGCCACCGGCCAGATGCTCGCCACCCTGCTCGACTGGCCGCAGGCGACGTTCGCCTCCGCCCTCGAGGTTTCCGGCGGCAAGGCCAAGGTGACCCGCGAGGTCGACGGCGGCCTGCAGACCCTGGAGATCGACCTGCCCGGCATCGTCACGGCGGACCTGCGCCTCAACGAGCCGCGCTACGCCAGCCTGCCCAACATCATGAAGGCCAAGAAGAAGGAGCTGGCGATCGAGGAGCTGGCGTCCCTGGGCGTCGACACCGCCCCGCGCCTGAAGGTGCTCAAGGTCACCGAGCCGCCGAAGCGCGCCGGCGGCATCAAGGTGGAAACCGCCGCCGACCTCGTCTCCAAGCTCAAGACCGAAGCGGGGGTGCTCTGATGGCCGTTCTCGTCATCGCCGACCACGACAACGCCACCCTGAAGGACAACACCGAAAAGACGGTGACCGCGGCGCTCAAGCTCTCCAGCGACGTCGACGTCCTGGTGGCCGGCAAGGGCGCCAAGGCTGTGGCCGACGCCGCCGCCAAGATCACAGGCGTACGCAAGGTCCTGCTGGCTGAGAGCGACGAGCTGGGCGAAGGCCTCGCCGAAAGCATGGAAGCCCTCGTGGTCCCGCTGATGAGCGGCTACGACGCGGTCCTCACCCCGGCCACCAGCCAGGGCAAGAACTTCAGCCCCCGCATCGCCGCTAAGCTGGACGTGGCGCAGATCTCGGAGATCGTCGACGTCATCGACGCCTCGACCTTCGTGCGCCCGATCTACGCCGGCAACGCGCTGGAGACCGTGCAGTCCTCCGACGCCAAGAAGGTGATCACCGTGCGGCCCACCGTCTTCAAGGCGGCGGCCGACGGCGGTTCCGCCAAGCTCGAATCTATCCCGGCCCCGGCGAAGCCCGCCAAGACCCACTTCGTCGACCAGAAGCTGGTGAAGTCGGAGCGTCCGGAGCTTTCGGGCGCGAAGATCGTCGTCTCCGGCGGCCGCGCCATGGGCTCGGCCGAAGAGTTCCAGAAGGTGATCGAGCCCCTGGCCGACAAGCTCGGGGCCGCCGTCGGCGCCAGCCGCGCCGCCGTCGACGCCGGCTACGCCCCCAACGACTACCAGGTCGGCCAGACCGGCAAGGTGGTGGCGCCCGAGCTCTACATCGCCATCGGCATCTCCGGCGCCATCCAGCACCTGGCCGGCATGAAGGACTCCAAGGTGATCGTGGCGATCAACAAGGACGCCGACGCGCCGATCTTCCAGGTGGCCGACTACGGCCTGGTCGCCGACTACAAGACCGCCGTGCCGGAACTGATGGCCGCGCTCACCGCCGCCGGCAAATAGTCTCAGCGCCCGGCGAGACGCCGGGCCGCACACGCAAGACAAAGGGGGCGGTCCCGGCTGGGGCCGCCCCGTTTTTTCGTTTGGACTGCGGGCCGCACCCGCCGTCAGCGCGCCTGCGGCTGGGCGGGGGCCTCTTAGCCGACCTTGAGGGTCACCGCGCCGTCGAGCAGGCCGACTGGGGCGTCGTTGACCAGCACCTTGCGCAGCACATTGGCCACGGCCTCGTCACGTTCTGGCGAACCGGAGGTCTGCAGGATCTGCAAATCAGCCGGATGTCCGTCCGGATTGATCTTTGCGCGCACCGTGACGGGCGGGCCTTGGCCATCGATGCCCGCCGCCTGCAACAGGGCGTCGGCCTGCGACTGCACGCGATCGGAATAGGCCTGCGATAGCCACGGAGACGCGGCGGATGCGAAGGCAGGGGCGGCGGCGGAGACGGCCAGCAGCAAGGCCGCCGCGGTCAGCCCCGGAAGTTGGGTCTTCATAGTCTTCATCCTTGGTTTTGTTCGCGAAATTGGCGGATCGCTGACCCGTATGTGGGGACGCCGCCAGGGCTCCGCGAACGATTGTTTTTGCTCGAGATTGTTACCTCGGCTAACAACTTTGGCCATGAGGCGCCTGCCGCCCTATTTCGTCCTGCGAGCCCTTGAGGCCGCCGCGCGACACCGCAGTTACAGCGCGGCGGCCAAGGAGCTGGCCGTCACCCACGGCGCGGTCAGCCAGCAGATCCGCCGGCTGGAGGCCGAGCTGGGCGCGCGCCTGTTCCACCGCCAGGGCAACGTCATGATTCCGACGCCGGAGGCCGCGCGGCTCGCCGAGCGGATCGCCGCCGCTCAGGCGAACCTGCAGGAAGCTATCCAGGAATTTGCATCCGCCGCCTCCGCCGACGCCCTGGTGGTCAGCATCGATCCACAGCTGGGCGTGCGCTGGCTGCCGCCACGCTTGGCCCGGCTGCTGGCCCATCCCGCGGGCGCCAACCTCGATCTGCGGTTCGAGGAACGGATCGCCGACTTCGTCACCGATGGCGTCGATGTCGGCCTGCGCTATGGCCGCGAGCCGCCGGTCGGCATTGAGTCGGCCCTGCTGTTCCGCGAGCAGCTGTTTCCGGTCTGCAGTCCCTCGCTCGCCGGGCGCGAGGCGATCCGCGAGCCCCAGGACCTGTTGGCCGGGCCCCTGTTGCGCCACACCCACCGGCCGTGGCGCCTGTGGCTCTCAGGCTTCGGCCTGCCTGAGCCGCCGCCCACCGGCCCGGCGTTCGACGATTCCCTGATGGTCATCGAGGCGGCCGCCCAGGGCATGGGCGTCGCTCTGGCGCGCTCCAGCCTGGTGCAGCACGACCTGGAGACCGGCCGGCTCGTGCGGCTGTTTCCTGAAGCGGTGGACAATGACTTCGCCTTCTACTTGGCCTGGCGGGGCGACAACCCCAAGGCGGCCCGCATCCACGCGCTTCGCGACTGGCTGGCCGCGGAGATCGAGGCCGGACCGGGCGGGGGCGGGACGGACAGCTTTTGAGAGACTCGACTCATAGTCACGCTGCGGCGCAGCAAAAGCCTTGCGGCGGTACGGCGCCGCCATGTTAGAAAGCCGCCATAAAAATTAAGGGTCGCGCCAAATTTACTTCGGGATTTGGGGCCGCGCCCGTTCATCGAGGCTCATTTGAATGGTTCAGATTAAGTCGGTCGGCGTCATTGGCGCGGGCCAGATGGGGACTGGCATTGCCCATGTGGTGGCGCTGGGCGGCTACGACGTCCTGCTGCACGACGTCAGCGCCGAGCGGCTGGAGGCGGGCATCGGCCTGATCCACCGCAACCTGACCCGCCAGGTCACCCGCGGCATTGTCACCCAGGACCAGATGGACGCCGCCCTGGCCCACATCAAGCCGGCCGCGGAGCTTCAGACCATCGGCGCGACCGACCTGGCGATCGAGGCCGCCACCGAGAACGAAGAGCTCAAGAAAGCGATCTTCAAGGCGCTCGGACCTCACCTGACCGAGACCACGCTGCTGGCCTCCAACACCTCCTCCATCTCCATCACCCGCCTGGCGGCGGCCACGGACCGGCCCGACCGGTTTATCGGCCTGCACTTCATGAACCCGGCGCCCCTGATGAAGCTGGTGGAGATCATCCGCGGCATCGCCACCGGCCCGGACACCTACGAGACCGCCGTCAAGTTCGCCCAGTCGCTAGGTAAGACCACCGCCAACGCCGAGGATTTCCCGGCCTTCATCGTCAACCGCGTGCTGGTGCCGATGATCAACGAGGCGATCTACACCCTCTACGAAGGCGTCGGCACCGTCGACGCCATCGACACCGCCATGAAGCTGGGCGCCAACCACCCGATGGGTCCGCTGGAGTTGGGCGACTTCATCGGCCTCGACACCGTGCTCTCGATCATGAACGTGCTCTACGAGGGCCTGGCGGATTCCAAGTACCGCCCCTGTCCCCTGCTGGTGAAGTACGTCGAGGCCGGCTGGCTCGGCCGCAAGGCCGGCCGCGGCTTCTACGACTATCGCGGCGAGATCCCCGTCCCGACACGGTGACGCTCGTCCCTCGGGGCGATCGCCTCGATCGGTTCCGCGGTGGGCTTGGACGCTCGCCCAACAGATGACCCCCGGCTAGGTGGTTGCTGGCCGGGGGTCGGAGGCCTCTAGCCCCAGGTGACGGCCCCGGGGGGTGGGGGCGTCAGCGTTACTATTGGCGCACAGCTCTCACATCGCATTACAATGTTCTGTGAGAATCATGGCGCGACGTGCGCGCGCTCGCATACCCGGCGCAAGGCTGAACCTCGCCAACCCCTCCCGCTATTGCCGCGAGGCCCCATCCAGTCGCAGGCCGGGGCGCCAGCCGCTTTTGGCCAGGAACGCCTGTGGGTCGGTCACCTGCAGGATGTCGCGCAGCGCACGGCGCTTGTCGCCGGCGTGTTGGTAGTAGGACTTGGCGATGCGGTAGCCGACCCAGTAGCCGAGGTCGCCGGGCTTTTCGACGGTGCTATTGTTGAACCAGTTGGAGACGTCGGTCTTGTCCTCGTCGGCCACGAACGCGGTCTCGATTTCCGTCTCGTGTCCCTTGGTCGACACCTTGAACTGGGAGTAGCCGACGGAGCCGGAGCTCAGCTCGGCGACAAACTCCGCCCCGCCTTCGATCAAGGCCAGTTCCAGAACCGTGGGATGCTCATCGTCCGCGAGGGCCGGCGACTGCTGGACGTGGGCGTACTCGTGGGCGATCACGTGAACGAACCGATCCTCGACGTTGGGGTTGAGCCAGCTGACCGCACACAGCGCCTCCAAGCCGATCTGTACGCCCTCGCCGCCAGGACCCCCGATGGCCACCGGCCGCCCGCGGCCGACGACGATCGTCACCGGCGAGACCTTCGCCTCGGGATAAAGCCGGAAGAGGTTGCTGAGCGCGGCGCGGAGCCGCTGGCGCACCTGGGGCAGGACCGCCATGCAACGCTTGGCGTCCGAATAGATTTCCGGCCGTTTCTCCAGAGCTGCGGCGACCGTGGCGCCGGTGACGTTGCGCACCTTGGCGAGGTGGTGAAGCCCCTCCGAACCGGGATCGATGTAGTCGCGCTGCAGCCGCTCGGCGCTCGGGTGTCCGCCGGCGGCGTCGTAGAGCTGATAAAAGCGCGCGACGTCCTCGATGACCACGATCGGTTGGGCCACCGGGGCGGGCGGCGCCGCTCTCGCCGACATCGCGCCGCCCATCGCCGCGCAGGCCAGGGCGCCGACGGCGCCCGCGACACGGATCAGCTTCATGTATCCCCTCCGGCGGACCCCTAACGTACTGCATCCTCCAGACGCCGCCGGGCCTTGAACCTCATGGTCCGATGCGAACTTTGCGGCCTCAGCTTGTCAAGGCTCAGCCCCTGGCCGCCGGCGCCTTTGCCAATTGACACGAAAGTGAGATCGGCCGCTCCGCAGGGCGCGCTATGGTTCTCTCGCGTTTCAGGAGAGGAGGCCGCCCGCATGTCGGACGCCACCTGGTTCTTGGGTGTCGCGGCGTTCAGCCGTCGCGGCGTAATTGTCTCGGCGGGCGCCGCCGCCGCCGCGACCTCCGCGCCCGGCATCGTCTCTGCTGAGCCTCCGGCTAAGGCGGGAGAGGCGACCGTAGCCGTGACCCTGGTCGTGGACGGCCAGCCCCGGCGTCTCGACCTCGACCCCAGGGTCACCCTCCTGGACGCCCTGCGCGAACACCTTCATCTGACCGGGACCAAGAAGGGCTGCGATCACGGCCAGTGTGGCGCCTGTACAGTGCTGGTCGGCGGACGTCGGATCAATTCCTGCCTGACGCTCGCCGTCATGCACGATGGCGATCAGGTCACCACCATAGAGGGCCTGGGTTCGCCTGAACGGCTGCACCCGCTGCAGGCCGCCTTCGTCAAGCACGACGGCTTCCAGTGCGGGTACTGCACGTCGGGCCAGATCTGCTCGGCCGTCGGCATGCTCGATGAGATCCGGCGCGGCGTGCCCAGTCACGTGACCGAGGATCTCGCTCAGGTCGCCTATTCGGACGACGAGGTCCGCGAGCGAATGAGCGGAAACATCTGCCGCTGCGCCGCCTATCCGAACATCGTCGCCGCTATCCGCGAGGTGCACGAAGGAGCTGTCGCGTGAGGCCCTTCACCTATCAGCGCGCAAACTCGCCGGCCGAAGCCGCCGCGGCGGTCGCCCGCACGCCGGGCGCGAAGTTCATCGCCGGCGGCACCAACCTGCTCGATCTGATGAAGCTCGAGGTCGAAACGCCGCAGCACTTGGTGGACGTCAACCACCTGGGCCTTGACCAGGTTCAGCCGACGCCGGAGCGGGGCCTCAGGATCGGCGCGCTGGTGCGAAATACCGATCTCGCCGCGGATGCTCGCGTGCGTCGCGACTATGGGGTTCTCTCCCGGGCGTTGCTGTCGGGCGCCTCGGGCCAGCTGCGCAACAAAGCGACCACGGCCGGCAACCTGCTGCAGCGTACGCGCTGTCCTTACTTCTACGATGTCACCAAGCCCTGCAACAAGCGGACGCCCGGCTCCGGCTGCGCGGCGATCGAAGGCGTCAGCCGTGACCTTGCGGTCTTGGGCGGGAGCGAGGCCTGCATCGCGACCTATCCATCCGATATGGCGGTAGCGATGCGCGCCCTGGACGCGACGATCGAGACCGTCGACGGCGCGGGGGCAGTCCGCACCATTCCTATTGCTGAGTTACACCGGCTGCCGGGTGACATGCCCGAGGTGGACACAACCCTGCGGTCCGGCGAAATGATCACCGCGGTGACGCTGCCGCCGCCCATCGTCGGGAGGCACGTCTACCGCAAGGTCCGCGACCGAGCCTCCTACGCCTTCGCCCTGGTTTCGATCGCCGCCGTGCTCGGCGACGGCCACCGGCGGGTGGCGTTCGGGGGACTGGCGCCTAAGCCCTGGCGCGTCGAGGCGGCCGAAGCCCACCGCACCGCGCAGGAGATTGCGGATGTCGCGCTGGCTGGGGCTCGGCCTACGCGCCAGAACGCCTTCAAGCTGACGCTCGCGCGCCGAACCCTGGCTGCCGTCGTGGAGGCCTGATCCGTGAGCGATTTCCGCTTCGATACGCCCGCCGGCCCGAACCCGATTGATCGCGAGCAGGTCGTGGGCCAGCCCTTCGACCGGATCGATGGCCCCCTGAAGGTCACCGGCCGGGCCCGCTACGCCTATGAATATCACGAGGAGGTCCCGAACGTCGCCTACGGGTGGATGCTGGGCGCCGGGATCGGCAAGGGCCGCGTCTCCGCCATCGATACGCATGAGGCCGAGCGCGCGCCCGGCGTCCTGCTGGTCATGACCCACCTGAACGCGCCGCGGCAGGGCCCGCTGCAGGCCGACTTCGCCCCGCAGCTCACCGGACCGGAGGTCCGCTTCTTCGACCAGGCGGTCGCCCTCGTCATCGCCGAAAGCTTCGAACAGGCGCGTCACGCCGCGCGCCTCGTCCGGGTGAGCTACGATCGTCAACCGGGGCGCTTCGACCTGAAGGCCGAGCAGCCGCACGCGACAAAACCGCAAGGGGACGTGGACGACAAGCCCGATACCGCTGTCGGCGACTTCGCCACCGGCTTCGCGGCGGCCCCGGTCAAGATCGACGTCACCTACACCACGCCCGATCAGAGCCACACGATGATGGAGCCGCATGCGACGATCGCGCGCTGGGACGGCGGCCGTCTGACGGTGTGGACCTCCAACCAGATGGTGCACTGGGCGGTACGCGACCTCTCCGGCACCCTATTGATCCCGCCGGAGAACATCCGCGTCGTCTCGGCCTTTGTGGGCGGCGGTTTCGGGGCCAAGTTGTGGATCCAGTCCGACGTCGTCCTCGCGGCGTTGGGCGCGCGCGCCGTCGGCCGGCCGGTCAAGCTGGCGCTCGCGCGTCCCCAGATCATGAACAACACCACCCGCCGGGCCGCGACGATCCAGCGGGTTCGCATCGGCGCGACCCCGGACGGCAGAATTCAGGCGATCGCCCATGAGACCTGGTCCGGCAACCAGCCGAACCGCAGGCCGGAGGAGGCCGCCAACCAGACGCGGCTGCTCTACGCCGGCCGGGACCGGATGACCGCGACGAAGGTGGCTCTGCTCGATCTGACGGTGGGCTCCTCGATGCGGGCGCCGGGCGAGGCCGTGGGCCTGCTGGCGCTCGAGGGCGCCATGGATGAGCTGGCCGAAAAACTCGGGATGGATCCCGTCGAGCTGCGCATCCGCAACGACGTCCAGTTTGACCCTGAGGCGGGACCCAGCCGGCCCTTTTCCTCGCGCCACCTTGTCGAGTGCCTGCGCACCGGCGCCGAGCGCTTCGGGTGGTCGCGGCGCAACCCCCGCCCGGGGCAGGTGCGCGAGGGTCCGTGGCTGGTCGGGATGGGGATGGCGGCGGCCATTCGCGGCAACCTCGTCGAGCCGTCGCGGGCGCGCGTGACGCTGCGCCCGGACGGGACGCTGCTTGTCGAGACCCAGATGACCGACATCGGCACGGGCAGCTACACGATCCTGGCGCAGACCGCCGCGGAAATGCTGGGCCTGCCGCTCAACAAGGTGGAGGTCCGGCTGGGCGACAGTCGGTTCCCGATCTCTTCCGGCTCCGGCGGGTCCTTCGGCGCCAACAGCTCGACCGCGGGCCTCTACGCCGCCTGCCAGGCGCTCCGCAGCCAGCTGGCGCAGAAGGCGGGCTTCAACACAGGCCAGGCTGAGTTCACCGAGGGCCAGGTCCGCGCCGGCGGGCGCGCCGTTCCGCTGGCGAGCCTTGCCGGGCCCGCGGGGGTGACGGCCGAGAACGGCATCGAGTTCGCCGACCTGGAGCAGAAGTACGCCCAGGCCAGCTTTGGCGCCCACTTCTGCGAGGCGGGGGTGGACCTGCATACCGGCGAGGTCCGGGTCCGCCGCATGCTGACCGTGGCCGCGGCCGGGCGCATCCTCAACCCCAAGACGGCTCGCAGCCAATGCCTGGGCGGCATGGCCATGGGCATCGGCTCCGCGCTGATGGAGGACGCGGTGGTCGACACCCGGCTCGGATGCTTCGTCAACCACAACATGGCCAGCTACCACGTCCCCGTCCACGCCGACATTCCGGCGCTCGAGGTGATCTTCGTCAAGGAGCTCGACGACAAGTCGTCTCCGATGAAGGCCAAGGGCGTGGGCGAACTCGGCATCTGCGGCGTCGGGGCCTCGGTCGCCAACGCGGTCTACAACGCCACCGGCGTGCGCGTTCGCGACTACCCGCTGACGCTCGACAAGCTGCTGCCGGGTCTGCCGAGCCTAAGCCCCGCCTAGCGTCGTGGGGCCGGGGGAAAGCCGAGGTCCAAGTTGAAGACTCAATTGTTCCAACGCCCAATTCCGTCATCCCGGCCGTAGCGAAGCCCCCGGGCTCGACCGGAGGTCGGCCCGAGGACAGGCTCCGAGCCGGAACCCAGGGGGTTCTGCAGTGCGGTTGCTCCTGGGTCCCGGCTCGGCCCTACAGGCCGTCCGGGATGACGAGGATTTGTAACCTACTGATTTTCCTAAATTATGACCAGTTCACCAACCTAGGGTTCGTACTCAATACCGCTCATCCGGGCGAAGGCGTAGCTCCGGCGCAGCCGCCGCGGCCTCAGGCGGCGGACGCCTCGAGTAAAATCCCAGAGCCTTCCGCGGCCGGTGTCGCAACCGCACCAGCTGCCGCTTCAACCGCCCGACGGCGCGCTCCCTCTCCCGGATCGACCCCGGCGCGGCCCCGCCGCCAGCGCCTCGCAGAACAGGGGATCGGCCTTGGCCCAGTTCCGCGCGGTGTGCACGCCGGGCAGGCCGGGCGTGGCGCAGACGGCGCGCACGAACTCTCCCACGCCCACGTGCGCCACGATCTCCGCCTTCAGGCGCCCACCGGTCGCTCCTGGCGCAACTACCTCCCCCGCGAAGCGGCGGGAGGGGTACCGTCGGTCGAGCGCAGCGAAGAGCCGATGGTGGAGGGGGCAGGCGGCCGGCGGCGCCTATCCTCCGCAATCAGCGCCTCGGCCTGCACCAGCACCGCGTCCGTCGCGCCGGCAAGGTCATGATAGATTCGCGAGGCGGGGATGCGATGCACGCGGACACCCTGGCTCATCACCACCGATCCCGCGCTTCGTCCTTCGCCCGAGCATCCTCGTCCCAATGGGTGGCGCCGTCGACATCCACCGCCAGTCGCGCGGCAGGGCAGTAGAAGTCCAGGATGATCGAGCCGAACGGGTGCTGACGGCGGAACGTGGGCTTGTCCGGACCGCGTCCGCGCAAGCGGCTCCAGGCCATGACCTCGGGCTCGGTCATGGCCTGGCGCATCGCGCGGGCTCGATTGGCGATGAGTGTGCGTCGCATGGCCCTGCCGGCCGCCTGCCCCCTCCACCCCCCGCTCTTCGGCGGGCGGTCCCCCTCCCGCCGCTACGCGGGGAAGATAGAACAAGACGAGAACATATGGGTTGCGGAGTCAAGTCCCGCGGGGTTCGAAGCGGACTCCCCGAAGGTCCGTAACGGGGCGAAAGCGGCATTCGCCTTGATGCCCGAAAGCGGCCGGTCACGACCCGTCGCGAAGCGAACGCTAGGCCGCGGCCTTCGCCCGCGCCTTGGCCGGATTGCTGAACTCCAACGTCCCGTCCGCCAGCTTGGCGTACCGCAAGCCCATCAGGTCCATGGCGTAGTTCTGGTGCAACCGCCACGGCGCCTTGGAGCCCTGCTTGGGGAACGAGGCCATCGCGCGCTGGACGTAGCCGGAGGAGAAATCCAGCCAGGGCTGGCGCTCGATATTGGGGTCGTCGTTGCGCGGCGTGACCTGGCGCAGGCCGGTCGCCTGCATTTGGTTCAGCACCCGGCAGACGTATTCGCAGGTCAGGTCCGCCTTCAGGGTCCACGAGGCGTTGGTGTAGCCGAACACGGTCGCGAGGTTCGGAATGTCCTCGTACATCATGCCCTTGTAGGCGAGCGTCTGGCTCGGATCGACAGCGCGGCCGTCGACGCTGAGCGCCAGGCCGTTCAGCACCTGCAGCCTCAGGCCCGTGGCGCTGACGATGATGTCGGCCGGTAGGTCCGCGCCGGACTTAAGCTTGATCCCCGTCTCGGTGAAGGTCTCGATCTGGTCGGTGACCACGCTCGCCCGGTCGGCCTTGATCGCCTCGAACAGGTCGGCGTCGGGCACGAGGCACAGCCGCTGGTCCCAGGGGTTGTAGCTGGGCGTGAAGTGCCGATCGACGTCGTAGTCGGGGCCGAGCTGGGCGCGGACCATGTCGATGATGTTCTTCTTCACCGCAGCCGGCTTGTTGCGGGCGAGACGGAAGAACCACATGCCGAACAGCACGTTGCGCCAGCGGATCAGCTGGTAGGCCAGCATCCCCGGCAACCACCTTCGCAGCCGGTTGGCCATCTCGTCCTCGGCGGGCCGGGAGACCACATAGGTGGGCGAGCGCTGCAGCATGGTGACGTGCTTGGCCGTCTCGGCCATCGCCGGGACCAGGGTCACCGCCGTGGCGCCGGACCCGATCACCACCACCCGCTTGCCGGCATAGGCCAGGTCTTCCGGCCAGTGCTGCGGGTGGACGAAGGCGCCCTTGAACCGCTCGCGACCGGGGAATTCCGGCGTGTAGCCGGCGTCGTACTTGTAGTAGCCGCCGCAGAGCAGCAGGAAGCCGGCGGTCAGCCTGACCGTTTGGCCGTCGTTCAGCTCCGCGGTGACGGTCCACTGCGCGTCCTCGCTCGACCAGGCCGCGCTGGTGACCTGGTGGCCGTAGCGGATGTGCTGGTCGATGCGAAAGTCGCGGGCGGTCTCGCGCACGTACTTTAGGATCGAGGGCCCGTCGGCGATCGCCTTGGCCTCGGTCCACGGCTTGAAGGAATAGCCGAGCGTGTACATGTCCGAGTCCGAGCGGATGCCCGGATAGCGGAACAGGTCCCAGGTGCCGCCGATCGCCTCGCGGCCCTCCAGGATCGCGTAGCTGCTGCCCGGCGACTTGTCCTGCAGATGCCAGCCCGCGCCGATCCCCGACAGCCCCGCGCCCACGATCAGCACGTCGAAATGCTCGACCGCCCCGCCGCCTGGAGTTCCGTCCGCCATTTTGGGATCCCGTCTCGAGGTATAGGTGAACACTGTTCACATATTTCGACCTGAGAGGCCAGTGCAGCCCCGCGCGGCCTTTTGAACCACGAACCACACGAACACCGCAGGGAACCCTCCGCTGTTCGTGTCGTTCGTGGACCAGATCTTTCGGCGCAGGCCGCATCGTCGCAGCACGCGTTAATCCATTCGACTTGCGGTCAAGCTGCGTCGGATACTGGCCGAAGTGATTCGAATGGCGGGACCATGCGGCGGCTGACCCTCGGCCTTCTCTGCGCGACCTACCTATGCCTGTCGCTGATCGTCTCGCTGACACTTTGGCGGAACGGCGGCGGCTGGGGCGCGGGCGTGGCCGCCCTGGTGGGCGGGCTTGGCCTGTGCTTCGCCTTCCACGGGCTGATCGAGCGCGCGCTGGAAACCGGCCAGATCAAGGGCGACGTGGACACCATCCGCGAGGCTCACCGCGTCCTGCTCACCCAGGTCGAGGCGCTGGACGCCCGCGTCACCGAGATCTTAGAGGCGGTCGCCGACGACGCCCAGCGCTCCGACGAGCTGCTGGACGAGGTCCACATGCTGGAGAGCCTGGTCGAGCGCATGCAGACCCGGCTGGACGAGCAGGGCGCCGCGCCCGCCTTCCCGGCGCGCCTGGGCGGCGATGTGCGCCAGAGCCCGGCCCTGCTGGAGACCGTGCGCCAGGCGCTCACCGACAACCGCGTCGACCTCTACTTGCAACCGGTCGTGTCGCTGCCGCAGCGGCGCACCCGCTTCTACGAGAGCTTTTCGCGGCTGCGCGACGAGAGCGGCCGGGTGATGATGCCGGCGGAATACCTGAGCGTCGCCGAGCCCGGCGGCCTGGTCACCGCCATCGACAACCTGCTGCTGTTCCGCTGCGTGCAGATCGTGCGGCGCCTGGCCAAGCAGGACCGCAAGATCGGCATCTTCTGCAACATCTCCATGGCCAGCCTCGGCGACGAGAGCTTCTTCCCCCAGTTCCTCGACCTGCTCACCGCCAACCGCGACCTGTCGGGCGCGCTGATCTTCGAGCTGGGCCAGGCGGCGTTCGACGCCCGCGGCTCGGTGGAGGCGCGCAACATGGGCAAGCTCGCCGACCTCGGCTTCCGCTTCGGCCTGGACAAGGTCACCGACCTCGATCTCGACTGGCAGGACCTGTCGCGCTCGGACGTGAAGTTCCTCAAGGTCGCAGCCCAGTTCCTGCTGGACGAGCTCACCGAGATCGACGGCCGCCAGATCCTGCGCTCGCTTCCCGACCTCGCCGCCGAGGACTTCACCCAGCTCACCCGCCGCTACGGCGTCGAGGTGATCGCCGAGAAGGTCGAGGCCGAGCGCCAGGTGGTCGATCTGCTGGACCTCAACCTCGACTACGCCCAGGGCCACCTGTTCGGCGAGCCCCGCGCCATCAAGGAAGCCGTGCTCACCGAAGCCGGCCCGCCCCCCAACCTGATCCGCCCCCAGTTCCGGGATACGCTCCAGCGGCGGGCGGCGTTCGGTTAAGCTTCGATGCCTGCAGGTGGCCTCCTCCCACAAGGGGGGGAGGATCGCGATTTAAGCCCCAGTTCGCCGGGATGGCGTCGCCGAACTGACGATGAAATAGTCGGCCGCCCGCGAACCGGGTCCAGGGGGAAATTCACTTGCTTGACCGTCGTCAGTTGCTCTCCGCCGGCGCCGCCGCGGTCGCCCTTTCGTCCGCGCCGGGCGCCCACGCCGCCTCGCCGGAGTCCGCCAGGCTCACCGCCCTGCTCGACACCTTCTTCCAGGAGAACCTGGAGCGGCAGCCGGAGGGCGCCACCCAGCTCGCCCTCGACAAGGGCAGGAACGCCGGGCTGAAGTCGAAGCTTGAAGATGTCTCCACCGCCGGCAGGGCCGCCGAGCGGGCGGCGAACCTCAGCCAGATGCGCCGCCTGAAGGCCATCGACCGCACCAAGCTCTCCGGCATGGACGCGGTGAACTACGACACCGTGCTCTACGTCGCCGAGACCACCCAGCCGCTCCTCGACCTGGACATCGGCGGCCGCGACGGGTTTTCGCCCTCCTGCTACGTGCTCTCGCCCATCACCGGCGCCTATCAGCGGATGCCGGACTTCCTGGACGACAATCACACGGTGGAGACCGCCGCCGACGCCGAGGCCTATCTCGCGCGGCTGGACGGCTTCGCCACCGCGCTGGACAGCAACACTGACCGCTTCCGCCACGATGTAGCCAAGGGCGTCCTGCCGCCGGACTTCCTGATGGATATCACCATCGCCCAGGTGGGCGCGCTCAGGACCACCGGCGACAAGTCGGACCTGGTGAAATCCCTCGACAAGCGGGCCCGCGCCAAGGGCCTCGGCGAGACCTGGGGCGGCAAGGCCGCGGCGGTCTATGACGCCAAGGTGGGCCCCGCCCTCGACCGCCAGATCGCCGCCCTGAAACAGGCGCGTCCAGGCGCGGTCCATGACGCCGGGATCTGGCGCTTCAAGGACGGCCCGGCCTTCTACGCGGCCAATCTGAAGTACACGACGACGACCGGCATGACGCCCGTCGAGGTGCACAAGCTCGGCCTCGATCAGGCCAAGGAATATGGCGCGCGGCTGGACGTGCTCCTGAAGAAGCAGGGCCTCACCCAAGGCACGGTCGGCGAGCGGATCAAGGCGCTCTACAAGGACCCGAGCTACTACTTCCCCAACACCGATCCGGGCCGCGCCCAGCTGCTGGCCTATCTGCAGGACCGGCTGACGGCGGTGAAGGCGCGCCTGCCGACCATGTTCAGCCGCCTGCCCAACCAGGCGATCGAGCCCCGCCGGGTGCCGCCGGCCATCGAGGCCGGCTCGCCGCTGGCCTATTCGGAACCCGCGCCCATGGACCGCTCGCGGCCCGGGGTGATCTTCTTCAACCTCGCCGACACCCACGAGTGGCCGAAGTGGAACCTGCCCTCGACCCTCTACCACGAGGGCCTGCCGGGCCATCAGCTGCAGGGCGGCCTGGCGCAGGAGAGCCAGGGCATCCCGATCCTGCGGAAGAACATGTATTTTTCGGCCTACGGCGAAGGATGGGCGCTCTACGCCGAGCAGCTGGCCCAGGAGCTCGGCATGTACGAGGACGATCCGCTGGGCGAGATCGGCTGGCGCAAGGCGCAGATCTTCCGGGCCGGGCGCTGCGTGGTCGACACCGGCATGCACGCCATGCGCTGGAGCCGCGAGCAGGCCATCGAATACATGATGGGCCTCGACGGCGACGCCGAGGGCTCCACCACCCGCGAAGTGCAGCGTTACTGCGCCATTCCCGCCCAGGCCTGCAGCTACAAGATCGGCCACACCTTCTGGCTGCAGCAGCGGGAGCGGGCGAGGGCGGCCCTGGGGCCGAAGTTCGACATCAAGGCCTTCCACGACGCGGGCCTGCTCTCCGGGGCCATGCCGCTGGACGTCATGGCCTCGGCGGTCGGCGGCTATATCGCGGCGGCGACGGCCTAGGCCAGCTAACGATCCGGTTGACCCGTCGGGAACGCGCCGCTACCGCCCCGGCGATGACCGCTCCCCTGTCTGCCGCCGGCCTCTCCCAGCTCGCCCCGCGCTACGACGTCCTGCTCTGCGACGTCTGGGGCGTGATCCACAACGGCCGCGAGATCTTCCCCGCCGCCTGCGCCGCCCTGGCCCGCTTCCGCGCCGAACGCGGCCCGGTGGTGCTGATCTCCAACGCCGCGCGCCCACACGCGCCCGTCGTCGAGCAACTCGACGCCATGGGCGTGCCGCGCGAAGCCTGGACCCACATCGTCACCTCCGGCGACGCCACCCGCGTCCTGCTCGCCGCCCGCGCGCCCGGTCCCGCCTGGCTGATCGGCGTCGACCGCGACGCGCCGCTCTACGAGGGCCTGGGCCTCGAGACCTCCGACCTCTCCGGCGCCAGCTTCATCTCCGTCACCGGCCCCTACGACGACGAAAACGACGAGCCCGCCGACTACCGCGACCGCTTCCTCGAAGCCGCCGGCCGCGACCTTGAAATGGTCTGTGCGAACCCGGACCTTGTCGTGCAGCGCGGGTCGAAGCTTATCTACTGCGGCGGGGCGCTGGCCCAACTGTACGAGAGCCTGGGCGGGCGGGTGGCCATGGCCGGCAAGCCCTATGCGGCAATCTATGAGCTGTCCCTGGCCAAGGCCGCGGGGACCCTGGGCCGCCCGGTCGATCCGGCCCGCGTGCTCTGCATCGGCGATGGCCTGCCCACCGACATCCGCGGCGCCAATGCCCGTGGCCTCGACGTGCTGTTCGTGGCCAGCGGCATTCACGGGGCGGAGACCATCGGGCCGCAGGGCATGAACGCCGCCGCCGTCGCCGACCTATTGCGCCAGGACGGACTCAGCGCGACCTACGCCATTGCCGACCTGGTCTGGTGAGGGCGCTCGTTCGCCGCTAAGTGGAAGCCAAGGCTAAGGAGCGCGCGTTGCAGGGACTCTATTTCGACGAACTGAGCGTGGGGCAGAGCGCCGAGCGGACCCACACCGTGGGCGCCGCCGACATCGAGGCCTTCGCCGCGGTCTCCGGCGACGTCAATCCGGTGCACATGGACGAGGCCTACGCCAAGACCACCGCCTTCGGCGGGCGGATCGCCCACGGCATGCTGTCGGCGGCCTACATCTCGGCGGTGCTGGGCAACGACCTGCCAGGGCCGGGCGCCATCTACCTGTCGCAGTCGCTCCGCTTCCGCCGGCCGGTGAAGATCGGCGATCCGGTGGTGGCCCGCGTGACCGTCAAGGTGCTGGACGCCGCCAAGGGCCACGCGACCCTCGAGACCGCCTGCCTGGTGAACGGCAAGACCGTGGTCGATGGCGAGGCCCTGGTCATGGTGCCGCGCCGCGACAAGCCCAGTCGCGGATGAGGCGGCTTCGGGTCATCAAGGGCTGGAAGGACCTGCCGCCCGGCGACCGCGGGGCGGCCGTCGCCATGGGCAGTTTCGATGGCGTCCACCGTGGCCACCAGCAGGTGATCGCGCTGGCCGCCAAGGCCGCCGGCGAGCTTGGGGCGCCGCTGGGCGTCATCACCTTCGATCCGCACCAGCGCGCCTATTTCCGCCCTGACGAGCCGGCCTTCCACCTGATGAAGCCGGACCAGCAGGCTCGCGCCTTGGAGGCCTTGGGCGTCGATGTGCTCTACGTCCTGCCGTTCAGCCCTGAGTTCGCCCACCTGACAGATCGGGAATTCGCCGCACAGGTGCTGCACCAGGGCCTGGGCGCGCGCCACGTGGCTGTGGGCTTCGACATCACCTTCGGCTGGGGCCGTACGGGCAGCCCGGCCACCATGCAGGCTTATGGCCAGGAAATGGGCTTCGGTGTCTCGGTGGCCGAACCGGTGGCGGACGGCGCCGGCGAGAAATTCTCCTCCACCGCCGTGCGCGAGGCCTTGCGCCGGGGGCGGCCCGACGAGGCCGCCAAGATCCTCGGCCGGCCGTTCGCCATCGAGGGCGCCGTGCAGCGCGGCCGCCAGCTCGGCCGCCAGCTCGGCTTCCCCACCGCCAATGTGGCGCTCGGCCACTACGTGATCCCGAGGTTCGGGGTCTACGCCACCCGCACCCGCTTGCCGGACGGCCGCGACATCCCCGGTGTCGCCAACATCGGCATCAACCCGACCATTGAGGGCGCGCGCGCGCCCCTGCTCGAAGTCTGGCTCTTCGACTTCGACGAGGACATCTACGACCAGGTCATCGAGACCGACCTGATCGCCTTCCTGCGCCCCGAGGCCAAGTTCGACAGCCTGGAGATCATGACGGAGCAGGTCATGAAGGACGCCAAGGCCGCGCGCGACCTGCTGATGCCGGAGTTTGGGTAACCAGCCCAAACACTCGTCATGGCCGGGCTTGTCCGCGCCAGGGTTGGCGATACAGTGTTCCGCAAGGGGGTATCCAAATGACCACGATCACGCAGGGGCTGCCGCCGTCCGGCCGCCGCGACGACCGTTTCTTCCTGGGCGGCGCCTTCGCCATGACGGCGGTGATCGCGGCGGGCTTTTCGCTGCAGCTGGCGATGGGGCGATCGAGCTTCGGCTCGCCGCCGCTCGTCCATGCGCACGCGTTCGTCTTCATGGGCTGGGTCGCGATCTATCTGCTGCAGAACGTCTTCGCGACGACCGGTCAGATGGCGCTCCACCGCCGCCTGGGCTGGCTCGCCGCGGTCTGGATGGTCCCGATGCTGGGGCTGGGGTGCGCAGTCACCGTTGCGATCGTGCGCCGGGGCGGCGTGCCGTTCTTCTTCCGGCCGCTCCAGTTCCTGATCTTCGATCCCGCGACCCTGATCGCCTTCATGGGCCTGACCGTGGCGGCGATCCTGTTGCGGCGGGAGACCGATTGGCACCGTCGCCTGCACTTCTGCGGCATGTCGCTGTTGCTTGGCCCCGGCTTCGGGCGGCTGCTGCCCATGCCGATGCTCGCGCCGTGGGCCTGGGAAGCGATTCTTGCGGTCTGCCTGCTCTTCCCCGTGGCCGGGATGGTGTCGGACCTCCGGCGCGGCGGCCGAGTCCACCCGGCCTGGGCCTGGGGTATCGCCGCCATGCTGATGAGCGGCCTGGTGACGGAGGCGCTGACCTACAGCCCGGCCGGCGGCGCGATCTACCGCGCCGTCGCGGCCGGATCGCCCGGGGCTGCGGTCGCGCCTCTGGGCTTCGGCCACCCGCCCGGCCCGCCGCCCGCCGTGCACGTGGCGTCCAACTGATCGCGGGAAACGGCGGAGCCTATCGCTTCGCCGTCCCGGTCAGGGTCGTCAGGTCGAACCCGTCCCCGGCGCCCAGCAGGTAGTAGTGTCCGCCGTTGGGCTGCTCCGCCCCGTCGTGGATGAACACGTGGCCGACGCCCAGCACCTTGAAGGCGTCGCGCTTCACCTCGATCGCGGTGGACTGGTCGATACCAATGCCCAGCACGTCGGGGTGCTTGGCAACCACCAGGTCCAGGTCGCCCTCGCGATGGCGCGCCGTGACGTGCTGGTCGACCGCCGCGCCGGTGATCAGGCCGAAGCCGCGCTCGTAGCCGGGGGCCATCATCACGTCGTTCCCCGATTTCGCGCCGCGCACCATGTAGGAGGCTTGGATCGAGGCGCCTGCCGAGGTGCCCCCCGCCACGCCGCCGCGCGCCAGCAGGTTCTTGATCTCCGCCTCGGTGCGGGTGCCGAGGTAGCTGTCGACCAGATGCCACTGCCGCCCGCCCACGAACCACACCGCCTTGGCCCGCTTCAACGGCGCCACGAAGGCCTCGCTGTCGGCCACCTTGCGGTCGCTGGTGTGCAGAACCGTCAGGTTGTTTGCGCCCAGCGCCTTGAAGATCTTCAGGCAGTCGCAGTCCGGGCCATACTTGGCCGCGCCGCCGGCTGTGGGGATCACGACGATCTCCGCGTCCTTGCCCCCGGCCAGTTCGATGAAGCGCCCCAGCACCTCGGGGCCCAGCTTGCCGCCGCCGGCGATGATCAGGGTCCCATGCTCGGGGCCCTTCACGACGGGCGCGGCGTGGGCGCCGGACGCCGCGAACAGCAAGGCCGCGGCGGCCAGGGCCACGGATCGAAGATTGAAGCTCATGCAATAGTCCCCTGGACGCGTGACGCCTGATCGACTTCCAATATCTCCACCGCCATTCCCAGGACAGGCCCAGGAATGAGAGTCGAAGAAGAAAGAGGCCGCGAACTCTCGCGGCGCTCCTGCGTTCAACACCGGAAAGGTGAGCCGCAGCGTATCTCGCATTAGCCGGCCCCAGCCCCTCGGACGCCCATGAAGCCCCTTTTCTTAGTTCTCCTCGCCGCTTCGACCCTCGCCGCCCTTCCGGCGGCCGCTCAGACGGCGAGCCCTTCAGTCTCCGCGATCCCGACACCGGCCATCTTCATCCCAGGCGAAGGACCGCCGACGCTGGAGGCGGTGCAGTACTTCTGGGGCGGCCGGAACTATTGCTGGTACTTCGACGGCTGGCACGGCCCCGGCTGGTACTGGTGCGGCTATCGCTTCCGCCGTGGCTACGGCTGGGGCGGCCCCGAGGGCTGGCGTGGCTGGGGACACGGCCGCGGCCACTACCACGGCGGTGGGCATTACGGCGGCGGCCACTATCGGGGTGGCGGCGGTGGGCATGGTGGTGGGTTCCACGGCGGTCACGGCGGAGGCCATGGCGGCGGCCACCACCACTGAGGGCTGGCGGCGTTCCGGCTCGCCGGGCGCCGCCGCAGCCCCTTGGGTTCCGCGCAGCTCTCTGTTAGAGCCTCGACCCATGACTTTGGTCCGGAAGAGCTCGCGAATTACCCGCCCGGCGTGACGCCGGGCGAGAGCCGTCTGCGCGCCGGGATAACCCCGCGACCTCTAATTTCCCCCGGATCTTGCTGGAAAGTTCCATGGCCGACGACGCCACGCCCTCGCGCGATTATCGCGAAACCGTCTTCCTCCCCGAAACGTCGTTCCCCATGCGCGCAGGTCTGCCGCAGAAGGAGCCGCAGATCCTGGCGGCGTGGGCGCAGGCCGATCTCTACAATTCCATGCGGAAGGCCCGGCAGCATGCTGGCGCGCCCCTCTATGTGCTGCATGACGGCCCGCCCTACGCCAACGGCGCGATCCACATCGGCCACGCCCTGCAGAAGACCCTCAAGGACTTCGTGGTCCGCTCGCGGTTCCTGCTGGGCTTCGACGTCGACTACGTGCCCGGCTGGGACTGCCACGGCCTGCCGATCGAGTGGAAGATCGAGGAGGAGCTGCGTAGCCAGGGCCGACGCAAGGACGAAGTCTCCAAGGCCGAGTTCCGCACCCGTTGCCGCGACTACGCCGCCAAGTGGATCGGCGTCCAGATGGACGGCTTCAAGCGACTGGGCGTGATCGGTGACTGGGAGCACCGCTACGCCACCATGGACTATGGCTCGGAGGCGGCCATCGTCGCGGAGTTCCATAAATTCATGATGTCGGGCCAGCTCTACCGCGGCTCGAAGCCGGTGATGTGGAGCCCGGTGGAGCGCACGGCTCTGGCCGACGCCGAGGTCGAGTATCATGACCACGTGTCGCCCACGATCTGGGTGAAGTTCCCGGTGGTGGAGGGCTCCAACGCCACGGCCAACGCCAGCGTGGTGATCTGGACGACGACGCCCTGGACCATCCCGGCGAACCGCGCGGTCAGCTACAATCCCGACATCGCCTACGCGGTCTACGTCGTGGATGCGATGGAAGAGGGTCTTGAGTTCCAGCCCTGGGCCGAGGCCGGCGACCGACTGATCCTGGCCGAAAAGCTGGCCGGCGAGGTGATGGCCGCAGCCAAGGTCGCGAAGTTCCATCGGCTCGAGGCGGTGGACTGCGAGGGCATGGTGCTGGCCCACCCGCTGGCGTCGTTGGACAAAGGCTATGGCTTCCAGGTGCCCATGCTGGCCGGCGACCACGTCACCGACGACGCAGGCACGGGCTTCGTCCATACGGCGCCCGGCCACGGCGCCGACGACTACGCCGTCTGGCTGGCCCACGGCCATCGCGAGATCCCCGAGACCGTCGATCCGGACGGCGCCTACTATCCGGGCGTGCCGCTGTTCGCGGGCCTGAAGGTGCTGGAGACCGAGGGCAAGAAAGCCGGCAAGTTCGGCTCGGCCAACCCGGCGGTGATGGAAAAGCTGATCGAGGCCGGGACCCTCCTGGCCCGCGGCCGGGTGCAGCACTCCTATCCGCACAGCTGGCGCTCCAAGGCGCCGGTGATCTTCCGCAACACCCCGCAGTGGTTCATCCGCATGGACGAGCCGCTGGAGGACGCCGCCCACGGCGGGCGCACCCTGCGCGAGACGGCGCTGGAGTCGATCGACGCCACCGCCTTCTATCCGGCGGCCGGCAGGAACCGCATCCGCGCCATGGTGGAGAGCCGCCCCGACTGGCTGATCAGCCGCCAGCGCGCCTGGGGCTCGCCGCTGGCCATGTTCGTCGACAAGGAAACCGGCCAGCCGCTGCACGATCCGGCGGTCAACGCCCGCATCGTTGAGCTGATCCGCACTGAGGGCGCCGACGCCTGGTTCACCCGGCCGACGTCCGACTTCCTGGGGCAGCACGATCCCGAACGCTTCGAGAAGATCGAGGACATCCTCGATGTCTGGTTCGATTCCGGCTCGACCCACGTCTTCACGCTGGAGAACCGGCCCCACACCCACTGGCCGGCCGACCTCTACCTGG
>DASRRU010000133.1:0-4952 GCA_035656795.1 Phenylobacterium sp. | reverse complement strand
ATCGGCCACGAGGGCAAGCCCTACGTGCCCTACATCTTCTCGCTGTTCCTGATCATCCTGGTGCTCAACCTGATGAGCGTGGTGCTGGCGATCTTCAACATCGGCGGCATGGAGCTGACCTTTGCGGTCACCGCGCAGCTGGCGATCACTGCGACGCTCGCGGTGCTGACCTTCTTCAGCGTCTTCATCCTGGGCTTCGTGAAGCACGGGCCGAAATTTCTCACCCTGTTCGCGCCCTCGGGCATGCCGAAGGTCATGCTGGTCTTCATGGTCCCGATCGAGATGCTGTCCTACTTCGTGCGGCCGGTGACGCTGGCCATGCGTCTGTTCGGCAACATGCTGGGCGGCCACGTGGTAATGAGCCTGTTCGGCTCCTTCGTGGTGGCGCTGGGCATCCTGGCGCTCTCGGGCGGGGTGGCGACGCTCGCCCTCATCCCCAGCGCGCTCTCCTTCACCATGATCGTGGCGCTCACCGGCCTGGAGCTGGTGGTCGCGGTCCTGCAGGCTTTCGTCTTCGCGGCGCTGGCCACCGTGTACCTCAACGAGGTCGTGAACTTCGGTCACGGCCACTAACCCAACCCGAAATCTTCGAGAGGACTATCTGACATGAACGCGGTCGCTGACTTCCATACCTACAAGCTGATTGGCGCGGGTCTCGCCGCCATGGGCATGATCGGCGCCGGGGTCGGCCTGGGCGTCCTGTTCGGCTCCTACCTTCAGGCTGCCATCCGCAACCCGGCCGGCGCCGCCAGCCAGCAGACCATGCTGTTCCTCGGCATGGCGCTGACCGAAACCATGGGCCTGTTCGCGTTCGTGGTGTCGTTGATCATCCTGTTCGGCTCCTAAGTCCGAAGCGTCCCAAGAGGCTGATCGCCGATGGCGACCGAGACCCAAGAAAGCACGGCCCCGGCGGAACACGCGTCCGCCGGCCTGCCGCAGTTCGACTTCCAATGGTGGCCGGGGCAGATCGCCTGGTTCCTGGCGATCTTCGTGTTCGTGCTGCTGTTCGTCCGCCTGTTCGCGGCCCCGCGGGTCGGCGGTACGATCGACGCGCGCGAGGGCAAGATCAGCGGCGATATCGCTGACGCGCGCCGTCTGAAGGACGAGGCCGAGGTGCAAGCCGCCGCCGCCGCCGCGGAGACCGCCCAGGCCCGCGCCGCGGCCCAGCGGCTCGCCGCCGAAGCCCGCGCCAAGGCTCAGGCGGAGGTCGCCGCCAAGCTCGCCGAGGAAGAAGCCAAGCTCGCCGAGAAGGGCGCGGTGGCCGAGGCCCGGATCGCCAAGTCTCGCGACGCGGCCATGGGCAATGTCGCCGGTATCGCCGCGGACGCGGCCGGCGCCATCGTGGCCAAGCTCACCGGCAAGGCTGCATCGGCTGCGGAACTCTCCGCGGCCCAAGGATCATAGACGCCGATGGAACTCCTGACCTCCGCTCACTTCTGGGTCGGCGTGGCCTTCGTGGTTTTCGTGGCAGTCCTGGTGCTCGCTGGCGCGCACAAGTTCGCCTGGAAGGCCCTGGGCGACGCCGGCGAAAAGGTCCGCGCCCAGCTCGATGAGGCCAACCATCTGCGCGAAGAGGCCCAGGCGCTCCTGGCGCGGATTCAGGCCGACCGCGAGCAATCCGAGAAGCTGGCCGCCGAGATCATGGCCAACGCCCAGGAGCAGGCCACGCGTCTGCAGGCCGAGGCCCAGGAACGGCTCGCCGAGCAGATCGAGCGCCGCGGCCAGCTTGCCGAGCGCCGCATCGCCACCGCCGAGGCCCAGGCCGCGGCCGAAGTGAAGGCCGCCGCCGGGGAACTGGCCGCCGAGATGGCCGAGACGGTGCTCGCCGCCCGGATCGCCGGCGCCAAGTCTGACCCGCTGATCGACAGCGCCATCAGCCAACTGGCCGGCAAGCTGCAGTAGCTCAAAGGCCGCTCATCCCCCGCGCAGGCGGGATCCATGGGAACTCCCAGATACGAAAGCGCCCCGGGCTCGGCTCCGGGGCGTTTCTTGTTGCGGAGTCAGCTTGGCGCCCCGCAGTCGCGGGGACGAACGGAAATCAAATCGTCCGCGGACGAAGCCGCCGGCCGAGGTATCTGCGGCAGCGGGCGGCAAAGCGGACGCGCCGGGGCAACACCAGCCGCTCCAGCCGCAGATACTGCTGCCAGAACACCGGGATGATCTCCGGATCGCGGCGCATCAGCCGGCGGATCGGGAACACCATCTTGGGGTGGGCATGCTGCATGCGCAGGAACTGCCGCTTGGCCCGGAATGAATTGCGCAGAACGATCATCAGCCCGATCACCAGGAGCGGCAGGCCGATGTGGCCCGGCAAAGGCGCCAGGATCAGTCCCGCGATCATGATGATCCCGCCCAGCCCAAGCAGCAGCCAACGCGCCACACGCGAGGCTAGCTCGCGGGCAAACTCGTCAGAGGCGCGGTAAACGCGCAGGGAGGGCATGGCGAAAGTCACTGGAATCAGACCTGGGAGCGCGCGCACGGCCCAAGAGGAGGTCGAACCGCCGCTGCGCAAGTTTGATATGCGAATGCTCTTTAGAATCGTAAAGGCGCCGGCCGGGTTAAATTTCACTCATTTCGCCAATTCGGCCGCAGATGGCGCCAGAGCCACACCTGCGATGCAGGCGCGCCACGAAATCCTAGCGTCAGACGCGAAACAGCCTTCCGTTTAAGGAAGGACTACTCGGCGGCGAGCGGAGTCTCCGGCTCCGGACGCCAGGCCAGCTTCGGCCTGCGAGCCGCCTGGGTCTCGTCGAGCCGGCGCAGGGGGGCGAGATAGGGCGCGCCGGTGAACCGCTCGGCGTCGCCGGCCCTGGCCGCGGTGGCCAGCGCCAGCAGGGCGTCGCAGAACCTATCCAGCTCGCGCTTGGACTCGGTCTCCGTCGGCTCGATCAGCATCGCGCCGTGCACCACCAGCGGGAAGTACATGGTCATCGGGTGGAAGCCCTCGTCGATCATCGCCTTGGCGAAGTCGAGGGTGGTGACCCCCGTGCCTTCCAGCCAGGCATCGTCGAACAGCGCCTCGTGCATGCACGGGCCGTCAGGGAAGGCCGGCGTCATCTGCGCCGACAGGCGGGCCTTGACATAGTTGGCGTTGAGAACCGCGTCCTCCGCGACCTGGCGCAAGCCGTCGGATCCGTGGCTGCGCATATAGGCGTAGGCGCGGACGTACATGCCCATCTGGCCGTGGAAGGCGCACATGCGGCCGAAGGCGCTGGCGGCCTCACCCCGGGCTTCCTCGATCAGCTCCAGGCCGGCCTCGCCATGCACGAACCAGGGGGCCGGGGCGAAGGGCGCGAGGGCTTCGGACAGCACCACCGGACCCGCGCCCGGACCGCCGCCGCCGTGGGGCGTGGAGAAGGTCTTGTGCAGGTTGATGTGCATCGCATCGACGCCGAGGTCGCCGGGCCGCACACGGCCGACGATGGCGTTGAAATTCGCGCCGTCGCAATAGAAGTAGGCCCCAGCCTCGTGGGTCAAGCGGCTGATTTCTATCACATCTCGCTCGAAAAGGCCGCAAGTATTCGGATTCGTCACCATGATGGCGGCGACGTCGGGGCCGAGCTTGGCGGCGAGGTCGGCGAGGTCGACCCGGCCGTCGGCGGTCTGGGCGATCTCGGTGACCGAGTAGCCGACGAAGGCGGCCGTGGCCGGATTGGTGCCGTGGGCGGAGGTGGGCACCAGGACCGTGCGGCGATGGCCCTGGCCGGCGGCCTCGTGGGCGGCGCGGATGCAGAGCAGGCCGCAGAGCTCGCCGTTGGCGCCGGCCTTGGGGGTCATGGCGACGGCGGGCATGGCGGTCAGCGTCTTCAGCCAGTGCGCCAGGCGGTCGATCAGCTTCAGCGCGCCCTGCGTCGTGGAGACCGGCTGCAGGGGGTGGAGGTCGGCGAAGCCGGCCAGGCGGGCCATCTTCTCGTTGAGGCGCGGGTTGTGCTTCATGGTGCACGAGCCGAGCGGATAGAGCGCCAGGTCGATGGCGTGGTTCTTTTGGCTGAGGCGCACGTAGTGGCGCATCGTCTCCGGCTCGGAGAGGCCGGGCAGGCCGATGGGCGCGGTGCGCACCAGGCCCCCGAGGTCGGAGGCGTCGTGCTCGGCCGCGTCGAAGTCGACGCCGGTCTTGTCCCAGCCGCCGAGCTCGAACAGCAGCGGCTCGTTCTGCAGCAGGCCGCGGCCGCCGGTCAGCGAGGCGTGGCCTTCAGGGCCGGTCGAGGCCTTAGGTTGGGTGGGGCGGCCCACGCTGGACATGCTCATTGGCCGAGCCTCCACTTGAGGGCGGCAGACAAGGCCGCGATGTCTTCCGATGTGGTGGTCTCCGTCGCCGCCAGCAGCAGGACGTCGTCCATGCCGGCGCCGGGCGCCAGCCGCGAGTAGGGAATGCCGGCGACGATGCCGTCGGCCAGCAGGTCCTCGACGACCAGGGCGGCGTCCGGCACGCGGACGGCGATCTCGTTGAAGAACCGCGGGGTGAGAATCTCGACCGTCCCCTTCAGGGCGGCGGCCAGTTCGCGCGCGCGGCTGTGGTTGATCGCCGCCATCTGGCGCAGGCCCGTCTCGCCCAGCAGCGACAGGTGGATGGTGAAGGCCAGCGCGCAGAGGCCGGAGTTGGTGCAGATGTTGGAGGTCGCCTTCTCGCGGCGGATATGCTGCTCGCGGGTCGATAGCGTCAGCACGTAGCCGCGCGCGCCCTCGGCGTCGACGGTCTCGCCGCAGAGGCGGCCCGGCATCTGGCGCACCAGCTTTTCGCGGCAGGCGAAGAGGCCGACGTAGGGACCGCCGTAGTTGAGCGCATTGCCGATCGACTGGCCCTCGGCCACGGCGATGTCGGCGCCCATCTCGCCCGGCGATTTGAGCAGGCCGTAGGACACCGCCTCGGTGGTGACCACGATCAGCAGCGCGCCCGCCGCGTGCGCGGCTTCCGCGATCTTGGTGACGTCGGTGACGACGCCGAACACGTT
>DASRRU010000132.1:0-3756 GCA_035656795.1 Phenylobacterium sp. | reverse complement strand
GCCGCCACGATCGCGCCGGCGACGACCGCCACCCACCAGGTCGGGCCGTGCTCATAGACCATGGTCGCCACCGCCACATTGGCCGCCAGCGGGATCGAGCAGAGCACCACGAACCGCACATAGCCGGTCAGCAGCCCAAGGCCCGTCTTGCGCCGGTCGCGGTAGGTGACGGCGTTGTTGATCAGATAGTTGGAGGTCATGGCGCCGAGGGCGGCCACCAGCTGGGCCTCGGCGAAGCCCAGGTGCAGCAGCGATCGCAGGATCAGCAGGTGCACGCCCACGCCGCTGGCCCCGACCATCGCGAACATGATGAAACGCGGCGAGATCAGGTCGCGGGTGAGCTTGGCGACCAGCAGGCCGAGATACTGCACCACCACGCCGTTATCGAGCTTCGAATCCCCCGCGTGGCGCGCGCGGAACTCGTAGGGCAGCTCCAGATATCGCGGCGGGCTCTTCTGGGAGGCCAGGATGTCGAACAGCACCTTGAAGCCCGAGGTGGTGAGCGCCGGCGCGACCGCCTCGACCATCTCGCGCCGGAGCATGAAGAAGCCGCTCATCGGATCGGTGACGTCGGCGCGCAGGACCTTTCGGCCAAGCCAGTTGGCGAGCCGGCTGCCGGCCTCTCGCGTTGCGCCCAAAGCCGAGGCCCCGGCCCCGTCGACGGCCAGGTAGCGACTACCCACCACCACGTCAGCGCGGTCCTCCTGCAGCGCCTTCAGCATCAGTGGCAGCAGGGCCTCGTCGTGCTGCAGGTCCCCGTCGATCACCGCCACGAAGGGCGCGGCCGAGGCCATGGCCCCCTCGATCACCGCGCCGGCCAGGCCACGGCGGCCGATGCGGTGCAGGCATATCACCCGCGGATCGACAGCGGCGATCGCCTTCACCGCCGCGGCGGTGCCGTCAGGGCTGTCGTCGTCGACGAAAATCACCTGCCAGACCACGCCCTTCAGCGCGGCCTCAAGCTTCTCCAACAGAGGGCGCACATTGGGCGCCTCCTTGAAGGTGGGGACGATAACGCCGAGCTCCAGCGGCTGGGCGGCGGGAGTGGGTTGGGCCCCAGTTGATGCGCGCATCCGCCCTCATAGCCGCCGAGCCTGGGCGTGGGAACCGTCCGCGGAAGGCGACGGGGTGTCGCGCGCCCAGCGTGGCGTGTATGGGGTAGAAGCCAGAGCGGCGAGGGCGAAGAGCGCTTGGACTTGCACGAAGACGGCAGATCGGCGCTGATCGGGCTCTACCTTGAGCGCCGCACTGACCTGGTGCGGTTCTTCACCGTTCGTCTGCGCTCGTCTGCGGCCGCCGAGGATCTGGTGCAGGATATCTACGTCCGGCTCTCTGGGATGGACCAATCCGCCCAAATCCAGAATCCCATGGCCTACCTCTACCGGCTGGGCTCCAACCTGATGCTCGACAAGCTTCGGGGCGAGCGGCGAACAGCGCATCGCGACGGCGCCTGGCTGGACAGCCAGACCACCAGGGTCGGCATCCATGAGATCTCCGGCGAGCCGAGCGCGGAGACCGCCGTGGCGGCCCGCCAGCGCCTGGCCCTGCTCACTCAAGCCCTGACCGAGCTCGGCCCTCAGACACAGCGTGTCTTCCGGATGCACAAGTTCGAGGGCCTGAGTCACCCGCAGGTCGCCGCCCAGCTCGGCATTTCCCGCAGCGCTGTGGAGAAACACATGATGGCCGCCCTGAAGCACCTCGCGGCAAGACTCCCATGATTGGCGAAACGCGTTATTTGGAGGAGCTTGGCCGATGGCGGCGTCATCTCATCGAAAGCAGGTGGTTCGCCGCCTTGCGGGCTAGAGGTTGATGCGTAGGACCGACGAAAATCCGGACGACGACGGTCAGGTGGCTGAGGCGGCGGCGCGATGGTTCGCGCGCTTGCAAGGCGAAGCTACGACCGGCGACGATTGGCTGGCGTTCGAGCAGTGGCTGCAGGCGTCGGCGGCGCACGCCCAGGCCTACGAACGGCTGGAGAACCTATGGGTCGATCTGGATTTCGCTCCGGTGACCAAGGATCTGGGCGGAAGACCGCTGATCGCAGCGCATCGCCAGCGGCCAGTCCGGAGCGACGCCCGGAGCCGGACTGCGCGCCGCGTCTGGTGGGGTGCGGGCGCGGCGATCGCCGCCGGCCTGACCGTCGCCGTCGCCGTCGGGCTACAGTCGTCGGGTGTCGCCGCTCAGATCTATGAGACGCCCACCGGCAAGACCCGCGACGTCACCCTGGCCGACGGCACCCATATCCGGCTGAACGCCGCCTCGCGAATCACCGTGCGGCTCGAGCGCGACGCGCGCCGGGTCGAGATGGCCGACGCCGAGGCGGTGTTCGACGTCGCGCACGACGCCAAGCGGCCCTTCCTGATCGGCGTCGGCGATCGCCAGGTGCGAGTGGTCGGCACCGAGTTCAACCTGCGCAATCGTGAGGGCCTGGTGGACCTCACCGTGCGCCGCGGCGTCGTGGAGGTTCGGCCCGCCGACGCCCTGCAGTCCCGGCCCACGCGGGTCACGGTCGGCCAGGAGCTGACCCACACCGTCGGACAGTCGATCGAGGTGCTGAAGGTCTCGGATCCGGACGCCACCTTCGCTTGGACCAACGGCCAGCTGATCTATCACGACCAGCCGCTGTCGGATGTCGCCGCGGACCTGTCGCGCCGGTTCGCGACTCCCGTGCGCGCTGCCGACGCGCGCACCGGGGCGCTGCGCTTCTCGGGCGTGCTGGTGACCGACAACGAGGCCGACGTGCTGCGCCGCCTGGCGGCCTATGCGCCGGTGCGCGTCGAGCGCAGGCCCACCGAGATCATCCTGCACCACCGCTAGAGCCGGATGCGTCAGGCCTTGGGCGGCGTCGCCGGCTGCATCGCCTGCATCAGACTGCCAGTGTAGGCCGCCACGCCCACGTGGGTCAGCCGCGCCTGCATGTCGGCCCAGATCTCCCCGCCCAGGTCGCGCCACCGGCGACAGAAGGCGTAGTCCTCCGACAAATACTGGCCGGTCTCCGGCTCGATCATGGTCTCGAAGACGATGGGGGCCTCGTCGGCCAGCCTGTCGCCCGTGTCACCCATCTTGGCTCAGCTCCGGGTGGGCGTCGACGATCTGCTGCATCGCCGAGCGGCGGATCATGAGGAAGCCAGCGCCGGCATAGGCCCCCTTGGCGATGCCGTCATTGACCTCCACCGAGTGATCGGGCGTCGGCAGGAAGCGCACCACATAGCCCAGGGAGGCGGCCATCATGTCCGGCGCGTCGGCCTTCCCCGTCGCCCGGGCGCGCTCCCAATCGATGTATTTCATAGGACCGACCGCCGCGATCACCGGCTTGTCGGCCTCCAGCAAGCGAAAGAGGTTGTCCGGCGCAAAGCCGATGTCTGCGTCGCAGAACAGGATGTGGGTGGCTTGCTTATGCGCGAGAAAGCGCGCCGTGAGCCGGCTGCGGGCGCGCGTGATCAGCGCATCGCCGCCCATCAGCTCGATCTCCAGGCCCAATCCCGCGCTCGCGACAGGCCGCCTGCAAGGCCAGCACCGAGTTCATGAACTGCAGCAAGAGCCCGCCGTAGCAGGGCATGGCCAGGGAGATGAAGGGCTGATCGACGGCTTCGGACGGCATGGAAGCTCGAAAGACGATGGTGAGAAGAGCGGCGGTCAGGCCGGTTGCGGGTCGCGGAGGAAAGCCTCCACCAGATCGTCATAGAGATCGAAGCGCTTGTAGGCGCGCAAGTCCGGCGTGGCGGCGCGCCAGGCCCGGGCGAACGCCGCCAGCCG
>DASRRU010000131.1:0-5101 GCA_035656795.1 Phenylobacterium sp. | reverse complement strand
AGGAGTTGCGGGTCACCAAATCAAGCGAGGGCGTTGTGCTGGACGCGAACTGGGGCGAGCCGCCCGACGACCTGATGTGGCCGCCCTTCAGAAGCTTTGGCGAGGACTACTATTCCTACCAGATTTCGCTGGACCTCGAGGTTCCCGCGGGCTGGGCGATCCGCACAGAGCCGCATCCCCGCTACTATACGGACGCCAGCAATACGACCCCGCTGGCGGTGCCGGCGCTGATCCGCAGTGAATGGTGGCCGATGATGTTCTTCTGCATCTTCAAGGCGCCGCCCAAGGGGGTGACCCACGTCTTCCGCAAGGACGAGCCGTTCCTGAGCATCATCACGATCCCCGCCGACCCCGAGCTCGACTTCCAGGCGATGACGGAAGAAGAAGCGGCGTCCCGGGAGATGAGCGCCCGGCGGCTGGCGGCCAGCCGCGATGCGCTGGCGGAAGGCTCACGCTGGCTGTCGTCCACGGACACCGTCTTCGACGGAACCTATCGCCATCTGTTCCGCGCGGTCAAAGCCCGCGACCAGGGTCGCTGACCTTGGGCAGACAGATGGCGGCCGTATCGGCGACCGACGCCTGAATCCGTCAATAGTGGTTGTGGTGGTGATGATGATGGTGCGGGCGGGGCCGAAGCGCCCAGGCGCCACCGCTCCAGTAATAGCCGTGCCGCAGATACCAGCGGCGGCTGTGATGGTGATGGTGGTGGTGATGATGATGCGCCGCGTATTGCACCTGGATCAGCCGCGGCTGCTGAGCTTGCCATTCGGCGTCGGACACCTTGAGCCGCTCGACGGCGTTCGGGATGGGGGTCAGCAGCTCAGCATATGAGGCGGCCACCGGCACAGCAGGCCCCTGGGCGGCCGGCGCGGCAAGCGCGGGGGCCGCCGTAAGCGCCACCGCGGCGCCGAATAGGGTTACGGTCCTGGGATCCATTTCAATCTCCTCCGCGGCGCGTTGCGCCGATGCAGCTAACGTCGCCGACGGAGGATTGATCCCTGGATCGGCTCCTCCCCGTCATGGCGGGTCCGCAGAGAGAGCTTGCGACGACCGCCGCCTATGGCGGGTCGCGGCCGGAGCTGAAAACAAAATCAGCTGTATGGAATTCCCGCGTTTCTTCCGTCATTCCCGGGCCACGTCTGGCAACGACAATAGGACGAAGGAACGGCCCGTTTTTGAGTCAGTGGTGGTGGCCACCCTCGCGGCCGCACATGCGGTGCGCGCCGCCATCCATCCACATGATCTGCACGCCCGGGCTCCAGGTGAGGGTCCGCGTCCCGTCGCTCCAGGTGAGGCGGACGGGTCCGCCGTCCCAGGGCCGGATCGGCAGGGCGTGCGGGCCGTCACCGGCGTCGACCACGGCGATCAGCCTGGCCCCGCGGGTGTCGAAGTGGGCGATCAGATCGCCGCCCTCCTGACACTTAAAGCGCGTCGTCAGCGGCGGGGCGGCGGTCTCGGCGTCCCGGTCTTCGGTCCACACCGCCTGCGCCGCGGGGGCGGCGCCCCCGGCCACGCCGGCCGTCGGATGCGTTCCGCCGACCACTGCGGCCAAAGCAAGGGCCAGAATCTGCACGACTTCCCCCAAACGCCCGATGCCGGACAACCACCTCGCCGGCCAGGCGCCGGCGCTCGATAATGCACGCCCGCGGCCCCCGAGGCGACTCCGTCGCATCGCCCGCGCCAGATCGCCCACCCGAGCGCTGAATCGACAGGCGCCATTTGCGCTGGGCGAGGCGGCGGCCGGAGGCTAGAGCGTCTGCCGGCCGGCTTGGACAGAGCCAGCCGACCAGCACGAGCAATCAGCAAGGACTCCAGAGCGGCATGACCGAACAGCCTCACATCCTCGTCACCGGCTCCACGCGCGGCATCGGCGCGGCCATCGCCGAGATCCTGAAGGCCCGCAGCGTGCGCTTCGTGGGCCACGGCCGGGCGGACGGCCCTGGCGTCATCGGCGCGGACCTGGCTCAGCCTGGAGCGGCCGACGGGCTGTGGGACGCCGCCTTGGAGCAACTGGACGGGCGCATCGACGTGCTGGTCAACAACGCCGGTGTGTTCGAGCCGGTGGCGGTCGACGCGCCCACCGCTGAGTGGCAGGCCAGCTGGGAGCGCACGATGCAGATCAACCTGCAGGCCTCCGCCGACCTCTGCCGGCGCGCGATCCTGCACTGGCGCAAGCGGGCCAGCGGCGGGCGGATCATCAATGTGGCGAGCCGCGCGGCCTATCGCGGCGACTCGCCGGCCCACTGGCACTATGCAGCGTCCAAGGGCGGCATGGTGGCCATGAACAAGTCGATCGCCCGCGGTTTCGCCGGTGAAAAGATCCTGGCCTTCGCGGTCTGCCCGGGCTTCACCATGACCGGCATGGCCGACGACTATCTGTCGAGCCGCGGCGGCGACAAGCTGCTGGCCGACATCCCCCTGGGCAAGGTCGCCGAGCCGGAAGAGGTGGCCAACGCGGTGGCTTATCTCGCCCTGGAAGCGCCTCCATCGATGACCGGCGCCGTACTCGACATCAACGGCGCAAGCTTCGTACGCTGACATTTTTTTCTGCGCCTCGGCAGAAAAACGCCACGGATGCGCCGCGCCTGTGGCGCCTCTGCCGCAGGCTTTTTGCGAACAGAGGTAGATTTCAAGCTCGACGCGAATGCGCCCGATCCGGGCCATAATCCGGGAATGGAAAGGGGGTTCTGGCGGGGGCCGGACCACCCTTCTCAATCCTGGAAGGACGCCCCCGGCCCGACCGCCTGTCGTTCCCGCACACTGCCGACAGAGCAGTCCCGCGGTCATATGGAGACAGGTTCCCGATGCTTCGTTCCAAGAGTGTTTTCGGCTGCGCCTCGGCGCTGGCCCTGATCTGTGCTGCCGGTTCGGCCTGGGCGCAGGCGCAGTCGCCGGGCAAGGCGCCGCCCGGACCCGCGCCCGCCGCGGCGGCCGGCGGCGAAGTGGCCGAGTTGGTGGTCACGGCCCAGAAACGCGAGGAACGCCTGCAGGACGTGCCCGTGGTGGTGACCGTGCTGTCCGGCGCCAAGCTCGCCGCAAATAACGTCGGCTCGGTGGCCGACCTGGTCACCCTGACGCCGGGCCTGACCTCGACAACCAACGCCAGCGAAGGCACCACGATCGCGCGCATCCGCGGTGTCGGCAACGTGGCCGACAACCCGGGCCTCGAGGACGCCGTGGGTCTCTACATCGACGGCGTCTACCGGCCGCGGAACGGGGTCTCGTTCAACGATCTGGGCGAGCTCAACGACATCGAGATCCTGAAGGGCCCGCAAGGCACACTGTTCGGCAAGAACACCATCGCCGGGGTGATCCAGATCACCACCCAACGTCCATCGTTCACCTATGGCGCCACGGCCGAGGCGACGGTCCAGAACTACAACGGCTACGGCGGATCGTTCTCGGTGACCGGCCCGGTCATAGCCGACAAGGTGGCGATCCGGCTTTACGTCGCCGACCGCGAGCGCGACGGCTACGTCCCCGTGGTGCAGTCCCCCACGACGCACATCCCCAACCAGGACGACGAGCACCTCTTCACCACCCGCGACCAGGTGCTGGTCAACTTCACCGACGACCTCGACGTCAATTTCATCGCCGACTACAGCCGCCGGCGCGACCACTGCTGCGTCGCCCTCGACTACCAGAACGGCTCGCCGGCGGCGATCCAGGACCAGGTCTTCCCCGGCACCGTGCCCAACCCGGTCAATCCGCAGAACCGGACCGCGTACCTGAACTATTCGACGGTGGACGACATCACCGATCAGGGGATTTCCGCCGAGGCGCACTGGAAGACGCCGTGGCTCGGGAACGCCACGCTGACCTCGATCACCGCCTACCGCGACTCCAAGGAGAACACCGGCGGCGACACCGACGCAACCCTCGCCAACATCGACTTCAGCAACCCCGCCGACAACTACACGCACTTCCGGCAGTTCTCCCAGGAGCTGCAGTACCGCGGATCGACGTCCAGGCTGAACTGGCAGGTGGGTGTCTTCTATTCCCACGAGCAGCTGGACACCGGGTATTCGATCCTGAACGGCCCCGCGCTCGGCCCCTATCTGAATGTCCTGAGCGGCGGCGCCCTGCCGGCGAGCGGCTATCCGGCCGGCGAAGGGAACATGGACACCTATCACCAGACCGAACATTCCGAGGCGATCTACACCCAGGAAGAGTTCAAGCTCACCGACCGGCTCTCCCTGATCGGTGGTCTGCGGTATACCTGGGAGCACAAGTCTCTGGACTCGCTTTCGACGAACAACGACACGGCGAACCTCTGCGCCCAGGCCCTGCAGGCCGCCACCGGCAGCGCGACGCCGATTCCGATTTCGGACTACGGCAATTTTTCCAAGACAACCTTCGGCACCGCCTGCCTGGTGAACCCGGCGTTCAAGAACTTCACGGACCACCAGACCCTCGACGAGGGCGCGCTCACCGGCACCGCCAAGCTGCAGTACAAGTTCAGTGACGAGGCGATGGTCTATGGCTCCTATTCGCGGGGAAACCTCGCGGGCGGGTTCAATCTGGCGGAGGTCACCAAGCCGTTCGGACCGGGCGGGGCGCCCAACACCTCGCTGGCGCCGGCCACCGACACCTCGTTCCCGTCGGAGAACGTCAACGCCTATGAGCTGGGGGCCAAGACCCAGTGGCTGGACCGGCGGCTGTCGCTCAATGCGGCCGTCTTCTACCAGTCCTACCGCGACCACCAACTGAACGCATTCACCGGCACCCAGTTCGTGGAGTTCACGATCCCCGAGGCGCAGACGAAGGGCGCCGAGCTTGAGGGCGTCTTCGCCGTCACGCCCGACCTGACCCTGAACGGCGGGGTGACCTATGCGGAGACCACCTACCCCAACGACGCCGCGAACAAGGCCGTCTTGCAGGCGCCCGGAAGCGGCCTCTTCCTACTGCCCGGCAGCCGGCTCTCCTATGCGCCGCTGTGGTCCACCACCCTGGGCGGCAGCTACACCCATCGGGTGGTCGAGGGCTGGGACGGCTTCGTCAACGTCGACGCCAAATACTCCTCAAGCTACCAGGTCGGCTCCGATGAGGACCCCAATAAGATGCAGCCGGGCTTTTCCCTCGTGAACGGCTCCATCGGGGT
>DASRRU010000130.1:0-9563 GCA_035656795.1 Phenylobacterium sp. | reverse complement strand
CCTTGTGGAACGCGAGGGTCGTGGGCTGGTGTTCGTGCTGGCCAAGTGGGACCTTGTGGAAGACCCGCAGGCCAGGCTCGCCGAATTCATCGAGGAGGCGCAGCGCCAGCTGCCGCAGGTTCGCGGGACGCCGATCATCGCGCTCTCCGCCGAAACCGGCCGCGGCCTGGAAAAGCTGATGCCGGCGGTGTTCCAGGTGCATGAGCACTGGTCGACGAAGGTGAAGACCCGCGACCTCAACGACTGGCTGCGCATGGCGGTCGAGCGCCACCCGCCGCCGGCGGTGAACGGGCGGCGGATCAAGCCCAAGTACATGGCCCAGACCAAGTCCCGGCCGCCGACCTTCGTGCTGTTCTCCAGCCGCGCCGAGCAACTGCCGGAGAGCTATCGCCGCTATCTGGTCAACTCGATCCGCGAGAGCTTCGAACTGCCCGGCGTGCCGATCCGGGTGACGTTGAAGTCGAACAAGAACCCCTATGCCGAGGGCGAGGAGAAGTCGGGCCAGGGCTCGGCCCGCGCGCCGTTCGGAGAGGCGCTGCCGACGACGGGCCTCAAGGCCAAGGCCCGCATCGCGGCGTCAACCAAGGCCAAGGCCGGCGCCTCCGGCAAGCCAAAGCTGCACGGCAAGGCCAAGCCGCAGGGCGCGAAGGCCAAGCCCGGCGCGCCGCGCGGGCGCACCGCCAAGCTGAACCGACCGGGGGTCAAGCCGAAGCGAGCGTCCCGCGGGCCTTCCAGTCCGCGAAGACCACGTTAGCGTGCGGCAGGCCCAGGTCGGCCTGCGCCAGCTCCACGATCAAGGGCCCGATCTCCTCCGGCGGCGTCACAGTTTCCGGATCCTCGCCCGGCATGGCCTCGGCGCGCATCTTGGTGCGCATGGTGTTGGGGTCGAGCAGGACCGCGCGGACGGAGGTCTGCTCCAGCTCGTCGGCCCAGGTCCGCACCATGTGCTCCATCCCGGCCTTGGTGATCCCGTAGGGGCCCCAGAAGGCCTTGGGACGGGCCACGCGGCCGGTGGTCAGGAAAATGGCCCGCCCGGCGCTTGAGGTCCGCAGCAGGGGCTCCATGCTGCGGATCAGGCGATAGGAGGCGGTCAGGTTCACAGCCACCACCTTGTCCCAGTGGTTGGGCTCCAGGTGGCTGACCGGCGTCATGGGGCCGAGAATCGCCGCGGCGTGCACCAGCACGTCGAGGCGGCCGAACCGCTGGTGCAGGGCCAGTCCCAGCCGGTCGAGGCCGTCGCCGTCGGCGATATCCAGTGGGACCAGGGTGGCGCTCTGGCCGGTGAGGCCACGGATCTCGTCATCGAGTTCGGTAAGGCCGCCTTCGGTGCGGGCGACGGCGACGACGTGGGCGCCGGCCTTGGCGAGCGCAACAGCGGAGGCGCGGCCGATGCCGCGGCTGGCGCCGGTGACGAGCGCGATCTTTTCGGAGAGGGGGAGAGACATGGGGCGGGTGTCTAGCCCGTCGGGGCGTCCAGGTCAGCCCGCTTTGCGTACTGCTGGGCGATGACCGCGCAGGCCATCAGCTGGATCTGGTGGAACAGCATCAGCGGCAGCAGCGCCAGGCCCGCCGTGGCGGCGGGGAACAGCACGCCGGCCATGGGCACGCCGCTGGCCAGGCTCTTCTTGGAGCCGCAGAAGACGATGGCGATCTCATCGGGCTTGGAGAAGCCGAGGGCCCGGGCCGTGAAATAGGTGGCGGCCAGGACGGCGCCCAGCAGCACCGCGCAGATGACCAGCAGCCGCACCAGGTCGAGCGCGCTGATCTGCGACCATACGCCCTCCACCACGGCGCCGGAGAAGGCCGTGTAGACCACCAGCAGGATCGAGCCGCGGTCGACGATCTGCACCAGCTTGGCGTGTCGGCCCACCCAGCCGCCGATCCAGCGTCTGAGCACCTGGCCGGCCACGAAGGGGGCGAGGAGCTGCAGGACGATGGACCAGGCCGAGCTCGGCGAGATGGCGCCTTTTTCGTGGAGCAACAGGCCGACCAGGACCGGGGTCAGCAGGATGCCCAGCAGGTTCGAGGCCGAGGCCGACGCGATGGCCGCTGGAACATTGCCCCTGGCGATCACCGTGAAGCCGATCGAGGACTGGATCGTCGAGGGCAGGCAGCCCAGGAAGACCACGCCGCCCGCCAGCGCCGAGGGCATGATCCAGGCCGGAAGGGCGGCCAGTCCAAGGCAGAGCAGCGGGAAGAGGGCGAAGGTCGCGCCCATCACCACCAGATGCAGCCGCCAGTGGGTCAGGCCGCCGATCACCGCCTCGCGGCTGAGCCGCGCGCCATGCAGGAAGAACACCAGGCCGATGGCGACCTTGGTCGCCCAGCCGAAGGCCACCGCGGCCTCCCCCCGGGCCGGCAGGAACGAGGCGGCGACCACCATGGAGATGATCAGCAGGAGGTATTTGTCGACCTTCAGCCGGCTCAACAGGCCCCCTGACGGGGCTTGGCTCATGCGTCGACCAGGAAGGAAAGTTGCCGTTCCGACAGCTCGTTGCGGCCCTCGGCGATCTCGCGGTCCAGCAGGCGCGTGGGATAGTCGCCGGTGAAGTAGTGGTCGGTGAACTGCGGACAGGCCGGATCGCGCGGGGCGGCGTCCATCGACCAGTAGAGGCCGTCCACCGACAGATATCCCATGGAGTCGACGCCCAGGATCTTGGCGATCTCGTCGACGGAATGGTTGGCGGCCAGCAGCTTCTCGCGGTCCGGCATGTCGATGCCATAGTAGTCCGGCCACATGATCGGCGGCGAGGCCGAGCGCAGGTGCACCTCCGCCGCGCCGGCCTCACGCACCATCTGCACCACGCGCACCGAGTTGGTGCCGCGCACGATGGAATCGTCCACCAGGATCACGCGCTTGCCGGCCAGGACGGAACGGTTGGGCGACAGCTTCATGCGCACACTGGACTCGCGTGTCGCCTGGGTGGGCTGGATGAAGGACCGGCCCACGTAGTGGTTGCGGATGATCCCCATCTCGAAGGGCAGGCCCGCCTCCTGGGCGAAGCCGAGGGCGGCGGGGACGCCAGAGTCCGGCACGGGCACCACCACGTCGGCGGGGACCACGCTCTCCTGGGCCAGCCGCCGGCCCATGCGCTTGCGGACGTCGTAGACCGAACGGCCGTTCACCACGGAATCGGGCCGGGCGAAGTAGACGTATTCGAAGATGCAGGGCCGGGCCTGCTTGGCGGGGAAAGGCTTGATGCTGGTCACGCCGTCGGCGTCGATCACCACCATCTCGCCGTGCTCGACGTCGCGCACGAACTTGGCGCCGATGATGTCCAGCGCGCAGGTCTCCGAGGCCAGGATCGCCTTGCCGTCCAGTTCGCCCAGCACCAGCGGACGGATACCCAGCGGGTCGCGAACCCCGATCAGCTTCTTGTTGGTCAAGGCCACCAGGGCGTAGCCGCCCTCGATCTGCGACAGGGCGTCGATGAAGCGGTCGACGAAGCGGGTCTTCCGCGAGCGCGCGATCAGGTGGAGGATCACCTCGGAGTCCGAGGTCGACTGGAAGATCACGCCGTTGGCGACCAGCTGTTCGCGCAGGGTCAGGAAGTTGGTCAGGTTGCCGTTGTGGGCCAAGGCGACGCCGCCGGCTTCCATGTCGGCGAACATCGGCTGGACGTTGCGGATCACCGAGCCACCGGACGTGGAATAGCGGGTGTGGCCGATGGCGAACCGGCCGGGCAGGCGCTCGGTCAGGTCGGCGCCGCCGAACGCCTCGCCCACATGGCCCATGTGCCGTTCGGTGTGGAACCGCTGACCGTCGAAGCAGGCGATGCCGCAGGCCTCCTGGCCGCGGTGCTGCAGCGCGTGTAGGCCAATTGCGGTCAGCCCGGCGGCCTCATGGGTGTCGAACACCCCGAACACGCCGCACTCGAGACGCGGCGTGTCGTCGAGCGGGTCCCTGTAGGATGGCGACCAGCGCTCGTCCGAGTTCATCGGGATCTCTCCACCAAGTCTTCGATCTCGCTGCGTTGGCGCGCGTCGTAGCCTTCTGACTTCAATCTGTCATCTATGGTGTCGTGGCCGGCGTTATGCCAAGCGCGGTCGAATGCCGGTTTCAGCCGTCCGGCGATGTCCATGCCGCGCGGGGCCATGGCGGTGAGCAGATGGCCCATGTTCTGCGCCAGCGGCCAGGTGGTCGAGCCGACGATCCAGTGCGGCTGCAGGTCCTTGGGCGTGGCGGCGTTGAACATCAGGTTGAGCGCGCCAAGCACGATGAGGCCGCGACCGAGGCCAAGCGCCAGGCCCAGGCTGCGGTCCAGGACGCCCATGAACTCGGCCGCCTGGATCTGGCGCACGATCATCGCGCCCACCATGCGCAGCAGCGCGTAGACGATCACGAACACGCCGACGAGGGCGGCGGCGGTTCCCAGCCAGTCCGGATGGATCACCCTGCGCACGTAGGGCGCGGTGTCGTGCAGGCCGAAGACCGCGGCGGCCGCCGCCGCGGCCAGGGCGAACAGCGAGACGATCTCCAGCATGGCGCCGCGCGCGAAGCCCACCGCTGCGGAGATCGCCAACAGCACCAGGACGATGATGTCGAACTGGGTAAGGCCTAGTCCCACGACGCGTCTCCTATGCGGCGGACCACGTCGGCCAGGCGCCCGGCGCCGATGGCGGCCATGGCGCCGCCGCCGTCCATCTCAGCGGGGCCGAGCGCGCGGCGGAACCCCAGCTTGGCAGCTTCCTTCAGGCGGCTCTCCATGCGGCTGACCGAACGCACCTCGCCGGACAGGCTGATCTCGCCGAACACCACGCAGTCCTGCGGCAGGGCCTGGTCGAGGGCCGAGGAGGCCAGCGCCGCCGCCGCCGCCAGATCCGCGGCCGGCTCGGTGATACGCAGGCCGCCGGCGACGTTCAGATAGACGTCACGGTCGCCGAGGCTGAGGCCGCAGCGGGCCTCCAGCACCGCCAGCACCATCGCCAGCCTCCCGGAGTCCCAGCCCACCACGGCCCGGCGTGGCGTGCCGTAGGCGCTGGGCGCCACCAGGGCCTGGAATTCCACCAGCACGGGACGCGAACCCTCGATGCCGGCGAACACGGCAGCCCCGGCCGCTCGCTCGCCCGAAGTGTTGAGGAACAGCGCCGAGGGGTTCCTCACCTCGGCCAGGCCTGCATCGCCCATCTCGAAGACGCCGATCTCGTCGGTGGCGCCGAAGCGGTTCTTGGCCCCGCGCAGGATGCGGAACGGATAGCCCCGCTCGCCTTCAAAAGAGAGCACCGCATCGACCATATGCTCGATCACCCGGGGGCCGGCGATGGTCCCTTCCTTGGTGACGTGGCCCACCAGGACAATGGCCACCCCGCGGCTCTTGGCCAGTCGCACCAGCTCTCCGGCCGCGGCGCGGACCTGGGTGACCGAGCCGGGGCCCGCCTCGTGCGCATCGCTCCACAGGGTCTGGATCGAATCGATCACCACCAGGTCGAAGGCCTCGCGCTTCAGGCCGTCGGAGATCGCCCGCAGGGCCGTCTCGGCGGCCAGCTTCACCGGGGCGTCGCCGAGACCCATGCGCTGGGCCCGCGCGCGGACCTGCTCGACGGCCTCTTCGCCGGAGATGTAGGCGCACCGGGCGCCGCGCAGGGCCGCCTGGGCCGCCACCTGCAGCAGCAGGGTGGACTTGCCGACACCGGGGTCGCCGCCCAGCAGGATCGCCGAGCCCGGCACCACGCCGCCGCCGCAAACCCGGTCGAACTCGTCGACGCCAGTGGCGATGCGCAGCGGGGCAGGGGTCTGGTCGGCCAGGCCCTCGAAGGCCAGGCCGCGGACCTTGCTGGCCTTGGACGGAGCCATGGCTCCGGGCGGGCGGGCCTGCAGTTCCTCCACCAGGGTGTTCCAGCCGCCGCACGCAGGGCACTGGCCCGCCCACTTGGTCTGGACGGCCCCGCAGGACTGGCAGGCATAGACGGCGCCGTCGCGGGCCATGGACCTTCGGGAAGCTCCTGATTCGATGTGACGGTCAGTCTAGCCGACCTGCCGCCGTCGTCCGCCTGCCCACATTTCGGGCGTTTGCGGGGTAGCGCCGTTCGGCTAGGCTGCAGATGGGCAGGCAGGGAGAGGGTTGCAATGAGCGACGTCGAACCGAAGGCGCCGGCGGACAGCCTGATAGGGCGGATCCTGAACCTTCTGCTGCACCCCGTGGAAACCTGGGACGTCATCGACGCGGAGGACGCGACGATCGAGGGCCTCTACCGCAGCTGGGTGCTGCCGCTGGCGGCGATCCCGGCCGTAGGGCGGGCGATCGGCCTGGTCTCATTCGGCGGGGTCGAGTTGTTCGGCATCCACCTGGGCCCGCCGGGAATCGTCTCGATCCTGGGCGATGCGGTGGCGAGCTACGCGCTGACCTTGATCTCGGTCTATCTGCTGGCCCTGCTGATCGACCAGTTCGCGCCGCAGTTCGGCGGCGAGCGCAGCCGCACCCAGGCCTTCAAGGTGGCGGCCTATTCGGCGACGGCCTTCTGGATCGCGGGGGTCTTCATGCTGCTGCCCAATGTGGGCGGGCTCTTCACGCTGCTGGGCGCGCTCTACAGCCTCTATCTGCTGTACCTGGGCCTGCCGAAGCTGATGCGCTCGGCTCCAGCCTTCAACCTCAACTACTTCGGTCTGACGGTGCTGATGGCGGTGATCATGGCGGTGGTGATCGGCTCGGTGACCAGCCGGGTGATCGGCTACGGTGGTCCGATCCACATCGACTAGCTGGTGGACTCATAGGCCGGCCAGGGGCCGCATTCGGCACGACGGTAACCATCGACTTCGGCCCGTCGTGGACCTTCGGAAAGTCCGCCAACCGTAGTTTCCAAGCGATCTGTCGGAGGCGTTAGAGCATGGATCTGAAGTCGATCGGGTGCGGGTTGTGCATGCTCGCCAGCTGGCTTGGCCTGTCGGCGGCCAGCGCTTCGGCGCAAGGCTATCGCGCGCCGCGAAACGCCTACGGCGCGCCCGACCTGAATGGGGTGTGGAACAACAACGCGCTCACGCGGCTGCAACGCCCGGCTGGGCTCCTGCCCCTGGTCGTGCGGCCCGCCGATGTGGTGGAGGCGGAGAGCAAATTGATGGCCAGCTACTCGCCGCAGAGCACGGCGGCGAACGTGGGCGGGGCCGAGAGCGAGTGGTGGGACGGGGCGCATCTGGCCCGGATCGGCGGAGAACTTCGGACCTCGTGGCTGGTCGACCCCGCCGACGGCCAGCTGCCCTATTCAGCTGAGGGTAAGCGGCGGGTCGCGGTGTTCGCTACGGCCCAGATCGAATCCTTCGACGGCCCCGAATCGCGGCCCGTGGCGGGCGACCGCTGCCTGCTGCCGAGCTGGGGCGCCATGGGGCCGGTGATGATGAACGCCCCTTACAACGCAAACTACCTGTTCGTGCAGACCCGCGACCAGATCGCGATCATGGCGGAGAACAACAGCGAGCTACGCATCATCCGGATCGACGCGGCGCATCTGCCCGCCCAGATTAGGACTTGGACCGGTGACTCCATCGGTCATTGGGAGAAGGACACCCTGGTGGTGGAAACCACCAACCTGCGCACCGACGCTCCGTTGAGCCAGGCGCCGTTCTTCTTCACGGCAGGGGCCAGGGTGGTGGAGCGGTTCACACGTGTCGGGCCTGCCGCGCTGAAATATGAATTCACCGTCGCGGACCCAACGATCTTTGCCCGTCCCTGGCGGGCGGAGATGGCATTCGTCGCGACAAATTCGGCGCTTTACGAGTTCGCATGTCACGAAGGCAACTACGCGATGACCAACGTCCTGGCTGGCGCGCGTGCGGTCGAAAGGGCGCAGACTCTGGCGAGCCCGTCGCGCTAGGGGTCAGGTTTAGGGTGGCTTGCCGGTCCACCCTCGTCGGCGATGCCCACAACGGGCTTCCAGCGTGTCCGCTTTTCAGCGCGCCGGACACCAACGGTCACTAGTGCCGGCTAGTGAAGGGCTCAACGTCCGCCTTTCCACCCTTCTCGGAAGGTCCGGAAGTCCGCTTGCCGGTCGGTCAGATGCACGGCGCCCGAGCGGTGGGCCAGTTCGCCCACCTAGACGTCGCCGATATAAACCCGCTCGGCGCGCCGGCTCAGCCGCACCAGGATTTCGTGCGCCACCGTGCCGCCGGCCGTCGCCAGGTCGTCGAGCGGGGCGTTGTGTCCCAGGAGCTCGACCGGCTCGCCCATCTGCGCCGCCGCCTCGCCGATCTCGATCACCAGGATGTCCATGTTGATGATCAGGATCCTGCGCGGCGCGCCGGCGAACCAGGCGTGGGCGCCGCCGCGGGCTGCGCGGATGACGCCGTCGGTGTAGCCCGCCCCGACCACCGCCACGCGGGTCGGGGCCTCGATCCGCACGCTCTCGCCATAACCCACGAAGTCGCCAGGCCGCAGGTTGCGCACGTCGAGGATCGGAGCGGTGAGCGTCGCGACCGCCTGCAGGCGCGGATCGGGCCGTTCCCGCGGGCCGCCGCCGAACAGGCTGACGCCCGGTCGCACCATGTCGAAGCGGTAGTCCGCGCCCAGGAAGATCCCCGCCGAGGCTGCCAGGCTGGCGCGGGCGTCGGGGAACCGGGCGCGGGCCTCAAGAAACCGGGTCAACTGCCTGGCGTTACGAGAGTTTTCAGGCTCACCGGCCGAGCCGAGATGGCTCATCACCAGGCCCACCTCCAGCCCGCGAATCCGGTCGAGGGACTGGACGACCGCATGGGTTTCTTCCGCCGTCAGGCCCTGGCGGCTCATCCCGGTGTCGAGGTTGAGCGCCACAGGCAGCGGCCGTCGGTCGCGGGCGGCGCAGGCGGTGGCGAGCGCCATCTGCGACAGGCTGGACAGCACCGGGGTCAGGGCGGCGTCGGCGAAGCGGTCCTCCGCGCCCTCGATCAGGCCGTCGAGCACATAGATCGTGGCCGGCCGATCCGGGGTGAGGGCGGCGCGGAGCGCCTCGCCCTCGCTCAGCCGGGCGACGAAGAAGCTGCGCGCGCCCTCGGCCCACAGCCGCCGTCCCACCGGCCCCGCGCCCAGGCCATAGGCGTCCGACTTCAGGACCGGCGCCACCTCGGCCTTCGCCGCCTCTGCGCACAGCAGCGCGTGATTATGGGCCAGAGCGTCGAGGTCGATGGTCAGCCGCGCCCCAGCAGGCGCTCTTGCCGGGTCAGACATCACCTGGGTCAGTGCTGCTCGTAGCGGGCGTGATGGTCGCGGGCGAGGTTGCCGAACTTGGTCAGGTCCTCGTTGTAGGAGAGCTTGATGTTGCCGATCGGGCCGTGCCGCTGCTTGCCGATGATGATGTCGGCCTGGCCGCGCACCTGGTCCATGTTCTCCTGCCACTTGAAGTGCTCTTCGGTGCCTTCGCGGGGCTCCAGGCGGGAGAGGTAGTAGGCCTCGCGGTAGATGAACATCACCATGTCGGCGTCCTGCTCGATCGAGCCGGATTCCCGCAGGTCGGAGAGTTGGGGCTTCTTGTCCTCGCGGTTCTCCACCTGGCGGGAGAGCTGGGCCAGCGCGATGACCGGGATCGAGAGCTCCTTGGCCAGGGACTTCAGGCTCTGGGTGATCATCGAGACTTCCTGCACGCGGTTGTCGTTGCGCCCC
>DASRRU010000129.1:0-14517 GCA_035656795.1 Phenylobacterium sp. | reverse complement strand
GATCTGGCTGGCCGCCTCGTCGATGGTCAGGCTCGGCTTGCCGTTGTCGGTCAGCCCGTCGCGGGCGTCGGCGTTCAGGAAGTACTCCGGTCCGCCGCCGCCCGTCGTGAGCGTGGTCTCCGGTAGCGGATAGGGATCGGAAGCCGGACGCGTCGCCGGCCTGGCCCTCGGCCAACGCCCAGGAGGCGACCTCCAGCCTAGAGCGGCTCGCGTCCCAGGATGCGCAAGCCATAGCCGGCCGAGCCCGGCAGCACGGTCTTGGACGAGGTGAGCAATTTCATGTCGCGCACCCGCAGGTCGATGAGGATCTGGGCGCCCACGCCATAGTCACGCAGCACGTTCTCGCTCTGGCTGGCTTCCGGCTGGCCATAGCGCTCGGAGAGCCAGGCGGGATTGGAATCGCGGATGAACACCGCCGCCCCGGCCCCGTCGTAGGCGGCAATGGCCGCCAGCGCCCTGGGCACATAATCGCGACGCGCCTCGACATGGCCCAGCATGTCGGCCGCCATGTCGACCCGGTGCATGCGCACCAGCGTCGGCTTGTCAGGATCGATCTTGCCCTTGGTCAGGACCACATGCTCGGTCCCGTCCAAGATGTTGCGGTAGATCACCATCCGGAAGCGGCCGCCGTAGGAAGAATCGAACGGCGTCTCCAGCACCCGCTCCACCTGCCGCTCCGTGCGGCGGCGATAGGCGATCAGGTCGGCGATGGCGCCGATCTTCAAGCCGTGCAGCTGGGCGAAGGCAACCAGGTCGGGCAGCCGGGCCATCGACCCGTCGTCCTTCATGATCTCGCAGATCACCCCCGCCGCGTTGAGGCCGGCCAGGCGGGAGATGTCGACCGCCGCCTCGGTATGACCGGCGCGGACCAGGACGCCGCCGTCCTTGGCCACCAGCGGAAAGACGTGGCCCGGCGAGACGATGTCGTCGGGGCCCTTGGTCGGGTCCACCGCCACGGCGATGGTGTGGGCCCGGTCGTGGGCCGAGATGCCGGTGGTCACCCCCTCGCGCGCCTCGATCGAGACGGTGAAGGCCGTGCCGTGGCCCGACTGGTTGTCGCTGGCCATGGGTGGCAGGCGCAGCGCCCGGGCGCGCTCGGCGGTGATCGACAGGCAGATCAGGCCCCGCGCATGCTTGGCCATGAAGTTGATCTGCTCGGGCGTGGCGAACTGGGCGGGGATGATGACATCGCCCTCGTTCTCGCGGTCCTCGGCGTCGACCAGGATGTAGGGCCGCCCGTTACGGGCGTCCTCGATGATGTCCTCAATGGGCGAGATCGCCGACGTGAAGGCGTCGGGGTCGGATGGCAAACCGCCCCCAAGGTCCTTGGCGGGCGGTACGAGGTAGGGGCGCTTCATTGGTCGGCTCCCGTCATCTGGGCACGGCGCATCTGGGCGAACTCCATCACCTGGTCGGCCACGGTGGCGATCTGGCCGGCGTCTCGGGCTTCGCGGCACTCGCCCACCGCGTCGAACAGGTTCGCGGCGTTGAGCGCCGCCCCGTAGGGCGTCGGCCAACCCCGCATGGCATGTATGATGCCGCGCACCGCCATCAAGGTGGTGCCGCCGGCTTGCGCGCCATCGGCGGTGATAATGATCCCCACCGGCTTGCCGTGGAAGTAGGGCCGCGCATCGCCCCGGGTCAGTTCGAGAGTGTCCAGCGCGTTCTTGACCACCCCGGACAGCGAGCCGTGATAGCCCGGCGTCGCCAGGATGATCCCGTCGGCGTCGCGCACGGCTTGCGCCAGTTCGGCCTGTTCGGCGCTTGGGCCGCCCGGGCCGGGATTGAAATGCGGCAGCCGTTCCAGGAACTCGCCGCCGAACAGTCGCGTCCGTGCGCCCGCGGCCTCGGCGTGGCGCAGCGCCAGGATCAGCGCCCGCTCGGTCGCCGACCCGGACCGCGGCGTGCCTCCGATGCCGACGATCAGCGGTCCGCTCATGCGCTTTGCGTCTGTGGTGCGAACACCATCTTCAGCTCCGTCTTGACGATCTTGCCGTTGGCGTTGCGAGGCAGCATCTCCGGCCAGAAGACCACCTTCACAGGGACCTTGAAACCCGCCAGGCGCTCGCGGACGAAGTTGCGCAGCTCCCCCTCGGTCGCGGTTGCCCCGGGCTTCAGATGCACCACCGCGCCGGGCTCCTCGCCGAGCGTCTTGTGCGGGATGCCGACGATGGCCGCGTCCATCACCGCGGGATGCTCATAGAGGGCGTTCTCCACCTCCACGCAGTAGATGTTCTCGCCGCCGCGGATCAGCATGTCCTTGGCCCGGTCGATGATGAACAGGAAGCCCTCCTCGTCGATCCGCGCCAGATCGCCGGTGCGCAGCCAGCCATCGACGAAGGTCTCCGCCGTGGCCTGCGGCTTGTTCCAGTAGCCCTTCACCACCTGCGGACCCTTGCACCAGAGCTCGCCCACGGCGCCCGTCGGCAGAAGGGTCTTGCCGTCCGCCGGATCGCGGATCTGCATCTCGCCCACCGGCGCGGCCGGGCCGGCGCTGTCGGGGCGGTTCTCGTAGTCCTTGCCCAGGTGCGAGGTGAACGTGGCCGTGGTCTCGGTCATCCCCCAGCCGTTGCCGGGCTGCGAGCCCGGGAAGGTCTCGGCGATCCTGCGCACCAGCTCCGGCGCCGAGGGCGCGCCGCCGTAGGTCACCGCCACCAGGGACGACAGGTCGTACTTGGCCCGCGACGGATGCTCGATGAGCTGCCAGGCGATGGTCGGCACGCCGCCGGTGGAGGAGACCTTCTCCCGCTCGATTAGCCGCATGGCGGGTTCGGCGTCCCAGCGGCGCATGAGCACGATCTTGCCGCCGGCGTTCATCGTGGGGCCCAGCGTCGCCGACAGACCTGTGGCATGGAAGAATGGCACCACCAGCAGCGTGACCCGCTGCGGCAGTTTGTGCGGGTCGCTTTCCGGCAGCGGCTGGCCGGCGCGCAGAAAGTTGCGCGTCGCCGAGATGCCGCCGGCCCCGATGTTGGAGGTCATGTTCCGGTGGGTGCCGAGCGCGCCCTTGGGCTTGCCCGTCGTGCCGGACGTGTAGAGGATCGTGGCGTCGTCTTCCGGGCCCATCTCGACGTCGGGCGGGGTCTGGTCGGGCAGGTCCTTCCAGCTGTTCACCGGCCCGATCACGTCGTCGAGACGATGGACCTTGGGGTGTGCAACCGGCTCGCTCAGGCGCGAGGCGTAGACCTTCGTCAGGCCGCTCAAGCCGTCGAGGTACTCGGTCACCCGGCCAAGGCGCTCGTCGTCGACGATGGCCACCTTGGTTCCGGAATCGGCAAGGCCGTATTCCAGTTCCGGACCGGTCCACCAGGCGTTCAGCGGAGTCACGATGGCCCCGGCCAGGATGCCCGCGAAGAAGGCCACCGGCCATTCCGGCAGGTTGCGCATGATCACCGCGACCCGGTCGCCTTTCCTGACGCCATCGGCCTGCAGCTGGCGGGCCAGCGCAATGGTCGCCCGGGCAAAGGCCTCATAGGTGGCCCGCTCGTCGTCGTAGACCACGAACTCGCGTTCGGGGAATCCCCGCGCGTTCTTGAAGACGTCGCGCAGGGTGGGCGGCGCGTTCTTCCAGACCCTGGTCATAATCCCGCGGATCGACATCTCGACGATCTCGAACCGCTCGCCGGGCCCCGTCAGCCGTGCATGGGCCTCGGCGATCGACATCACGGGCCAGGCAGGTTGGACTTCACTCACTGGGCAGACCTCAACACAACATAAACCCGCTCATTCCCGCAAAAAGCGGGAACCCGGGCTTTTTTCGTCATCTCGGCGCCAGAAACAACAAAAACTCCTGGGTCCCCGCTTTCGCGGGGATGAGCGGAAAATGGGGTCGGCTAAACCGCGGCCCCGTCCTTGCGCGCGGCGTAGGCCGCCTTCAGCTCGCCCAGTTCGGTCGCGTACTTCTCCTGGGCCGCCTCGCGCAGCTTGGGAATGTGGTAAGCGGGGAAGAGATCGTTGTCGGGGCGGTAGTCCTTCAGGACCTGCTTGGCGAGCGTGACTTTGTGCACCTCGGTGGGCCCGTCGGCGATGCCCATGACCAGCGACGACGTCACCATGTGCATGAACGGCATCTCGTTGGAGACGCCCAGCGCGCCATGCAGGTGGGCGGCCTTGGTGGCGATGTCGTTGTAGACGCGCGGCATCATCACCTTGATCGCGGCGATGTCCTTGCGGACCATCTGATAGTCCTGGTGCTTGTCGATCAGCCAGGCGGTGCGCAGCACCATCAGCCGGAAGCTCTCCAGCTGGATCCAGCTGTCGGCGATGTCGGCCTGAACCATCTGCAGGTCGGAAAGCTGGCCGTCGCGGGTCTTGCGGCTGACGGCGCGCTTGCACATCAGGTCGAGCGCGGTCTTGCAAGCGCCGACCGTACGCATGGCGTGGTGCACCCGCCCGCCGCCCAGGCGCACCTGGGCGATGACGAAGGCCGCGCCGCGCTCGCCCAGCAGGGCGTCATAGGGCAGGCGCACGTTGGTGTAGCGGACGTAGCCTTCCGTCCCGCCGCCGATCTCGCCGCCGCCGCCGACCGCGACGTTGCGCACGATCTCAACCCCAGGCGTGTCGGTGGGGACCAGAAAGATCGAGGTTCGGCGGTAGGGGTCCTTGGCGTCCGGGTCGGTGACCGCATAGAGCACCAGCACCTTGGAATAGCGCGCGTTGGTGGAGAACCACTTCTCGCCGTTGATCACCCACTCGTCGCCGTCGAGCACCGCGCGGGTCTGGAAGGTCAGCGGGTCGGAGCCGCCGGTGGGCTCGCTCATGGAGAACGCCGAGCGGATCTCACCGTTCAGGAGCGGCCAGAGATACTGCGCCTTCTGCTTCTCGGTGCCGTAGTGGGCGATGATCTCGGCGTTGCCGCTGTCCGGCGCCTGGCAGCCAAAGACGGTGGGGGCCAGGCCATTTCGCCCCAGCTTCTCGTTCATCAGGCCGAGCTTCAGCTGACCGTAGCCCTGGCCGCCGAGGTCGGGACCCAAGTGGCAGGCCCACAGGCCCTGGTCCTTCACCTTCTGCTGCAGCGGCTTGATGAACTTTTCGCGGCCGAGCGAGCTGTGCGCCGCCATGCCCAGGTGCGAGAGCGGCTCGACCTCCTCGGCCATGAAGTCCTCGATCCAGTCGAGCTTCTTCTGGAACTCAGGATCGGTCTCGAAATCCCAGGCCATGTCGAGTCTCCCAATGCGTTTCTATTTTCGAAATATCGGTATGTTTTGAACGCTGGATCATTATCAAACGCCTGTTCGGCCTACGCAACTTCACTCGCCACGCCCGCCCGCGCGCAGCAGCGAGACGTAGGGGCGGAGGGAGCCAGGAATTAGAACTTTCCGCCGCGCCCTTCGCCGGCCGCGAACCGCGCGGCGCCTTCCTGGCTCTGGCCGGAGCGCAGGGTCTCCATGCCGAGCGCAATCTCCGCGGCCGTGGCCTGGTCCCAGTCCAGCGAACACTGGCCGATGGCCGAGAGGCGGTCGTTCCTCATGCAGAGCTGCGGGAAGGCCGAAAGCTGGGCCGCCAGCTCCAACGCCGCCTCCAGGGCTTCGCCCTTGGGGACCAGGCGATTGGCCAAGCCGATGTCATAGGCCTCCTGGGCCTCGACCGGCCGCCCGGTGAGGATCAGGTCCATGGCCCGCGAGGCTCCGATCAGTCTGGGCAGGCGTACGGTGCCGAGGTCGATCAGCGGCACTCCGAACCGGCGGCAGAACACCCCGAACACCGCGCCCTCGGCGGCCACCCGCAGGTCCGCCCAGCAGGCGACCTCCAGCCCGCCCGCCACCGCGTGGCCCTCGACGGCGGCGATCACCGGCTTGCCGAGCGCCAGGCGCGTGACGCCCATCGGGCCTAAGTCCCCATCGCGATGCACCGGGTTGCCGCGGCCCTCGGCCACGCCCTTCAGGTCGGCGCCGGCGCAGAAGGCCCCGCCCCGGCCCTGCAGGATCGCCACGTCGAGTCCCTCGTCGGCGTCGAAGGCCTTGAACGCGTCATACAGGCGACGTGCGGTCGGGCCATCGACGGCGTTGCGCGCCTGTGGCCGCTCGATGGTCACGATGAGCGTGCGCCCGCGGGTCTCGATGCTGACGGTGTCCATGGCGGTTCTCCTTAAGGCCAAGACGGTGCTTGCGGGGGCTCAGGATGCAAGGGCAAAAGGATCGCCCACGCTGGAGAAACGCGATGCGCAAGGCCACGTCCGCAGGGTTCTCGACCGAGCGCCTGGCGCGCATTGAAAGGCTGCTCCAGGAGAAATACGTCGGCCCCGGCCGCATCCCCTGCGCCCAGGTCGCCGTCGCATGCGATGGAGAGACCGTCTACGAGGCCGTGCTGGGCTTGGCCGACGTGGAGCGCAAGGTTCCGCTGAAGGGGGATGCGGTCTTCCGGATCTTCTCGATGACCAAGCCGGTCACCTCCGTCGCCCTGATGACCCTGGTGGAGGAAGGCCTGATCGCCCTGGACGATCCGGTGGCCAAGCACATTCCGGCCTGGAAGGACCTGGGCGTCTACGCCGCCGGCGTCGGGCCGTTCCTCACCACGCCGGTCGCGCGGCCGATGCAGGTGGTCGACCTGCTGCGCCACACCTCGGGCCTGACCTACGGCTTCCAGAGCCGCACCAATGTCGACGCCATGTATCGCCAGAAGAAGCTGGCGGACGCGCATGGCGATCACGACCTGGAGGGCTTCATCGCCGAACTCGCCAAGACGCCGCTGGAGTTCTCGCCGGGCGAGGCCTGGAACTACTCCGTCTCTACCGACGTGGTCGGCTACCTGGTGCAGAAGGTCGCCGGCAAGCCGCTCAGCCAGGTGCTGCAGGAGCGCATCTTCGATCCCCTGAAGATGACCGATACCGGCTTCTTCGTGCGCGAGGACCAGCGGAGCCGTTTCGCCGCCTGCTACAGCGCCAGCCCCGCCGGCGCCATGAACCTGCAGGCCGCGCCCGGCGCCGCCCTGACCCTGCAAGACGATCCGGCCAATAGCCCCTTCCTCGCCCCGCCAAAGCTCGAGTCCGGCGGCGGCGGCCTTGTTTCGACAACGGCGGACTACCTGCGCTTCGCGAACATGCTGGCGAACGGCGGCGAGTTGGAGGGCCAGCGGGTCCTCTCGCCCATGGCGCTGCGGCTGATGACCACCAACCACCTGCCGGGCGGCCAGGACCTCACGCAGCTATCGCGCTCGCTGTTCTCCGAAAGCACCTACGCTGGGATCGGCTTCGGCCTGGGCTTCGCCGTGGTGTTCGATCCGCCAAAAACCCTGATCCCCTGCTCCAAGGGTGAGTTCTACTGGGGCGGCGCGGCGTCGACCGCCTTCTGGGTTGATCCCGTCGAACACGTCACGGTGGTCTTCATGACCCAGCTGATGCCGTCCACGACCTATCCGATCCGCCGGGAGCTTAGGACCCTGGTCTATTCCGCCCTGATGGAGAGCCGCGCCTAGCTAGGCCCGGGGCTGGAGCCACATGGATCAGCCGCCGGCGACGCCCTCGGTGGCGAAGCCGAGTTCGCGCTGCTCTTCGTCGGTGATGGCCTCGCTCTCATCCATCATCGGCTGGCCGAGGCCGGTGTCGGGGGCGTCGGCGCTGGGCCGCATGTCCAGCATCCGCGACTTGCGCCAGCCGCCCCACACGAAATAGCCGCCGGCCAGGATGCAGGTCATGGTGCTTCCGACGGGGAACGAGAACCAGATCGCGTCGGCGCCCCAGTGCGGCTCGAGGAAGTGGGCCATGGGCACGCGCACGCCCCATAGCGAGATCACCATCGCCAGCAGCGGCGGCCAGACTGTCCCGGTGGCTCGCACGATGCCGGAGAAGATGAAGGCCACCCCGAACGGCACGAAGCCCCAGAGCACGATGGAATTAATGTGCACGGCGATCGGCAGCGACGGACTCGCCCCCTTCAGGAAGGCCCGCAGCACCCAGGGATCGGCGCCGTAGATGATCAGGATCGGCAGGCCGGTGAACAGGATCGCGTAGAGCGCCCCGATCCGCGCCACCCGCTCGACCCGGTCCATCCGCTTCGCCCCGACGTTCTGGGCGGCCATGGACGACACGGCTGCGCCGAGCGCCATGGCCGGCATCTGGACGTAGGTCCACAGCTGGGAGGCCGCGCCATAGGCCGCCGCGGTGTGCACGCCATAGCGGTTGACGAAGCTGAGCATGGTCACCGCGGCGAAGCTGATGACCATCATCTGGAAGGCCATCGGCGTGCCCTTGGTCACCAGGGCGCTGACGATCTTCACGTCCGGGATCAGCAGGCGCCATTCGCTGGGCCGGACCACCAGGATGGATCGCTGCCGGTAGAGATGGATCAGCATCACCGCCAGGGTGAAGGTCTGCGCGATCAGGGTGGAGGTCGCCGAACCCGCGATGCCCATCTTCGGGAACGGGCCGATGCCCATGATCAGCATCGGGTTAAGGATCACGTCGAGACCGACGGCCAGCAGCGAAAAATAGAACGGCGTCCTGCTGTCGCCGGTCCCGCGCTGCGCCATCATCACGAACGAGAAGAAGTACATGAACGGCATGGCCGCGAAGATCACCCGCAGGTAGGCGATCGCGTCGGCGCGGGCCGCCTGCGGGGTCCTCATCGCGTCCAGGATGTGCGGGGTGAGGATCCCGCCGGCCACGCCGATCAGCAGCGACACCAGAATGAAGAAGGTCGTCGAAGTGCCCACGACCCGCTTGGCCAGCGCGTCGTCGCGCGCGCCGACCGCCTGGCCGATCATGATGTTGGCGGCCATGGTCACGCCGAAGGCCGCGCCCAGCATCATGAAGAAGATCTGGTTGGCGTTGGAGGTGGCGGTCAGCGCCGCCTCGCCCAGCACATGGCTGACCCATATGGCGTTGGCCGAGCCGTTCAGCGACTGCAGGATGTTGGAGCCCAGCACCGGCAGGGAGAACAGGATCAGCGTCTTGCCGATCGGGCCGACCGTCAGGTCGGGACCCTTTCGTCCCGGGCCCCCGGGTCTGCCGCCGCCTGGACTTGGCCCCGCACTCACCAGCGTCTCACTCCCCGTGCGGCGTGTGGCCGCCACTCAAGCGGGGATAGACCGCAACGGCAGGCGACGCAAAGCGGCGGTTTCGCACGGCCCTGTGAGATTTAGGACCGGATCGCCGCATCGATCGCCCGCAGGCGGCTGTTGGCCCGGCCGTAGACCAGGTAGGCCACCACCCCGATGGTGTTCCAGACGAAGAAGAAGATGATCGTCTTCGCAGACAGGCTGGTGAACAGGTAGAGGCACCCCAGCACCGCCGCCGGGCCGATCAGCCAGACCGCGGGTGTGGCGAAAGGGCGCGCGAGCTGCGGCGCGCGGCGGCGCAGGACCATCACCGCCATGGCCGTCGCAATGAAGGCCGCCAGCGTACCGGCGTTGGCGAGCGAGGCGATCTCCGACAGCGGCATGAAGCCGGCGACAGCGCCGGCGAGCAGGCCGGTCATGATCGTCACCGTCGAGGGCACGCCGCGCCGGCTGACCGAGGCCAGGCCGATGGGCAGCAGGCCATCGCGCGCCATGGCGAAAAACACCCGGCTCTGGCCGAACATGAAGACCATGATCACCGTCGGCAGCGCCACCACGGCCGCGCCCGCAATCAGTGAGGCCGCCGCCGGATGGTTCAGCTGGCGCAGGACGAACGCCAGGGGCTCGCCGCTCTTGGAGAAGACGTCGAACGGCGAGGCGCCCAGGGCGCAGGCCGCGACCACCATGTAGATCAGCGTACACATCAGCATCGACCCGACGATGGCGATGGTCAGGTCGCGCTTGGGGTTCTTGGCCTCCTCCGCCGCCGTGGAGATGGCGTCGAAGCCATAGAAGGCGAAGAAGATGATCGCCGCGGCGCCCATCACCCCGTACTTCTTGCCGCCCATCTCATGGGCCCCGAAGCCGAAGGGCGCGAAGGGGTCGAAGTGGCTGGCGTCGAAGCTCGGCAGGGTGAGCGCCACGAAGGCCGCCAGCGCCACCAGCTTGATGCAGACCAGGACGAAATTGACGGTGGCGCTCTCGCGCGTGCCGATCAGCAGGACGCCGGTGACCACCAGCGCGATGAACACCGCCGGCAGGTTGACGATGCCGCCGGCTTCCGGTCCCGCCAGCAAGGCGGCGGGGATCGGGACATGCGCCCCGTGCAGCAGGCCCGCCGCGTAGCCCGCCCAGCCGACCGACACGGCGCTGCAGACCAGGGTGTACTCGAGGATCAGGCTCCAGCCGATCACCCAGGCGACCAGCTCGCCCAGCGTCATGTAGCTGTAGGCGTAGGCGCTGCCCGCCTGCGGGCTGAGCGAGGCCATTTCGGCGTAGCAAAGCGCCGCACAGGCGCAAACCAGCCCCGCCACGCCGAACGACAGGATCACCGCCGGCCCCGCCAGGCCCGCCGCGACCCCGGTCAGGGTGTAGATGCCGGTGCCGATGATCGCGCCGACGCCCAGGGCCGTCAGGTGCGGCCAGCCCAGGGTGCGCTTCAGCTGGCTGGCGCCCGACCCCATGCCTGTGTCCACAGGCTTGGTGCGCGTCACGAAACTCATGGACCTGTCCCCCGCCCCCGATGCGGCGCGCACCATGGCCCGCGTTGCGCCTGCTCGCCAAGGTCCGAGGCGCCTACACCCTGGCGCGGGTGCAAAACACCACTCCGCGAACATGACAAACTTGAAACGTTCCCCCTGTAGTTTGACCGCCTGAACGGTGTTAAGTTAAGGGCTTAATAGGCCTCTGCGCGTAGTTTCGCCGCGAGAGTCAAAGAGCCCATTCGGAGAGGAATGACCCATATGATATCTGCGCGACTTGGCGTGCTGGGAGCGGCGGCGAGCGCCCTTCTGGTCTATGGCTGCTCGACGGGCTCGGCGCCCAACGCCTTGCAATCCGCCAAGGGCGCTTCGGCCACCGAGGCCGTGGCCGCGACCCCCGCGCGGGTCGACAACTTCATGCTGGTGGACGCCCAGAAGCTGGAGGCCCACGATCTCTACCGGATGGCCGACGACAAGGCGATCGTGCTGGTCTCGACCGGCGTTGGCTGCCCGATCGCGCGCGCCATGACGCCGGCGCTGAAGGCCCTGCGCGCCAAGTACGCCGCCCAGGGCGTCGAGATCATGCTGGTCGATTCCAACCTGCAGGACAGCCGCGACGCCATCGCCGCCGAGGCGAAGGAATACGGGATCGACATCCCGATCCTGATGGATAGCAACCAGATCATCGGCGAAGCGCTGGGCGTGACCCGCACCGCGGAAGTCTTCGTGGTCAATCCGAAGACCTGGACCGTCGCCTATCACGGCCCGCTGGACGACCGCTCCGACTACGGCGTGCAGAAGGCGGCGACCAAGGCCTTCGCCGACGACGCGCTGTCGGCCATCCTGGCCGGCAAGGCGGCCCCGGCCGCGAGCCAGATGTCCAAGGGTTGCCTGGTCGATTTCCCGGCCCGCGAGAAGAAGGCCCAGATCACCTACGTCAAGGACGTGGCCCCGATCTTGGAAGCCAAGTGCGTGGCCTGCCACGAAGAGGGCGGCATCGGCCCCTTCGCGATGAAGAACTACGAGATGGTCAAGGGCTTCTCGCCGATGATCCGCGAGGTGCTGCGCACCGACCGGATGCCGCCCTATAACGCCGACCCGCACGTGGGCAAGTTCTCGGACGACAAGAACCTCAGCCCCGCCGAGATCAAGACGATCGTGCACTGGGTCGAGCAGGGTTCGCCGCGCGGCGAGGGCAAGGACCCGCTGGGCGCCAAGCACCTGGTGGCCGCCGAATGGCCGCTGGGCAAGCCGGACGCCATTCTCGACGTGCCGGCCTACACCATCCCCGCCTCCGGCGTGGTTGATTACCAGCACCCCTGGGTCGCCAATCCGGAGAAAGAGGGCAAGTGGCTGAAGGCCTCGACCGTGAAGGTTGAAAGCCGCCAGGGCGTGCACCACGTGCTGACCGGTTACCTGAAGGACGTGCCGCCGGCCGGCCAGCAAGCGTTCGAGAACAACTGGGGCGTGTCGCTGGGCGGCTATGCCGTCGGCGCCGAAAGCGAGATTGCGCCGAAGAACGTCGGGACCTGGATCCCGGCCGGCGGCGCTGTCGGCTTCCAGACCCACTACACGCCGTTCGGCAAGGAAGTGACCGACCACACCCAGATCGCGCTCTACTACTACAAGGACAATGAGAAGCCCGACCTGGTGATGCACAACTCGGTGATCGTGAACAATGCGATCGTCATCCCGCCGAACGATCCGCATCACCAAGAGACCGGCTACATCTCCTTCCCGCACGACGCCCTGCTCTATGCGGCCTTCCCGCATGCGCACTACCGCGGCGCCATGTCGGACCTGTGGATCCGCTATCCGGACGGCCAGGAAAAGCTGCTGCTCTCCCTGCCGCGCTACGACTTCAGCTGGCAGCGGGACTACACCTTCGCCGAACCGATCAAGGTGCCGGCGGGCTCGAAGCTGATCGCCCACTTCATCTACGACAACTCCAAGCGGAACCCGAACAACCCCGACCCGAGCAAGCAGGTGGTCTGGGGCGATCAGTCCTGGGAAGAGATGTTCTACACCGCGATCCGCTATCGCTGGGTGGATGAGACCTCCAAGCACATGGTCAACTACGACGAAGAGATCAACAATAACCGCATCATGGGCATGCTCGACGCCAACATCGACGGCAAGCTCGAGAAGTCCGAGCTGAAGGGCCAGATCGGCGACCAGATCCGTCAATACTGGGACCAACTGGACACCAACCACGACGGCTACCTCGACGCGACCGAACTTGCGGCGATGCAGAAGATGTCGGGCCAGCATCACCGGCGCGAGGCCGAACCCAAGCCGGCGGCGGCTCCGGCCGCCGCGACCCCGACGGCGGGCGGCAAGTAGGCCCGATCGTTTGAGCCAAGAATGGAGAAGGCCCGGTGTCGCCACCGGGCCTTTTTCGTTGGGATTCATCTCTCCCTGCTTCGGGGAGGGACGGTTGCGCTACTCCCACAAATCGTGGACGTCGCCCTTGCGGTTCAGCATGCGCACCGCGCGCTTGACCACCGCCAGCAGGCGCTCGCGCCGGGCGGACTGGTCGTAGGTCATGGCGCCGCGGGCCATGCCCTCCAGGAGAAAGCGGCCTAGGTCGCGGCTGGTCTGGAAGCGCGGATCCTCGCCGGCCTGGGCCAGCGCGCCGAAGCCGCCCACCTGAGCGCGATCGAAAGCGGCCTGGGCGACGGCCAGCCGGGCGCGCAGCATCGGCTCGGTGCGCGCGGCCGACTCCAACTCGGCGAAGGCCACGAAGGGCGGTTCCTGCAACAGCGCCCAGTAGGCGTCGATGGCCGCCTCCGAGGCGTCCTGGCCGGGGGCTGCCGACGCGCGGGCCGCCTCCTCGAACAGGCGCGCACGGGCGATCTCGATATGAGTGATCGCCGCCTCCACCAGCTCCTCGCGGGTGGCGAAGTGATAGAGCATCGCGCCGCGGGTCAGCTTGGCGGCGTCGGCGATCAGGCCGTTGGTGGCCGAATGGTAGCCGATCTGGGCGAACAGCCGCATGGCCGCATCGAGAATGCGCGCACGAGTTCGCAGCGACTTGGGCGTCGCCTTCGACGGATAGGTTCTGGCGTCCATCTGGACCAATTCAAGGGCGACCTGGGGAGGGTCTGCTCGGACCGCATCCCTAGCAGCACATGCCAGGAGCCCGCCAGGGCATTGGACCCCCTTCGCAAAACCGACATGGAATCAGGGCACGAGTGCTCGCAATATGGGCGATACGGGGCGCTACGTGACCGAAGCCGCAATCCGCCAGTACCGCAGCGTCTTCATCTCCGACGTGCACCTGGGCACGCGGGGCTGCCAGGCCGACCTGCTCCTCGACTTCATTCGGCATATGGAATGCGAGACGCTCTATCTGGTGGGCGACATCGTCGATGGCTGGAAGCTCCGCTCCGGCTGGTATTGGCCCCAGTCTCATAACGACGTGGTGCAAAAGATCCTGCGTCTGGCCCGCAAGGGCGTGGCGGTGATCTATGTGCCCGGCAACCACGACGAGGTCGTCCGCGACTTCTGCGGCGTGCATTTCGGCGGCGTGGTGGTGGCGCGCGATGCAGTGCACGAGACCGCCGACGGCCGCCGCTTCCTGGTCACCCACGGCGATGACTTCGACGCGGTGGTGCAGCACGCCAAGTGGCTGGCGCTGCTTGGCGACTGGGCCTACCGGGCCCTCCTGGCCTCGAACACCATGATCAACCGCGTGCGTCGCCGGTTCGGCTTCGGCTACTGGAGTTTCTCGGCCTTCGCCAAGACCCGGGTGAAGAAGGCGCTGCAGTTCATCGAGAACTTCGAGCAGGCGGTGGCCGACGAAGCGCGCCGCCGCGGCGTCGATGGCGTGATCTGTGGCCACATCCACAAGGCCGAAAGCCGGATGATCGACGGGGTGGCCTACATCAACGACGGCGATTGGGTGATGGGTTGGACGCCCCCCGACGGCATCTACGTGCCAGAGTGAGGTGTTGGCTTCACTCAGAGGAGGCGTCCATGGGAGACGTTACCACCATTGGCCTAGACATCGCCAAGACCAGTTTTCAGGCGCACGGGGCGG
>DASRRU010000128.1:0-12413 GCA_035656795.1 Phenylobacterium sp. | reverse complement strand
CCTCGACGTCGCTCGTCGCTGCGCCTTCGCGGTGCCCAAGCGCGACCCGATCCTGCCGCGCTTTCCCACAGAGGGAGGCCGATCGGAGAACGACGAACTGGCCCACCAGGCCCGCGAGGGACTGAAGGCCAGGCTGCAGATCAACGCGGCGTCCCAGCCAATGGAGGTCTATGAGGCTCGCCTGGAGAAGGAGATCGGGGTCATCACCTCGATGGGCTTCGCCGGCTACTTCCTGATCGTCTCGGACTTCATGAAGTGGGCTGTGGCCCACGATGTGCCGGTGGGGCCGGGCCGCGGGTCGGGCGCGGGTTCGCTGGTCGCCTGGTCGCTGATGATCACCGGCCTCGATCCGCTGAAGTACGGCCTGATCTTCGAGCGGTTCCTCAATCCCGAACGGGTGTCGATGCCCGACTTCGATATCGACTTCTGCCAGGAGCGCCGCGATGAGGTGATTACCTACGTGCAGGCGCGCTATGGCCGCGATCGGGTCGCCCAGATCATCACCTTCGGCACCCTGCAGGCGCGCGCCGTGCTGCGCGACGTGGGCCGCGTGCTGCAACTTCCCCTGGGCCAGGTCGACCGGCTGGCCAAGATGGTGCCCGCCAACCCCGCCAACCCGGTGACACTGGCCAAGGCCATCGAGATCGAGCCGCGCCTGCGGGAGGCGCGGCGCGACGACGAGGCGGTCGCCCGCCTGCTGGACATCGCGCTGCAGTTGGAGGGCCTCTACCGCAACGCCTCCACCCACGCCGCTGGCATCGTGATCTCCGACCGGCCGCTCACCCAGCTCGCGCCGCTCTACCGCGACCCGAGGTCCGACCTGCCCGCCACCCAGTTCAACATGAAATGGGTCGAGAGCGCCGGCCTGGTGAAGTTCGACTTCCTGGGCCTGAAGACGCTCACCGTCGTCAACAAGGCCATGAAGCACCTGGAGCGGCGCGGGGCGGGCTTTGCGCTAGAGACCCTGCCGCTGGATAACGCGGGCGCCTACGAGGTGATGGCCTCGGGCGCAACCGTGGGCGTGTTCCAGATGGAAGGGCAGGGGATGCGAGACACGCTCCGCCAGCTCCGCCCGCAATCCCTGGAAGAGGTCACCGCACTGATTTCGCTCTACCGGCCGGGGCCGATGGACTCGATCCCCGCCTACGTCGACACCAAGATGGGGCGAAAGCCGCTCGACGTCCTTCACCCGCTGCTGACCGAGGTGCTCAGCCCGACTTACGGGGTGATCGTCTACCAGGAGCAGGTGATGCAGATCGCCCAGATCCTGGCCGGCTATTCGTTCGGCGAGGCCGACCTCCTGCGCCGCGCCATGGGCAAGAAGAAGAAGGAGGAGATGGACAAGCAGCGGGCGCGCTTCATGTCCGGCGCCGCCGAGCGCGGGGTCGACGGAAACCTCGCCGACCTGCTGTTCGGGCTGATGGAGAAATTCTCCGGCTATGGCTTCAACAAGTCTCACGCCGCGCCCTATGCGCTGATCGCCTACCAGACGGCCTGGCTGAAGGCCAACGCGCCGGTGGAATTCTTCGCCGGTTCGATGAGCCTGGACCTGGCCAACACCGACAAGCTGTCGGTGTTCTATCAGGACGCCAAGCGCAGCGGCGTGAAGATCAAGAGCCCAGATGTGAACCTTTCCAACGCCGACTTCGAGGTTGAGGATGGCGAGGTGCTTTATGCGCTGGGCGCCATCCGCAACGTCGGCCTGCAGGCCATGGAGCATGTGGTCGCCGAGCGGCGCGAACACGGGCCGTTCCGCGACGTCTTCGACTTCGTCGAGCGGGTCGATCCCAAGCAGGTCAACCGCCGGACCTTCGAGACCCTGGCGCGCGCCGGCGCTTTCGATAGCCTGAACCCCAACCGCGCCCAGCTGGTGGCCGCCGCCGATGTGTTGGTGGGGCATGGCCAGGCGCTTGCCTCCGACAGAGCCGAAGGCCGCCGCAGCCTGTTTGGCGACGATCCGTCCAGCGCCCATCGCCCGCGCATGCCGAAGACTGATCCTTGGACCCCGGTCGACCGGTTGGACGAGGAACTGTCCGCCGTCGGCTTCTACGTATCGGGACACCCCCTGGACGACATGGTGGAGGCCCTGCGCCGCCGCCGCACAGACCTACTCACCGAAGCGATCGCCAAGGCTGAGGCCGGGGCCGAAGCCCTGCGCATGGCCGGCGTCGTGCGTCGCCGTCAGGAGCGCGCCGCACAGGGCTCCGGCGAGAAGTTCGCCTTTGTGACGCTGTCCGACCCCACCGGCGAGTACGAGGTGCTGTTCCCACCGGAAAGCTGGCGGCGCTGCCGCGACCTGCTCGAGCCGGGCGCCGCCGTCTCGATCACGGTTCGCGCCCGCGCCAAGGAGGGCGAGGTGCGCTTTTTCGGCGACTCGGCTGAACCCGTGGCCAAGGCGGTGGAGAACGTGGTCGCGGGCCTGCGCGTCCACCTAGCCCCGCGCAGCGCCGAGATCGAGGCCCTGAAGAAACGCTTGGAAGGCGTCATCAACCCGCGCGGCGGTGAGATCGTGCTGGTCGCCGGCGTGGGCGCCGGGCGCGAGGTCGAGATGAAGCTGCCGGGCCGCTTCACCCTGGACGGAGCCGTACGCGGCGCGATCAAGACCGCGCCGGGCGTCGTCTTCGTGGAAGATCTGTAGAAATCAGCCGACCTAGAATGGAGTATTTGCAGCGTCCCGCTTGGCCGCGGCGCGAGCGCGCTTGGCCTCGCCCGCTGGCGAGAACGGCCCCTCGGCGTAGACGCTGGTGGTCTTGGGGCGGCGCATAGGGCTTCGGCGGCTCCTAGGGCTTGAACGCCGGGGCTGTGGGCATCCTGGGCGCTGTCGGATCTTTCGGTGCGCCGGGCAGGCCGGGCAGGCCGGGCAGGGCGGGCAAACCTGGAAGCTGAGGGTGCGCCACGCCGGCGACCAGACCGAGGCCGGCCCCCAGCATCAGAAACTGTTTCAGTCACATCCCCCCCAGGTTGCTATCCGCAATATTACAATGCCAAGGCGACGCTTCCAGCGGTCCATCGACCCGCGACACGCAAGCGGTTGATTTTTCCGGCTGAAGCCCTTAAGTGCGCGGCTCCAAATCCACACGCAGGTGTTTGGCGACGCGGCGGGGAGACATCCCGCCCGCTTCCATTCCGGTCCTCCCCAAGACATCCGTCGGCGGGAGGCTTGCCTGCGGCGGTCAACCGGAAGAAGGACTAGATACCCATGGCACTGCCCGATTTCTCTATGCGCCAGCTCCTGGAAGCCGGCGCCCACTTCGGCCACCAGACCCATCGCTGGAACCCGAAGATGGAACGCTACATCTTCGGTAGCCGCTCCAATATCCACATCATCGACCTGTCCCAGTCGATCCCGCTGCTCCACCAGGCGCTGGTGAAGGTGCGCGAAGTCGCCGCGTCCGGCGGACGGATCCTGTTCGTCGGCACCAAGCGCCAGGCCTCCGAGCCGATCGCCACGGCCGCGCGCCGCTGTGCGCAGTACTACGTGAATCACCGCTGGCTGGGCGGCACGCTCACCAACTGGCGCACCGTCTCCGGCTCGATCGCGCGCTTGCGCGAGCTGGAAGGCGTACTGCAGACCGAGACCGGCCGCACCAAGAAGGAGCTGCTGCAGCTCAGCCGCGAGCACGACAAGCTGGAGCTCTCCCTGGGCGGCATCAAGGACATGGGCGGCATTCCCGACCTGATGTTCGTGATCGACACCAACAAGGAAGCCATCGCCATCCAGGAAGCGCGCAAGCTCAACATTCCGGTGATCGCGATCCTGGACACCAACTGCAATCCGGACGGCATCACCTTCCCGATCCCCGGCAATGACGACGCTGCGCGCGCCATCCAGCTCTATTGCGACCTGATGGCCGACTCGATCCTGGACGGCCTGGCCGCTGGCCAATCGGCCGCTGGCGTCGACCTGGGCGCCTTGGAGGCTCCGATGGAGCCGGCCCTGAGCCGCTCGGACGCGCCGGTTGAAGCCAAGCCGAAGAAGGCCAAGGCCGAGGCTCCCGCCGCCGTGGCCGCCCCGGTCGCCGAGACGGCGCCTGAGCCTGTCGCGGAACCGGCCGCCACCCCGGTGGCTGAAGCCCCGGCAGCCGATACGCCCGTCGCCGAGGCGGAAGCTCCGGCAGCCGATACGCCCGTCGCCGAGGCGGAAGCTCCGGCGGCCGAAGCCACGAGCGAAGAACAGGCCGGCTGAGACGCCAAAACGTCTTATCCGCCGACTAGATTTCACCTTAGGGGCGGAGTCCGCGAGGCCTCCGCCCGACCTCTATAGCTTTTGAAGGAGCTGACCATGGCGGAGATCACCGCTGCGCTGGTCAAGGACCTGCGCGAAAAGTCCGGCGTTGGCATGATGGACTGCAAGAAGGCCTTGCAGGAGAACGACGGCGACATCGCCGCTTCGATGGACTGGCTGCGCGCCAAGGGCCTGTCCAAGGCCGCCAAGAAGGCCGACCGCGCCGCGGCCGAGGGCCTGGTGGCCGGCAAGCTGAGCGCCGACGGCAAGACCGGCGTGCTCATCGAACTGAACGCCGAGACCGACTTCGTCTCCAAGAACGACACCTTCCAGGCCGCCGCGCGCGAGATCGCCGACGTCGCTCTGACCGTGGAGGGCGTCGAGGCCATCTCCGCGGCCAAGACGGCGAAGGGCGAGACCGTGTCCGAGATGGTCGTCAACATGATCGCGACGATCGGCGAGAACATGCGCCTGCGCCGGTCCGCCCGCCTGAGCGTCAGTCAGGGCGCGGTGGCGCTGTACCTGCACAATGCGCAGGGCGACGGCGTCGGCCGGCTGGGCGTGATCGTGGCCCTCGAAGGCGAAGGGGACCAGGCCGTTCTGAAGGAAGTCGCGCGCAAGATCGCCCTGCACGTGGCCGGCACGCCGACCCCGCCGCTGGCGCTCAGCCCCGACGACCTGGATCCGGCCGCCGTCGAGAAGGAGAAGAAGTTCCTGACCGACCAGGCGCTGGAATCCGGCAAGCCGATCGGCGTCGTCGAGAAGATGATCGAAGGCCGGATCCGCAAGTGGCAGGAAGAGGTCGTGCTCCTGAAGCAGCCCTTCGTCATGAACCCGGACCAGACCATCGAGCAACTGGTGGCGGAAACCGCCAAGCAGGTTGGTTCTCCGCTGACCGTGAAGGGCTTCGTGCGCTTCTTCCTGGGTGAGGGCGTGGAAAAGACCGAGGGTCCGGACTTCGCCGCCGAAGTGGCGGCCATGTCCGGCCAGGGCTAAACTCTTCGCCGACTCGAGATTCTGAGGGCGCGGTGCGTTCGACGCGCCGCGCCCTCAGTGTATGTTGCACTTGTGATTGAAGGATCGGGACCTCGCCCATGCCGGACGGCAAGCCGCGCTACAAACGCATCCTCCTGAAGCTGTCGGGAGAAGCGGGCGTCGGGGGCGAGGGGTTCGGCATCGACCCCAAGACCCTGCAGGCCGTGTCTGAAGAGATCGCCCAGGTGGTCCGCGCCGGCATCCAGATCTGCATGGTTGTGGGCGGCGGCAACATCTTCCGCGGCGCCGCGCTCGCCGAGAGCGGCATGGAACGCGCCAGCGCCGACTATGTGGGCATGCTTGCCACGGTGATGAACGCACTCGCCCTGCAGGCCAGCCTCGAGAAGATAGGCGTCTACACCCGCGTCCAGTCGGCTATCCCGATGGAGACGGTCTGCGAGCCCTATATCCGCAGACGCGCGCTGCGCCACCTGGAGAAGGGGCGCGTGGTGATCTTCGCCGCGGGCCTGGGCGCGCCGTTCTTCACAACCGACACGCCAGCGGCTCTGCGCGCCGCCGAGATGGGCTGCGACGCCCTGCTCAAGGGCACCAGCGTCGACGGGGTCTACACCGCCGACCCCAAGAAGGACCCGGACGCCAAGCGCTACGAGACCCTGACCTACAAGGAGGTCCTCTCGAAGGACCTGCGCGTCATGGACGCCTCGGCGGTCAGCCTGATGCGCGACAATCACATCCCCATCGTGGTCTTCTCGATCCGCGAGCGGGGCAATCTCCTGAAGGTGCTGAGGGGCGAGGCCGTTTACACGACCATCGCCTGACCGCGCCGTCAGACGCGAAGAAGGGAGCGACCATCATGTCCACCGTGGAAAAGCCGGTGCTGGCGAAATATGGCGACCGCATGGACAAGGCGGTCGCCGCCTTGAAGGAAGAGTTCGCGAGCCTGCGCACGGGCCGCGCCTCGGCCAGCCTGCTCGATCAGATCACCGTCGACGCCTATGGCTCGACCATGCCGATCAACCAGGTGGGCGCCGTCTCGGTGCCGGAGCCGCGGATGATCAGCGTCAGCGTCTGGGACAAGGCGCTGGTGATCTCGGTCGAAAAGGCCATCCGCTCGGCTGGCCTGGGGCTGAATCCGGTCACCGACGGCCAGAACCTGCGCATCCCGATCCCACCGCTTACTGAGGACCGCCGCAAGGAACTGGTGAAGGTCGCCGGCAAATACGCTGAGCAGCAGCGGATCGCCGTGCGAAACGTCCGCCGCGACGCCAACGAGGACCTGCGGGCCGCCGAGAAGGCCCACGTCATCAGCCAGGACGAGGAGAAGCGCCTGGAGACAGACATCCAGAAGCTGACCGATGAGGCGATCAAGCGCGTGGACGAAGCCTTGAAAACCAAAGAACAAGAGATCATGCACGTTTAGCCATAGTTTCGGCTGAACGCCGCAGCCGAAAGCCGTAAGGATCCGTTCCCGCTCCATGGCCGTCCAAGAGAACACGCCGCCCGCCGGTGCGTCCGATCTCGATGCGAGAGATCAGGCGGACCTGCACGTGGCTATCGTGATGGACGGCAACGGACGCTGGGCCAAACGCCGCGGCCTGCCGCGGACGGTCGGACATCAGGCCGGCGTCGAGGCGCTGAAGCGGATCGTGCAGTCGGCGAATGACCTCGGCATCCGCTGGCTGACCATCTTCGGCTTTTCCACCGAGAACTGGAGCCGGCCGGTGGCCGAGGTGGCCGAACTGATGGCTCTGCCGCAGCGCTATTTCCGCAGTGATCTGCCGCGACTAGAGCGGGAAGGCGTGCGGGTGCGCGTGATCGGCCGTGAGGACGGCCTGTCGCGGGACCTGGTGAAGATCTGCCGCGAGGCCGAGGCGCGAACCGCGCACAACAAGACGCTATTCCTGACCATCGCCTTCAACTACGGCGGCCAGGCCGACATCGCCGACGCGGCCCGCCGGTTCGCCGAGGATGTCGCCGCCGGCCGCGCCAATCCCAATGACATGAACGAGGCCCGGTTCGCCCAGTACCTGTCCACGTCAGACCTGCCACCGCCAGATCTGATCGTGCGGCCATCAGGGGAGCAGCGGCTCTCCAATTTCGTGTTGTGGGAGGCGGCCTACGCCGAGTTCGTGTTCCAGGACGTCCTGTGGCCAGACTATTCGCCCGAGCATTTGAGGGCCGCTATCGCCGAGTATCACACCCGTGATCGCCGGTACGGCGCCGTCGTGACCGATGACGTCCTTGCCACAGGCTAGAAGTTTCGACTGGTCGAACCTGGGTCTGAGAATCGCCTCGGGCGTGGTCCTGGTCCCGACGGCGCTCTACGCCACGCTTGGCCAGCACCAGCATTGGGTTCCCGCCCTGCTCGGCCGGCAGGAGGCCTTGCCCTACCTGCTGATGATCTCGGTCGGCGTCGCACTCCTGTCCATCGAATGGGGCGGAATGAGCGCGCCGGGCGCGCCGGTCAGGGTGTCGGCGGCGGTGACGGCCGCGGTGTTGGCGGCCGTCTTCCTGGGCTACAAGGATCACTTCATCCTGGGTTGGCTGGTGGTCCCGGTGGGGGCCCTGGCGGCGGCTCTGGTGGCGCGGGGCGTGGCCGAGCGGCCAGCGGATGCGGCCTACGGGGTTTTCTACATCGCGCCCGCCGCGGTCTGCCTGATCTGGTTGCGAGCGACCAACCAGGGTGTGTGGTGGACGCTCATGCTTTTCGCCTGTACCTGGGGCGCCGACATCGGGGCCTTCGCCGTAGGCAGTGTGCTCAAAGGGCCTAAGCTCTGGCCGCGGTTCTCGCCCAACAAGACCTGGTCGGGGTTCATCGGGGGCCTTCTGGCGGCCATGGGCGCAGGGGCATTGATGGCCTCATTGCCCTATTTTCAGCTAAGCCTATGGGCAGCAGCCGCAATCGGGCTGACCGTCGGCTTGGCCACAATGGCGGGCGATCTCTGGGAGTCAGCGTTGAAACGGCGTTTCGGTGTGAAGGATTCCGGCGATATCATCCCCGGGCATGGCGGCCTGCTCGACCGCGTGGACGGCCTTATGTTCGCCGTCGTGGTGATGGCGGCAGCGCGCCTCGCCAACCACTTAGGATGGGGACATTGAGCCTGCCACGTAAGATCAGCGTCCTGGGGTCCACCGGCTCGGTAGGAGTCTCGACGCTCGACGTCCTGAGCCAGGCCGGCGCAGAGATCGAGGTCACCGCCCTGGCGGCCGGCCGCAATGTCGAACGCCTCGCCGAGCAGGCGCTGCGCTGGAGACCGCGGATCGCGGTGATCGGCGACGAGGCCGCCCTGCCGCAGCTGCGCGCCCTGCTGGCCGGCTCCGGGATCGAAACCGCCGCCGGAGCCCAGGCAACCGTCGACGCAGCCTCGGAAGACGCCCAGTGGGTGATGTCGGCGATCGTCGGCTTCGCGGGCCTGGCGCCGACGCTAGCCGCCGCACGGTCCGGGGCGATCGTGGCGCTCGCCAACAAGGAGAGCCTGGTCTGCGCCGGTCCGGAGTTGCTGCGCGCCGCGCGTATGGCCGGCGGGATGGTGATCCCGGTGGATTCCGAACATTCGGCGATCTTTCAGGTGCTGGAGCCGCAGAACGCCGCCCAGGTGCTGCGGCTCATCCTGACCTCGTCCGGCGGGCCGTTCCGCGGGGCGACGCGCGAGGCCATGGCCCGGGCGACTCCGGCGGAGGCCGTCGCCCACCCGAACTTCGCCATGGGCGCCAAGATCTCGGTCGACTCGGCCACCATGATGAACAAGGGCCTGGAGGTGATCGAGGCCGCCTACCTGTTCGCCATGCCGCCGGAGAAGATCGACGTCCTGGTCCATCCGCAGCAGATCATCCACAGCCTGGTGGAATATACGGACGGCTCGACCCTGGCGCAGTTGGGTCCGCCGGACATGCGCCCGCCGATCGCCTGCGCCTTCGCCTGGCCGGACCGACTGCCGTGGCCTGCCAAGAAGCTGGACCTGGCGAAGATGGGGCCGCTGAGCTTCCAGGAGCCCGATCCGGTGCGCTTCCCGGCCTTGCGAATCGCCAAGGCGGCGCTGGCGGCGGGCGGAGCGGCGCCCGCGGCAATGAATGCCGCCGACGAGATCGCCGTCGCCGCTTTCCTGGGCCACAGGATCGGCTTCCTTGATATTGCGGGCGCCGTCGAGGAGACCTTGCAGCGGATGGATCGCCAAAATCTGCTCGCGCCACCGGACAACGATCCGGTGGAGGCGGCTCGCGTCACGGATGCGACGGCGCGCCGCGTGGCGGAAGAGGTGGTAAGTGGCCTTATGGCGCCAGCTCACGCATGACGCGCGCGGAGGAATGACGACCGATGCCGGGTTTGCTTTCCAACCTGCTGTTCTACGTCATCCCATTCCTGTTCGTGATTGGGATCGTGGTTACCGTTCACGAGTTCGGCCATTTCCTGGCCGGCAAGGCGGTGGGCGCGAAGATCGACCAGTTCTCGATCGGATTCGGCCGGCCGATCGCCCGTTGGGTGGACAGGTCTGGCGTGGAGTGGCGGTTAGGATGGCTGCCTATCGGCGGCTTCGTCCGCTTCGCCGGCGACGATAACGCCGCAAGCGTTCCCGACACCGATGACCTGGACGCCCTGCGTCGCGAGGTGGTGGCGAAGGACGGGGAGGCGGCCCTCAGGCAGTACCACCACTTCAAGCCCATCTGGCAGCGGGCCATCATCAGCGCAGCCGGACCGGTGGCCAATTTCCTGCTGTCGATCGCGATCTTCACCGGCCTGCTTCTGGCCCTGGGCGAGCCGATCTCGGCTGCCCGAATCGCCAAGGTGTTCCCCAATACGCCGGCCGCTCGTGCAGGCTTCCAGGCCGGCGACGTGATCGTCCAGGCCGACGGGAAGCCGGTAAGGTCATTCGACACCGTCAAGCAACTCATCGTCCTGCGCACCGGGGTGCCGATCACCTTCGTGGTCGATCGGGGGGCGGCTCAGAAGGTCTTGACCGCGACCCCCGTACGGGGACCGGTGCAGGACGGCGTGGGCCACATGCACCAGCTGGGCACCGTAGGCATCCAGTTCGCCGACCTTGCCCAGGATCGCAGGACCGTGCGCTACAGTCCCGTCCAGGCGCTGCGCGCCGGCGTCGTGCGCACTGCAGACGTGGTGCAGACGACGGTCTTCTACATCGGCCGGATGATCACCGGTCACGAGACCGCCGAGCAGCTCTCCGGACCGCTTGGCATGGCGCAAATCTCCGGCGACCTTGCCAAACAGACCGCCGACGCCTCCAAGGACGTCTCGACCTTTGCCATCAACGCGCTACTGACCACGCTTTTGCTGGTCGCCAACATCTCTGTGGGGATCGGGTTCCTGAACTTGCTCCCGATACCTGTGCTCGATGGGGGACACTTGCTGTTCTATGCCTATGAGGCGGTGGCCCGCCGCCCACTTGCTGCCAAGGTTCAGGCGGCAGGGTATCGCGTAGGCCTTGCGCTAGTTCTCGGATTGATGTTGTTCGCCACCTGGAACGATCTGCAGCGCCTGCGTGTGTTCAATTTCATCGGCGGGCTATTCTCCTAACCCCCGACTTTTCCCAAACGGCTGATTCGATGCACAAACACCGCGCCCGTAGCGCTGCGCTAGTTTCCGGTCTTGCCGGCCTTATGGCGACGACCGCGCTGGTGAGCCCAGGGTTGGCGCTCGCGCAGGCCCCAGCCGCCCCGCCGCCCGCCGCTGCTGCGACGCCGCCGGCGCCGACCGCGCCCGTGGCAACGGCTCCCGCCCCAAAGGCTCCGCCGCCGCCCGCACCGGTCCAGACCGGGGTGATTCAGCGGTTTGTGGTGCGCGGCAACGAACGGATCGAGCCCACCACGGTGATCTCGTACCTGCCCATGGCCGTGGGTGAGACGGTGGACGCGGCGAAGATCGACGCGGGCATTAAGGCGCTGTTTCGCACCGAGCTGTTTTCCGACGTGAAAATGGAGCTGAACAACGGCGACATGATCATAACCGTCGTCGAGAACCCGATCATCAACCGGGTTTTGTTCGAGGGGAATTCCTCGATCAAGGAAGACAAGCTGAAGGACGAGGTGACCGTGCGTCCGCGCGGCATCTTCACCCGCGCCAAGGCGCAGGCCGATGTGGGCCGCATCGTGGAGCTCTATCGCCGCGCCGGGCGGATCTCGGCCGAGGTCACCCCGCAGATCGTCGAGCTGCCCCAGAAGCGCGTAGACCTGATCTTCAAGATCGACGAGGGCCCCAAGAGCGGCGTGTTGCGGGTGAATTTTCTGGGCAACAAAGCCTTCTCGGACGACGACCTGCGCAACGTCGTGGTGACCGAGCAGAGCCATTGGTACAAATTCTTTTCCTCGAACGCCAACTACGACCCCGACCGGCTGGAGTACGACAAGGAGCAATTGCGGAAATACTACCGCAACCGAGGCTTCTACGACTTCCGCGTGGCGTCCTCGGTCGCCGAGCTGTCGCCCGACAAGAACGGCTTCGTGATCACCTACACGATCGAAGAGGGGCCGGAGTACAAGTTCGGCAAGATCAACGTCGAGACCGATCTCAAGAAGCTCGACAAGAACGTGCTTGAGGCCCTGGTGCCGTTCCGCCGCGGCGACATCTACCAGGACGAGAAGATTGAGCAGGCGACCGACGCCCTGACCTTCGCGGCTGGCGCCGCGGGCTTCGCCTTCGTGGACGTACGTCCGCGCTATGTGCCGGATCGCGCCAAGGGCACGGTGGACGTGACCTTCGACGTGAAGGAAGGCCCGCGGGTCTATGTCGACCGGATCGACATCGTCGGAAACACCCGCACTCTGGACTACGTCATCCGCCGCGAGATGAACGTTTCGGAGGGCGACGCCTACAACCGCGTGCTGGTCGACCGGTCGAAAAACCAGGTCAAGGCGCTGGGCTACTTCAAGGACGTCGAGATCACCGAGGTCCCGGGCTCGGCGCCAGACCGCACAGGCCTGCAGGTAAAGGTGACCGAGCAGCCCACGGGTGAGCTTTCGTTCAGCGCGGGGTATTCCTCGATTGATCAGCTCGTGGTCGACCTGGGCGTTACGGAACGCAACTTCCGGGGCCGTGGCGAGGACCTTCGGGCGCGCATCTCCATCGGCTACATCCGCTCGCAGATCGATCTATCGTTCACCGAGCCGCGCTTCCTCGGGCGGGACATGTCGGCCGGTTACGATGCGTTCTTCTACAAGTACGACCTGACCCAGTACT
>DASRRU010000127.1:0-28798 GCA_035656795.1 Phenylobacterium sp. | reverse complement strand
CCCATGCCGTCGCCGCCGGTGATCAGCTGCAGGTAGTCGACGATCAGCAGGTCCAGGCCCACCATCCGCTTCAGCCGCCGCGCGCGGGCGGCGAGCTTGGCCATGGAGATGCCCCCGGTGGCGTCGATGTAGAGCGGCGATTCCTGGATCTCGAGCGCGGCGTCGCGCACCCGGCCGAACTCGCTGGCGTCGATCTCGCCCTTGCGCAGCCGGTCGCCGGAGACCCCGGAGGCCTCGGCCAGCAGGCGCATGGCCAGCTGCTCGGCGGCCATTTCCAGCGAGAAGAAGGCCACCACCCCGCCGCGCACCGTCTTCTTCGACCCGTCCGGCTGCGGCTCCCAGGCGTAGTTTCGGGCCACGTCGAAGGCGATGTTGCAGGCCAGCGACGACTTGCCCATCGAAGGCCGCGCCGCAAGGATCACCAGGTCGGAGGGGTGCAGGCCGCCGATCTTGGAGTCCAGGTCGATGAGGCCGGTCGACAGGCCGGCCAGGCCCCCGTCGCGGCTGTGCGCCTCGGCGGCCATGGTCACCGCGCCGTGCAGGGCGTCGGCGAAGGTCACGAACCCGGAGGAGACGCCGCCGGTTTCGGCGAGGCTGTAGAGCTGCTGCTCGGCGGACTCGATCTGGTCGCGGGCGGAGAGTTCGGCGTCGCCTTGGCCAGCCATCGTGGCGATATCCCCGCCGATGCGGATCAGATCGCGGCGCAGGGCCAGGTCGTAGATCGCGCGCGCATAGTCCGGCGCATTGGCCGCCGGCGGGGCGCGGTCGACCAGGTCGGCCAGGTAGCGCACGCCGCCCAGTTCCTCGAAGCCCACGTCGCGGGCGAACTGCTCGGCCAACAGGATCGGCTCGGCGAGCTGTCCCTTACGGATGTTGCTCTCGATGGAGCCGAACAACCGCTGGTGGAAGGGCTCGAAGAAGTGGCGCGCCTGCAGGAAGTCGCCGATCCGCTCGAAGGCGGCGTTGTCGTAGAGCAGGGCGCCCAGCAGCGCCTGTTCGGCCTCCACGTTGGCCGGGGCGTGGGCGATCGGCGTGTCGTTGGACACTGGACGCAGGTCGAGAGCGGGGACGAGAGCCATCGCCTACCGATAGCCTAACGGTGCGCCGACGATCACTGCGACATCGCCAGCCGTCCACACAATAGAGTGAACCCTGTGGACAGCTTGGGTGTGGCAGGCGCGCACGAAAAAGGCGGGCTGGAAAACCAGCCCGCCTGATCCGCATTTCGCCGGTTGGCGAGGCCTTACACTACCATTGGACGCTGATACGCCCGTAGACGAACCGGCCGTCGAACCCGAACGGCGAGAACGAGGTGAAGGGGGCCGCCCCGGTGGTGTTCAGCGACGGGGCGATCTGCCGCGGATAGACGTCGAACAGGTTGTCGGCGCCGGCGGCCACCGTCACGCCGTGGGGCAGCTTGTAGCGGGCCTCTAGGTCCCAGAGACTGCGCTCGCCGGTATGAACGTCCTGGCTGCCGTCAAGCGCGGTGCCGGGCGAGATCACATCGCCGTAGAAGGTCGAACGCAGCGTGGCGCCCCACGGACCCCTCGACCAATCCGTCTGCAGGGTGACTTTGTAGGGGGGCGTCCCGTCTTCGTAGCGCAGCATGTTCTGGCGGGCGAAGAGCGACATCGGGACCGGCAGGAGTTGAGCCGGCGTGACCGGCGTCTTGGTGATCTTGATGTCGTTGGTGTTCGCCGAGGCGAGGAAGTTGAAGTCGCCCAGGTTGTCGGTCGGCAGGCTGTAGCTGACCGAGTAGTCGATCCCCTGCGTGCGCATATTGACCCCGTTCGTGAAGATGCGGGCCGCCGATGCGCCGAAGGGCTGCAGCAGGTTGAAGATGGCGAGCGCATCGCTGCCCGCCGCCCCCGTCGCGCTGCCGGTGAGGGTCTCGCCCAGGACGATCTTGTTGTTGATGTCGATCTGGTAGGCGTCGATCGTCACTTCCAGGTGGTCGTGGTGGTAGACAAGGCCCAGGGAGTAGTTCTTCGACTTTTCAGGCTGCAGCGGCTGGCCGCCCAGCGCCTTGCCGGTCGCGCTGGTCGCCGGGAAGGTGCCGGTGTCGTACGGGATACCGTTGATGAACAGGATCGAGGTGGAGGTGAAGTACTCCTGCTGCAGGCTGGGCGCGCGGAAGCCGCTTTCGGCGCTGCCGCGGAAGGCGAGCTCCGGCGTCACGTCGATGCGGCCGGCGAGCTTGCCGGAGGTGGCGTCGCCGAAGTCGGAATAGTGCTCCTGGCGGACGGCGGCCGAGCCGGTGAACCAGCTGGTGATCTTGTCCTCCAGGGCGACATAGGCGCCGACGTTGGTGCGGCTCTTGTCGACGACGTTGTCCGGCGTGAAGCCGGAGAAGCCGCGGGAGCCCAGCGCCAGTTGCGGGTCCACCGTACCGCGCTCATAGGAGCCCGGATCGCCCGCGCCGATCTTGAACTGCTCGTCGCGCGCTTCCAGGCCGAAGGCGACGTTCAGCGGGCCGGCCGTGCCGATCTCGAAGTCACGGCTGAAGTCGGCGTTGCCCACCGTCTGGTCGTAGGTCATCTGGCCCGCGTAGAAGGAATGCGGCGACGTCGGACCCAGCGACGGGTTGAGGGTGTTCTCGACCCCGTACTTGAGGTTGTTCCAGCCGTAGTCGAGGCTGAACGTGGACTTCCACCCGGCGATTTCGCCACTGAGGCCGCCGCCGATGCTGAAATCGTCGGAGTGGGTGTTGATCAGCGGCAGGTAGCCGTTGGGATAGACGGAGGGGATGTTCTGGGTGGCGTCGTTGGCCGCGCGGAAGGTCGCCGCGGTCTCGGAGTGGCGGGACTGGCCGCCGCCCCAGAGCTTGGCTTCCCACCCGTCGCCGAGAGGCTTGCCGGCGTTGAAGTAGAGGGTGCCTTCCTGCACGTCGCCGTCGCCGAAGCGGGAATCGATGACCTTGGGGGTGAAGCGCGGGTCGAGGTCGCTGCGGTTCGTGGGGTTCTGATCCCGGTATTCCGCCGAGACCGTCAGGAAGCCGTCGGCGCCGAGCTTGAAGCCTTGCCAGCCCTCGACGGTGGTGGTGCCGCCGTCGGTGATGTTGCGGGTGCCTGCGTTGAAGAAGTGCGGGCTGGTCACGGACTCGCCGTAGGTCACGTCCGCACCGCCGCCATGGTCGGCTTGGCGCAGGCCGATGTTGATGACGCCGGCGATGGCGTCCGAGCCGTAGATCGCCGACGCGCCGTCACGCAGCACTTCAATGCGGTCAATGGCGATCTCGGGGATCGTGTTCAGGTCGACGGCGGCCGAGCCGCGGCCCACCGAGCCGTTCAGGTTCACCAGCGCCGATGTGTGGGCGCGTACGCCGTTGATCAGCACCAGGGTCTCGTCGGGGCCCTGACCGCGCAGGGTCAGCGGACGCACTGAGTCCGTGCCGTCGGTGTTGGACGGGCGCGGAAAGTCGAGGGACGGCACCGTGGCGGCCAGCGCGGCGGCCAGTTCGGTGGAACCGCGCTTCTCGAGGGCCTGGGAGGTGACCACGTCGACCGGGGCCAGTGTCTCGAGGCGCGAGACGGGCGCGGCGCGGCTGCCGGTGACGACCAGTTCGTCGACGTTGCCGCCGGCGGCGGCGGCCGGGGTCGCTGCGGCGGTGACAGCGCCCGTCGACTGGGCGAACGCGCCCGTCGCGGCAAGGCTGACAACCGACGCTGCAGCGAACAGAAGTATGCGAGATTTCATGCGTTTGTCCCCAACTGAGGCTTCAGGATCGACTGGTCCTGGCCCGAGCGGGGGTAACTAAGGCGTAATACCCATGCGTAAATGACCAATTGGCCACAGTGCACAAAAAAGGGCGCGGATATGGCGTCCGCGCCCCTTCATGTGTCGGTAGTGTGACTGTTAAGCCTCGCCGTAGCCCGTGTCTTGAGAACCCGCGCCGCCTTCGAGGAGGTCGGCCTGGGCCTGTTCGTCGGCGATGCGATCTTCCTCGAACTGCGAGTCGATCACGTTTTCGCCGCGCGCCTGGCGCTCGGCTTCGTCCTGCGAACGGGCGATGTTGAGCGTGACCGTGACGGTCACTTCCGGGTGCAGGCGGATCTTCACCTCATGCAGGCCCAGCGTCTTGATCGGCTTGTCCAGGACGACCATGGCGCGATCGACCTTGGAAACGCCCTCGGCATTGACCGCATCGGCCACGTCGCGGCCGGCCACGGAGCCGTAGAGCTGGCCGCTTTCGCCCGCCTGGCGGATCAGGATGTAGGAGGTCCCGTCCAGCTTCGTGCCGGACTGACCGGCGGCGTCCTTGGCCTTGGCGTTGCGGGCCTCGATCTCGGCGCGCTGGCCCTCGAAGACCTTCATGTTGGCGTTGTTGGCGCGCAGGGCCTTGGCGCGGGGCAACAGGAAGTTGCGGGCATACCCGTCCTTCACCGTGACCACGTCGCCCAGGCCGCCCTTGCCTTCGACACGTTCGAGCAGAATGACTTTCATGTGCTTGGCTCCCTTACTTCACGACGTAGGGGAGAAGGGCGAGGAAGCGGGCGCGCTTGATCGCCTTGGCGAGTTCACGCTGCTTCTTGGCCGACACCGCGGTGATGCGCGAAGGCACGATCTTGCCCCGCTCCGAGACGTAGCGTTGCAGGAGCTTGACGTCCTTGTAATCGATCTTCGGGGCGTTGGCGCCGGAGAACGGGCACACCTTGCGGCGACGGAAGAAGGGACGGCGCGCGCCGCCCGAGGCGCCGCCAGCGGCGGGGGCTTCATCGATGGTGGTTTCGTCGGTCATCAGAAGGCTCCTTCCTTGGCCGGGAAGTCATCGCGGCGTTCGCGGTCGCGATCGCGGCGGGCGAGGATCGGGGACAGCTCCAGCTCCAGCTCTTCGACGCGCACGGTCAGGTAGCGCAGCACGTCTTCGTTGATGGACAGCTGGCGTTCCATTTCCTTCACCGCGTCGGCGGGGGCGTCGATGGCCAGCAGGGAGTAGTGACCCTTGCGGTTCTTCTTGATCCGGTAGGTCAGGTTGCGAAGGCCCCAGTACTCGATCTTGGCGACGGTCCCGCCGCCGGCCTCGATCAGAGCTTTCATGGTGTCGTTGAGGGCTTCGGCTTGTTGCGGCGAGATATCCTGCCGCGAAATGACAACGTGCTCGTAGAGCGCCATAGGTTCCTTCTTCCATTGGGAGGGCGGCGCGACCGGCGGCGGAAGGCCCGCTGGACGTGATGGATCTCTGGCGCGGCGACCGGGAGTTTCCCGAGCCCTTTGGTGTTCCGCGAGAGACCGCTCTCCGTGAAGAGGCGGGCTGATAGGGGAAAAACGCCCGCGAAGCAAGGTTTTGCAGACTTGCCTCGACCGCAGCGCGCGCGCAGCCTCACACCGTTGATCCGAGGGGAACCCACATGCAGCCCATTCGCCGCGCCATAGCCTGTCTCGCCGCCGCTGCGGCCATCGTCGTCGCGACCCCGGCGATCTGCGCCGACCCCGCGCCAGCGCCCAGCGCCCATAGCCTTGAGCTCGCCAAGCGCCTGTTCGCCGAGATGAACATGAGCCAGCTCGCGAGCGCGATGATGAAGTCAGTTGAGCCGGCCATGCTGGCCCAGGCCCGCAAGTCCAATCCGGCCCTCACCGACGAGCAGGCCAAGGCGGTCAGCGAGGCGGTCAGCGAGGCGTCGAACGACATGATGTCCAAATTGATGGAGCGGATGATCCCGCTCTACGCTTCGACCTTCAGCGAGAAGGAGCTGCAGGACGTCGTCGCCTTCTATGACGGGCCGAGCGGCAGGGCGATGCTGCAGAAGATGCCCGTCTTGATGGCGAGCATGGGCCCGATCATGGCCGAACTGATGCCGCAGATGACCGCCGACGTCATGCGCCGCGTGTGCGCCAAGACCGATTGCTCGAAGATGAGGGGGCCACCCAGGAGCTAAAGACTGGGCGGCCCTGGGTTCCTACTTCTTCAGAGCCTTCACCGCGGCCAGCGTCTTGTTGACGTGGTCGGAGGGGTCGAGCGCCGAATAGACGTCGGCCACCGTGCCGTTCTGGGCGATGACGTAGGAGGTGCGGTTCGACCACTCGGGCTTCATGGAAAGGGTCGCGTCATATTCCTTGGCGATCTTGGCGCCCGGATCGGAGGCGACGGGGAACTTGCCGCCGCAGTGCTCGGTCTCCTTGGAGAAGTCAGCGAGCTGGTCGACATTGCCCGCGGTCACGCCGATGACCGTGGCGTGTTCGGCCTTGAACTGGTCGATGGCCTCGGAGAACAGGTGGGCTTCGATGTTGCAGCCCTTGGTGTGGGCGGCCGGGAAGAAATAGACCACGACCGGTCCCTTCTTCAGGGCGTCGGAGAGCTTGTAGTTGAACGGCTGGCCGGCCAGGTAGGCGGGAGCCGTGAAATCAGGCGCCTTGGCGCCGGCCTTCAGCTCCGCGGCGGCCGAGGTGGCCAGGACCGCAACTGCGGCGGCGACAGAGGCGGCGATCAAGATCTTCATGGTGGTCTCCCATCGGGTCGGGGGTGTTCTATACTGGCCTCGCGAGATTGTCGTGGGCGAGGCCGCCCAGTGTCAATTGTAGGCGACCGTGACGGTGCAACCGGTGCTGTGGTCGCCTGCCTCAGGACGCCGGCTCGACCAGGATCTTCACGTGGGCCTCGGGGTCGCCCAGGGCCGTGAAGGCGCCGGCGACGCCATCCAGGCCCACCGTGCCGGTGACCAGCCCGGAGACGTCGATCACGCCCTCGGCGATATTGCGCAGGGTCCCGGCGAACTCCTCGGGCGTGTAGCCGAACACGAAGGTCAGTTCGATTTCCTTGGTGATGGCGATCGAGGGCTCGATGCGGTCGGTCTCCATGCACACGCCCGCCACGACGATCTGGGCGCCCGCGGGCGCGGCCTCGATCAGCGTCTGGACCACGCCGGGCGCACCCACGCATTCGAAGATCACGGGGCGGCCGAAGCTTCCGCCCATCATGCGGATCATCTGCTGGGCCGCGCGGGCCTTGGGCACGCCCAGGGCCTCCCAGCGGTCGTGCGGCGACTCCTGGGCCGGGTCGAGGACGATGTCGGCGCCCAGCTTCTCGGCGGCGGCGCGGCGGCGCGGCGAGAAATCGGCGGCGATCACCGGGCCGTGGCCGGCAGCCTTCAGTGCGGCGATCACCGCCAGGCCCACCGGTCCGCAGCCGATCACCAGGGCCACGGAATTGGCGTCCATCCGCGCCTTGGCGACGGCGTGGAAGCCCACCGCGAACGGCTCGGTCAGAGCGGCGTGCTCGGTCGGCAGGCCGTTGGGGACGGCCAGGATCAGCGCTTCGCTAAGGATCATCCGCTCGGCGAAGCCGCCCGGCAGACGGTTGGAGAAGCCCAACATCTCGGCGCCGGTCGCCGTCAGGGTGGCCGGTACGCTGACCACGCGCGTCCCAGCCTTCAGCATCTTGGGTGAACCGGGGCCGTGGTCGAGGATCTCGGCGCAGAATTCGTGGCCGAAGACGGTGTCAGCGCTGGGATCGAAGCCGTTGTCGCCCCCGCCGCCGCGGCGGCCCAGCTCGATCATGTGCTCCATGTGATGCAGCGCGTGCAGGTCGGAGCCGCAAATTCCGCAGGCCAGCGTCCTGACCAGCACCTGGCCGGAGGCCGGCTCCAGCTCGGCGATCTCGTCGCAGATCAACTGCCTGTTGCGCCTGATCACCGCGCGCATGGCCGTCTCCCTCGAAACACCGCCACCTTGCCGGGGCTTTCCTTATTCCGTAACCCTCCCGCCTCGGAATCCATAGCGCCCGGAGCCAGCCGCATGAGCCTCGCCTTCCTCTTTCCCGGCCAGGGCAGCCAGGCCGTGGGCATGGGCGCCGAACTGGCCGAGGCCTTCGGCGCCGCCCGAGAGGTCTTCCAGGAGGTCGATGACGCGCTCGGCCAGAAGCTTTTCAAGCTGATGCGCGAGGGGCCGGAGGACCAGCTCACCCTGACGGAAAACGCCCAGCCGGCTCTGATGGCCGTCAGCCTGGCGGTGATGCGCACCCTCGAGAAGGAGTTCGGCGTCGGGATCGACAAGGCGGCCTTCGTCGCGGGGCACAGCCTGGGCGAATATTCGGCCCTGGCCGCGGCGGGGGCGATCAGCCTGGCCGATACGGCGCGCCTGCTGAAACTGCGCGGTCAGGCCATGCAGCGCGCCGTGCCGGTGGGCGAGGGAGCCATGGCCTCCCTGATCGGCCCCAAGGCCGACGTGGCTCTGGCTGAAGCCGCCGCCGCCGCGGGCTCGGCGGTCGGTGTCTGCGTCGTGGCCAACGACAACAACGCCGGCAATGTCGTGATCTCCGGCGCCAAGGCGGCCGTGGACCTAGCTATCGAGAAGGCCAAGGAACTGGGCGCCCGCGCCATTCTGCTGAACGTCTCGGCGCCCTTCCACTGCCCGCTGATGCAGCCGGCCGCCGAAGAAATGGCCGCGGCCCTGGCCACGGCGACCATCGTCGCGCCCCGCGCCGCCGTCGTGACCAATGTCACGGCTCGCCCGACCCTGGATCCGGAGCTGATCCGCGGCCTTTTGGTCGAGCAGGTGACCGGGCGGGTCCGCTGGCGTGAGAGCTTGATGTGGCTGGCGGGCGAGGGCGGTGTCACCCGCTTCGCCGAGAGCGGCGCCGGCAAGGTGCTGTCCGGCATGGCCAAACGGATCGCCCCCGACGCCGAGGCGACGCCGCTGAACGGGCCCGCCGATCTCGAAGCCTTTGCGAAGAGCCTTTAAGGAACCACCATGTTCGAACTCACCGGCAAGACCGCCCTCGTCACCGGCGCCACGGGCGGCATCGGCGCGGCGATCGTCTCGGCGCTGCATACCCAGGGCGCCCACGTGGTGCTGTCCGGCACCCGCGAGGCCGTGCTGCAGGAACGGGCCGCAGCGTTCGGCGAGCGGGTCTCGGTGGTGCCGGCGAATCTCTCGGACTCCGCCGCGGTCGACGGCCTCGTGGCGGCTGCGGAAGCTGCGGCGGGCGCGCCGCTCGACATCCTGGTGGCGAACGCTGGCATCACCAAGGACGGCCTGCTGCTGCGGATGAAGGACGAGGACTGGTCAGAAGTCCTGAAGGTCAATCTGGAGAGCTATTTCCGGCTCAGCCGCGCCGCCGCCAAGGGCATGATGCGCCGCCGCCATGGCCGGATCATCGGAATCACCTCGGTGGTTGGCGTGATGGGCAATCCCGGCCAGGCCAACTACGCCGCCTCCAAGGCCGGCATGATCGGCTTCTCCAAGGCGCTGGCGGCCGAGGTCGCCACCCGGGGAATCACCGTCAATTGCGTGGCGCCTGGCATGATCGAAAGCCCGATGACCGACGCCCTCACCGAGGCTCAGAAGGCTCAGATCCTGACCACGATCCCCATGGGTCGGCTCGGCCTCGGCGCGGATGTGGCGGCGGCCTGCGTTTATCTCGCTGCGGACGAGGCGACCTATGTCACTGGCCAGACTCTGCACGTGAACGGCGGGATGGCGATGATCTGAGAGGTGATTTGAAGGCCTCGCCTTCCCACATGGGAACATGCTAACGCCCCGTCGATACTTGGTGAGCCTAGCCGTTGCGGTTGACTTCAGGGCCCGGCTCGCCGATGCAAAGCCTGAACTTAGAGGGACCTACCTAATGTCCGACGTCCTAGAACGCGTCCGCAAGATCGTTATCGAGCACCTGGACGCCGATCCGGAGAAGGTGACCGAGAAGGCCAGCTTCATCGATGACCTGGGCGCCGATAGCCTGGACAACGTCGAGCTGGTCATGGCCTTCGAGGAAGAATTCGACATCGAAATCCCGGACGACGCCGCGGAGCACATCCAAACGGTCGGGGATGCCGTAAAGTTCATCACTGAACGTTTGGGCGCAGCTTAAGCGCCTGATTCGGCTTAAGGTTTTCAGGCCGCCGGGTCGGGGTTTCGCCCCGGCGACGGCGGTCTTCCTTTGAGGACCCCTGCCTGAGGATCGCCATGCGTCGAGTCGTCGTCACCGGTATTGGCCTGATCACCCCCCTGGGGCAGGGGACGGAGATCACCTGGGCCGCAATCCTGGCCGGAAAGTCGGGGATCGGCCGCGTCTCGACCTTCGATATTTCAGGCGACTACGCCTGCAAGGTGGCTGGCGAAGTCCCGCGCGTCGACGGCCGAGGCGGGGGCGGCGCTGACGTGCCGGGCTCCTTCGATCCCGATCAGACGCTTTCGACACGCGACCAGCGGCGGGTGGACGATTTCATTCTCTACGCCATCGCCGCGGCGGACGAGGCCGTGAAGGATTCCGGCTGGCAGCCGGAGGCCGAGGCGGATCGCGAGCGGACGGGTGTGATGATCGGCTCGGGGATCGGCGGCCTTGCCACCATCGAGCGGACCTCCATAGAGCTGCACGAGAAGGGCCCGCGCCGCGTCAGCCCGTTCTTCATCCCGTCGGCCCTGATCAACCTGGCGAGCGGCCAGGTCTCGATTCGCCATGGCTTCAAGGGGCCCAACCATTCGGTGGTGACGGCCTGTGCGACCGGCGCGCACGCGATCGGCGACGCGGCGCGACTGATCAAGTACGGCGACGCCGAGGTCATGCTGGCGGGGGGCGCGGAGGCGGCGATCTGCCCGGTAGGCATGGCGGGGTTCATCGCGGCCCGGGCGATGTCCACCGGGTTCAACGACACCCCGGAGAAGGCCAGTCGGCCCTACGACAAGGACCGCGACGGCTTCGTCATGGGCGAGGGCGCCGGCGTCCTGGTGCTTGAAGAGTACGAGCACGCCAAGGCCCGGGGCGCGAAGATCTATGCCGAGGTCTCGGGCTATGGCCTGGCCGGCGACGCCTATCACATCACAGCCCCCGCCGAGGACGGCGACGGCGGCTTCCGCGCCATGAAGGCGGCCCTGAAGGACGCCGGCGTCGAAATGGCGCAGGTCGACTACATCAACGCCCACGGCACCTCCACACCGCTGGGCGACGAGATCGAGCTAGGGGCGGTGACACGGTTGCTGGGCGATGCCGCCGCCAAGGCGACCATGAGCTCGACCAAGTCGGCGACAGGGCACCTGCTCGGGGCCGCCGGGGCGATCGAGGCGGCGTTCTCGGTGCTGGCGATCCGCGACCAGATCGCGCCGCCGACCATCAATCTCGACAATCCATCTGTCGAGACCGAGATCGATCTGGTCCCGCACAGGGCCAAGCCGATGAAGATCGACATCGCGCTCTCCAATTCCTTTGGGTTCGGCGGGACCAACGCCTCCGTGGTGTTCAAGAAGGTCTCGTGAGCCGCAGGCCTAGCTGGCGCAGGCCGGTCCGGAAGGACCAGGGCATGTTCCGCACCGCCGGCCGCGTGCTGACCACGCTGCTCTTCATCGCGATGCTCGGCGGCGGCTGGGTGATCTGGACCTATCGGGGTCCCGGACCGGCGGCGCGCCAGGACGGGCTCACCGACGTGATCCTGCCCAAGGGCGCCGGCGTCGGCCAGATTGCGGCCTCCCTGAAGGCCGCCGGCGTGATCGGCTCGAAGGAGGTATTCTACCTGGCCGCCAAGCTCAGCGGCTCCGGTCGCCATCTGAAGGCCGGCGAGTACGAGTTCAAGAGCGGCGCCTCCATGGCCGACGTCCTGAACGACATCGCCGAGGGCCGCATCGTGCGCCGCTTCGTGGTGGCGCCCGAGGGCTGGACCAGTGAGATGGTGGCCGACGCGGTGCGGGCCCAGCCGGTGCTGACCGGCGCCATCGAGACGCCGCCGGAGGGCTCGATCCTCCCGGACGGCTATCAGATCCAGCGCGGTGAGGAGCGTGGCGACGTCATCGCCAAGATGATGGGCGCTCGCGATGCGCTGCTGGCCCAGCTCTGGGCCGGCCGCGCGGCGGACCTGCCCCTGAAGACCCCTGAAGAGGCGGTCACGCTAGCCTCCATCGTCGAGAAAGAAACCGGCGTGCCGGCCGAGCGGCCCCGGATCGCGGCGGTGTTTGAGAACCGCCTGCGCGCGGGGATCAAGCTGGAGAGCGACCCGACCATCATCTACGGGATCACCAAGGGCCGTCCGCTCGGCCGTGGGATCACCATGAAGGAGCTGGTCACGGCCACGCCCTACAACACCTATCGGATCGTGGGCCTGCCGCCGACGCCGATCGCTAATCCGGGCCGGGCGGCTCTGGCCGCCGTGCTAAACCCGCCCAAGTCCGACGAGATGTTCTTCGTGGCAGACGGGACAGGCGGGCACGTCTTCGCCTCGACCTTCGCCCAGCATCAGGCGAACGTCGCCAAGTGGCGGGCCATCGAGCGCGCGCGCGCGGCGGCCGGAGGGACGGGGAAATGAGCATCAGCGGGATGACTGGCTTCGGCCGGGCCGAAGGGGCGGTGGGACCCTGGAGCTGGGCCGTGGAGGCCCGCAGCGTGAACGGCCGGAACCTGGAGGTCCGCTTCCGTGGACCGCCGGGCTTTGAGGGACTGGAACGCGCGGCGCGTGAGGGCGCCCAGGTCCGATTCCAGCGCGGCCAGGTGACCCTGGGTGTCCAGGCCAAACGCGTCGACGTCGCCGGTGCGGCGCGGGTCAATGTCGAGCAACTGGAGCGCTACCTGCAGGCCGGCGGGCCCTACTTGGCCACTGGAATGGTCGCGGTCCCGACCCTCGATGGGCTTCTTGGCCTGAGGGGGGTCATCGAAACGACTGACGCCATTGACGATCCTGACGCTCAGGCCGCCGTGGAAGCGGCGATGGCGGCGTCCATCGGCCTGGCGCTGGACGGCCTGGCCGCCGGGCGCGCCGAAGAGGGGCGTTCGCTTGAGGGCGTGCTAGACGCCCTGGTGGCTCGCATCGGCGAGCTGACCGGCAAGGCCTCGGCTCTGGCGGAGGGGCAGCCAGTGCTCATCAAGGCCCGCTTCGAGAAGCGCCTGACCGAGCTGGCCGGCGAGGCCGTCAGCGAGGAGCGCATTCTGCAGGAGGCGGCCGCCATGGCGGTGAAGGCCGACGTGCAGGAAGAGCTGGACCGACTACGGGGACACGTGGACGCCGCACGGGGCCTGCTGGTCGCCAAAGGCGGTGTTGGGCGCAAGCTCGACTTCCTGACCCAGGAGTTCATGCGCGAGGCCAATACGCTCTGTTCGAAGTCCGCATCGGGCGCCTTGACCGCGGTCGGCCTGGACCTCAAAGCCACCATCGAGCAGTTCCGCGAGCAGGTGCAGAATGTGGAGTGATCCCGGGTGACCGCCGCCGATGACCACTCCAAGCCCTGGGAGACGACGCGGCGTGGCCTGCTGCTGCTGATGTCCAGCCCGGCCGGGGCCGGCAAGACTTCGCTGTCGCGCCGCCTGGTGGCCGACTACGCCGACATGATCCTGTCGATTTCGGCGACCACGCGGCCGCCCAGGCCCGGCGAGGAGGAGGCCCGGGAGTACTATTTCAAGAGCCGCGACGAGTTCGAGGCGATGATCGCGGGCGGCGAACTGTTCGAATGGGCCGAGGTGAACGGCAATCTCTATGGCACGCCCAAGGCGCCGGTGATCGCGGCCATGGAGGCGGGCAAGGACGTCCTGTTCGATATCGACTGGCAGGGCGCGCAGCAGGTGGCGGAAAAGGCGCGAGACGACAGTGTGCGAGTCTTTGTCCTGCCGCCGTCCTGGTCGGATCTGGCGCGGCGGCTGCACGCCCGGGCGCAGGACTCGACCGTGATCATCGACCAGCGCCTGGCGCTCGGGAAACGCGAGATCGCCCATTGGGGCGAGTACGACTACGTGATCGTCAACAAGGACTTCGACCGGGCCTACGCCGACCTGATCCACATCTACCGGGCCGAGCGGATGAAGCCCGGCCGCAATCCTTGGCTGCCGGGCTTCGTGCAGGGGCTGGAGACGGAAGAGTAGGCCGTCGTCAGATCGCGCAGGCGCGCTCGCAGGCTTCGGCCAGGGCGCGGCGGGTAAGCGGCTTATCGACCACCGGCGCCAGCGTCTCGCTGGAGAGCATGTCGGGGTTGCCGGTCACGTAGATGTGCGGCACCGGGCCGAGCTTCTCCGTAATCGCCTTGACCGCGTCGACGCCTGTGCCACCCAGAATGCGCATGTCGGCGGTCACCAGGTCGGGGCGATGGGCAAGCGCGCTCTTTACGGCGTCGGCCGGGTTATCGACGATGTCGCAACTTTCAAAACCGAAGTCGTGCAAGAGGCTCTCGACCTCCAGTGCGATCAACATTTCATCTTCGATGATCAGGGCGTGTCGGCCAGCTTGGCGATCCATCATGTACAACAGGGGTAAGCTACGGTGTCGAGGGTGCGACAATCTGTCCATTGTCACGGCCCAACCCGTTGACGCAACGCAAATTACGAAATCGGGATCGAGTCTTGCTAACCTGAGGGCAGCGTTGCGGCCGGTTCTGGGCGGCTTCGTGGCGACGGCGAGGCAGTGCTGAGACGGACCTGAGAGTGCAGGACGTATCGAGTCCGCGAGCGGCGCCTCGAGCGCCGCTGCAGGCCATCATGGGCCAAGGACCCTGAACGACCGCCAGACGTCGACGCCGACGACCGGGTGGTGCATGGCCCTTGGCCGCAGTGGGCGCTGCAGCTCAGCCTGCTGAAGCTGGCGCTGCGCAGCGCTGCGATCGTGCTGGTCCTGTGCCTGGTCGCGATCGCCATCGCGTTCGTGGTGGTGCGGACTCGCTAGGGTCGCGGGCCGTTTCAGCGGCCCTTGAATTCCGCGGGGCGCTTCTGGACGAAGGCCATGATGCCTTCGCGGGCGTCCTCCGTGCGAGAGGCGTCGCCCTGAACGTAGGCTTCGGCCTCAACTTGCTCGTGCCAGGCCGCATCCATCGACGCCCAGATCAGGTTGCGGGTGTAGCCCAGCGACAGCGGTCCGTCGGCGAGCTGGACGGCGAGCGCCAGCGCGGTGGGCATCAGCTCCGCGTCCGGGACGCAGCGGTTGATCATACCCCATTCGAGCGCCGTCTTGGCCGGTAGCTTCTCGCCCAGCAGGACCAGTTCCATGGCCCTCGCCTTGCCCACCAGGCGCGGCAGCAGATAGGTCGCGCCGCCGTCCGGGACCAGGCCGATGCGACGGAAGGCCTGCAGGAAGTAAGCGCTCTCGGCAGCCACGATCAGGTCGCAGACGAGCGCCAGGGATGCGCCGACGCCGGCGGCGACGCCGTTCACCGCCGCAACCAGGGGCTTCGGCGACTTCCGCACTGCGCTGACGAAGGGATTGTAGACCTTGATGAGCGACTGGTTGGGGCCGCCGGGATTCTCGGTGATCCGCCCGCCGCCGCCGGACAGGTTGGCGCCGGAACAGAACCCGCGGCCTTCGCCGGTGAGCACGATCGCGCGTACGGCGGGGTCGGCCACGAAGCCTTCAAAGGCCGTGGTCAGGCCGTCCATCAACTCCATGCCTGCGGCGTTCAGTGTCGCCGGGTCATTGAGCGTGATGATGCCGATTTTGCCCTGGACATCGGTCCGGACCTTTGCGGGCGATTGGGCGCCGTCCATGGGAATTCCTCCAGCTCGAGACTATGGCCCGATCTAAAGGACTTTACCCTTGCGGAAGCCTAGCTGAAAGCGTGGCGGGGCTCTTTAGGCCGCGGCGACCACGGGCGCCATCGGCTGGGCCGCGGTGGTGCGGTTGCGGCCGGCGTGCTTGGAGGCGTAGAGCGCCGCGTCGGCGCGTTCCACCAGGCTCATGGCGCTTTCGCCCGCGATCCGCTCGGCATAGCCGGCCGAGACCGTGATGGCCCCAAGGTCTTCGTTCGTGGAGCGACGCTTCAGCGAGCGTGACGAGACCTCTATGCGGATCTCCTCAAGCACGGCCTTGGCGGTGCGGCCGTTCTCGGCCGGGAAGATGATGGCGAACTCCTCGCCGCCGTAGCGGGCGGCCATGCGAGGGGTGGCGCCCATTCGGCCGATGACGCTGGCCACGTAGCGCAAGACCTGGTCGCCGATCTGGTGGCCCCAGGCGTCGTTGAAGCCCTTGAAATGATCGATGTCGATAATCGCCAGCGTCATGCCTTCGTTGGCCCCGTCGGCCTGCGCGCAGGCGCTCTCGAGCCCCTCGTCAAAGGCCTTTCGATTGGCGAGGTTGGTCAGGCCGTCGGTCATCGCGTCACGGCGCACCTGGTCGAGGCTTTCGCGCAGGCGTCCGAGTTCGGCGGTGGTGTCTGCGAGCTGGCTTTCCAGGGCGGCGTTTTCGCCCTGCACCTTCTTGGTGGCCACGGTCAGGCCTGCGACCACCGACTTGATGGTCTTGGCGTCGTCCTCCTCCAGGCGGCCGGAGGCGATGGCCAGTTCCTGGCCGTATTCCTCGCTGGACCGCTGGGCCGCGCCGATGGCTGCGGTGACCGACTGTAATTCCTTGGATAGGACATCGCCGGCTTCCAGGATGTCGCCGTTGAGCTTCGCCTCGGGCAGGAACTGGGCGGCGAGCGCCTCGCCGATGGTCTCGGTGATCGCCTCGCCGGCCGCCAGCAGGCGGTCGATTTCCTGGGCCAGGGCGCCTTCCTTTTCGGAGACGTAGTGCACCCAGAGCTCGAAGTTTCGCACTGTCGGCCAGACCTGGTGAGTCTCCATGATCTCGAGCGCTGTACGCGCGAGTTCATAGGACTTGGGGCTGCGGAGCGCGGTCTGGACGTCCACCGACATGTTCAGGTCTTCCCAAGAGGCCGGTCGCTTTATGCAGGCCGTCTGTAGTGGGAAGACACCGTACGCCCTGAACACCCAACTAACCGTTAAGGGGCTCGGTTTCCGGGCGTTAAGGGTGCGGTGGATCGCGCCTCATGCCTCGGGTGCACGGGGCGCTAGTCGTCGGAGCGGGGCGGGGGCGGACGCGAGAGGAACGCGGGGACGTCGCGGCCGAAGCCCACCACGCCGTCGTCGCCCTCGTCGCGGTCGCGGCGGCCGCGATCGCCGCGCGAGCGGTCAGGTTGCCGCTCTGCCTGCCGTTCAGGCTGACGCTCAGGCGCGGCTCGGCTGCGTTCCGGGCGTTCCCGCGGACCTTCAGGTTCGCGGCGCGGCGGCGGTTCCCGGGCGGACGCTGGCGCAGACACCGTTTCCGCCATGGCGGCTTCCTGCGCAGCCTCCGGGCGGGGCTCGCCACGGCGGTTCCGTCCGCTGCGCTCGCGGCGTTCCGGCCGCTCGGCGCGGGGGGCTGCGTCGGGAGAAGGCGCCGGCGCGGTCGCCGGATCGAAGGGAGTCATCGACGCGACTTCGCCGTGGACCGGCACTGGGCGAGGCCGGCGATCGCGGTCGCGGTCACGGCTGGAGGGGGGCGAACGGCCGCCGCCCCGGCCACGATCGCCGCCGCGGGCGTTGCGCGGCTCGTCCTTGATGTTGGCCCAGTCGGCGTCGAGCTTGATCTCTTCCGGCGCCTTGCCAGTCAGCTTCAGAACCTTGTCGAGGTTGCGGCTGTCGGCGGGGGTGACGATCATGAACGTCTGGCCGAGCTTGCCTGCGCGCCCGGTGCGGCCGATGCGGTGAACATAGTCATCGGCGTGGTGCGGCACGTCGAAGTTGAAGACGTGGCTCACGTCGGGGATATCGAGCCCGCGCGCGGCCACGTCGGAGGCCACCAGCAGCTTCAGCGAACCATTGCGGAAGCTCTCCAGCGTGCGCATGCGCGTCTGCTGGTCCAGGTCGCCGTGGATCGGGGCGGCGTCCAAGCCGTGCGTCTTCAAGGACTTGGCGACGATATCGACTTCCGACTTGCGATTGCAGAAGACGATGCCGTTCTTCACGTCGTCGCGGTCGATCAGCATGCGGAGCGCCGTGCGCTTGGCCTTCTGATCCTGGGTCGGAATGCGCACCAGGTACTGGGTGATGGTCTCCGCCGTGGTCGCCGGGCGGGAGGCCTCGATACGGATCGGGTCGTTCAGGAACTGCTTGGTCAGCCGGGTGATTTCCGGCGGCATCGTCGCCGAGAAGAACAGGGTCTGCTTCTTCACCGGCGTCAGCTTGAAAATCCGCTCGAGGTCGGGGATGAAGCCCATGTCGAGCATTCGGTCGGCTTCGTCGACCACCAGCATCTGCACGCCGGTCATCAGCAGCTTGCCGCGCTCGAAATGGTCGAGCAGGCGCCCCGGCGTGGCGATCAGCACGTCGACGCCGCGGTCGAGCTTCAGCTCCTGGTCGGAGAACGACACCCCGCCGATCAGCAGCGCCCAGGTGAGCTTCTGGCCCTTGGCGTAACGTTCGAAGGAGGCGGCGACCTGATCGGCCAGCTCCCGCGTCGGTTCGATCACCAGAGCGCGCGGCATCCGCGCGCGGGCGCGGCCGGCGGCCAGGCGATCGATCATCGGCAGGGTAAAGGCGGCGGTCTTGCCCGTTCCGGTCTGGGCGATGCCCAGGACGTCCTGGCCGTGCAGGGCGTGCGGGATGGCCTCGGCCTGGATGGGGGTTGCAGTGGTGTAGCCGGTGTCGGCGACAGCCTTGAGGGTCGCGGGCGATAGGCCCAGTTCTGAGAATTCGGTCATTTTGCCTGAGGTCGATACGGTCGGTGGGACCGTCGTGGCCCCAAGATGGCTGCCCCAGCGCCCTGTGCGCCGCAGCGGCGCGCAGACGAGGTTCGCTGCGCGGGCGGAACATACGGTGAGCGACCGTCAAGTCAACGTGCGCGCGCATATGGCGGTTCAGCAGGCGCGCCTTTGTCTCTTTTGGAGCCATTTCATGGTCGGCGGCACCCGGCCGCTAGGACTGGCGCGGCGACCGGATCACGTCGACGCGGGCGCGGAGCAGGGTCTGGGCGGATTCCTCGGGCGTCTCAGGGCGGACGGTGGGGGTGACGGTCACCAGAAGGCCGTTGGGCAGGGTTATCGTCCCGGTCTCACCCGCGACGAGGCCGACCGAGCCGGTGACCATCGGCGCGAGGCTCTTGTTGAGGGCTGCGGTGACTTCTAGGCGGTCGCCCCGCTGGGTGACGCTGGTGAACAGCCTGTAGCGGCTGGGCGCGCGGGCGACGTAGCCCAGGCGATAGCGAGACTGGGACCCGAAGACGGTCAGGTCGGTGGTGAGCGGCACGCCGTCTGGATCCTTCATCGTGGCCACGACGCGAACCGCCAGACCCGGCTCGACCGAGGACCAGTGGGCGACGCCGTAGATCTTGCGCGGTGGGCCGAAGAAGTCGGGCGGCAGCAGGCGGCGCTCGGGCCCGGCCTGCTGAGGATCGTCGGCGGCTTCGGCGAGGATGCCAGTGGAAAGTTCGGCGGCCAGGACGTCTGGTTGTTGGTGCGGCGCTGTGAGCGACGCAGGCGTGGTTCGGACCTGGCGCGCAGTGGGGCCAGTCTGGTCGGCTCCGGTGACCGGCGCTGTCTCCGGGGTCTGCGGGGTGGCGGCGAACACCACGTGCGCCGGGCGCGTGGCCCAGACGGTGGTAGCGCTGCCAAGGATGACAAGGCCCACCAGGACGACGCCAGCGGTCCGGGCCATGACGCTCAGCTGCGGGCGGGAGAGCTGGCGCACGCGCTCCACCAGCGGATGGGCTGCCTGCGGCGGCCAGTAGCAGCCCAGCGGCAAGGGACGGTTGGCGAGCTGCGTCTTCAGCATGGCCTGGCTATAGGTCCGGCGCGCCCGCGGGTGGCGGGCGATCACCTGGGCGTCGCAGGCGAATTCCTGGTCGATGCGCAGGTAGTGCGCCATCAGATGGATCGCGGGATTGAACCAACTGGCGCAGCGGACGAGAGCCACCAGCGCGTTAATGCGGGAATCCTGGCTCCGGATGTGCGCGGACTCGTGCGCCAGGACGACCCGCTGTTCGGGCGGGGAGTAGTGCTGGGCGAAGTCGTTCGGCACCACGATCCGCGGCCGCACAACGCCGACCACGGCGGGCCCGGCGGTCCCGGCTCGCACCGCGCGGCAGAACCGCACCTGGCTCCAGGTCAGCGACAGGAGCGCTGCCAGGCCGCCGCCGATCCATAGGACCATGAGGCCTGACGACAGGTTGGGCGCTGCGCCGAGGCGCAGGGTCGGGGCGAAGCCGGGATGGGCGACGAAGAGCAGGTCTGGTGCGACCGTTGGCTCGGGCCGCGCCAGCGTCACTGTCCGGGCGGGCGCCAGCATGGCCACTACTGCCAGGACCGCCAGGCTCCAGAGGCCATAGGCGAGGCGCGGTCCGAACAGACGCCGCACGGGCACGCGCAGGACCAGCACGATACCGATCGCCGCGGCCGCCACCAGGTTCAGGCGCAATATGAGGACGAGGAGGTCACTCATCGTCTTCCAGCTTGGCAATCAGGCTCTTCAGCAGCCGGATGTCGCGTTCGGTGAGCGCGCGGTGCTCGGCGAAGTGGGCGACCAGCGGGGCGACTTCGCCGCCGAACAGCCGGTCGACCAGGCCCTGGCTTTCCGACTGGACGTAGTCGGCGCGGCTTAGCAGCGGGCGATAGAAATACCCCGCCTCCTCGCGCCGGCCCTCGATGGCCTTCTTGCGCAGCAAGCGGGTGATCAGGGTCTTCACCGTGCCGGGCGCCCAGCCGTGCGCCGCGCCGACCGCGTTCACGACGCCGTCGGGCGTCAGCGGCCCCTTGGCCCACAGGGCCTCCATGATCTGGCTCTCGGCCCCCGAGATCCGCGTCGCCGGCATTTTTTTCACCTTAACGAAAATACACGTGTATTCTAATGGAAAGTACGTATGTATCATAACTCATCAAGCCAGATCGGCCAGTGAATTTGAGGTCATGAATCGTGCGCTCAGGGCTTTTTTCCATGGCGGTCGCCGCCGCTCTGCCGTCGCTGGCTTTGGCGCAGGAGGCCGCGCCTGGGCCGCCGACCCAGGGTGAGCAGGCAAAAACCGCGATCGCAAAGCCGACTCCGGCGAAGGCGTCGAGCCATACCGTTGGCGAGGTGGTGGTCACGGGCGGCGCGGCGTCCCCGGTGCAGATCTCGATCGATCGCAAGAGCTACGACGTGACCAAGGACCTGCAGGCCCAGTCCGGCGCCATCACCGACGCCCTGCGAAATGTGCCGTCGGTGGAAGTGGATGTGCAGGGCAACGTCAGCCTGCGCGGCGATTCCAACGTCACCATCCTGATCGATGGCAAACCGTCGAGCCTCTTCCAGGGCGATAATAAGGCCCAGGCATTGCAGTCGCTGCCGGCGGATTCCATCGCGCGGGTCGAGGTGATTACCAACCCATCCGCCGAGTTCCAGACCGACGGCTCGGCGGGGATCATCAACTTGATCACCAAGCATTCGAAGGGCGTCGGCTTCACCGGTTCTGTGCGTGGCACGATCGGTGACGAGCTGCGCGCCAACACCGGGGTCAGCCTGGGCTACAATTCCGACAAGCTGACGGTCTCCAGCGACCTCAGCGTGCGGCACGACAAGCAGAAGCTGAACCAGGCCGACGACCGGCTGACCCCCGATCCCGCGGGCGGCTTCGATGGCGTCGATCAGGAGCTGGTCCAGCATTTCCTGGCCGAGTCGGTGAACGCTCGGGTCGGGATTGATTACGACCTGACGCCAAAGACCCGTATCGGTTTCGAGACCCACGGCAACTTCACCGACTTCCTGCTGACCGGACCTTCGCAGATCAGCGAGTTCGGCCCCGGCCACATCCCCGCCGCGAGTTTCGAGCGCGACCTCGATATCCATCAGAAGCGGGCCCTGGGCGGGGTGGGCGTCAACCTGCGCCAGAAGCTGGCCGGCGACGGCGACTTCGTCACGAGCCTGAGCCTCGAGGAGACCAACGACGCCCGCTCCCGATCGGGCCACACCCTCGATCAGGTGCCGTCCGCGCCGGAAGAGTTCGACCGACAGGCGATCAACAACCACCAGCACCACGTCGAGCTGAAGGGCGACTGGACCCAGCCGCTGAGGGATATGTCGAAGCTCAAGGCCGGCTTCGATGTCGACCACGTGGACAACAGCTACCGCAACCGCGGCTTCGCGGGCGGCGCACTGGACGGTGAGGCGCCTGATCCTACGCTGACCAACCTCTTCGAGTTCCGCCAGACCGTCGCCGCGGCCTACATGACCTATGAGCGGCCGGTGGGGCCGGTGACCGTGCTTGCGGGCCTGCGGGTCGAGGACGTTCAGATCGATCTCGACCAGGCGACGCTCGGCCAGGAGAACGAGATCGACTACCTGCGGGCCTATCCGACCCTACACCTGAGCTGGAAGCTCACCGACACCCAGCAGTTCACCGCCAGCTACAGCCACCGCATCCAGCGCCCGGACCCGGCGTCTTTCAATTCATTCCGCCTAGAGCTCGACCCGCTGAATTTCCAGTCCGGCAACGCGCATCTAAAGCCCCAGCAGACCCAGTCGTTCGAGCTGGGCTACGAGTACCGGCAGTCGCCGCTGGTGCTGGTCACGACCCTCTACTACCGGAAGAACCGTGACGGCTTCGCCCAGGTGCTGCACGATCTTGGGGGCGGCGTCTTCCTGAACGAGCGGGACAACGCCGCGCAAAGCCGTTTCGCGGGCGTGGAAGAGGTGGCCAGCGGCAAGTTCACCCCGAAGATCAGCTACAATCTGAGCGTCAACCTGAGCTGGAACCAGCTCGACAGCTTGGGGCCGATGTTCGCGCCGCGGCGTTCGCTGGTCAGCGATGAGGGGCATGGCAGCATATCCTGGCAGGCGACGCCTAAGGACCTTTTCCAGTTCAATGGTTTCGTGCAGGGCGAGGAGCTGACCCCCCAGGGCGCGCAATCTCCGTTGATGGGCTACGACTTGGGTTATCGCCGAAAGGTCACCGACAAGCTGTTCCTGGTGGTCACCGCCCAGGACGTGTTCCACAGTTTTCACAGCTTCTACCGCGCGGATACCCCCGTCCTGATCGAGCGGACCAAGGCCGACTTCGACACCCGCCAGTTCCGCGTCGGTTTCAGCTGGCTGTTCGGCGGCGGCCGTCCGAAGGAGCCGGCGTTCGAGTTCCAGACCGGCGCGGGCGGACCGACGCCCTGACCGGCCTGGAGCACTACTTGCCGTCCACCGAGTAGGCCAGGAGCACGTTGGTCCCGTTGCCGCCGGTGTTGGCCGCGCCGTTGAAGCCGCTCATCACGAACACCCGGCCGCCGGCGATGGCCGCGCCCAGGCCGTCCAGGCTCCCGCCCGGCTGGCTCTTCACCAGGTTGACGGTGTCGTATGTGCGATCGGTCGTTGAATCGGCCCACAGCACCTTGCCGGTGGCCGCGTCATAGGCGCGGAACCAGCCGTCCATGGTCCCGGCGAACACCACGCCCGGCATGGCCGAGGGAGCCTGGGACTGGGCTCGCATGCAGCCGCCGCCGCCCCGGTCGTGGGAGCGGTCTCCGGCATAGTGGCAGGGCGCGACCGGCGCCGGGACGTTCCACAGCACCTGGCCGGTGGCCGGATCGAGCGCCGAGAGACCCGGCTTGGCCGGCGGCAGGCCGCCGGCGACCGCCTCGCGGCCCATCTTGCGCAGCGCCTCGTCCAGCAGGTTCACGGTGTCGGCGTTGGCGACGTAGAGTCGCTTGGCGTCCGCCGCCATGCCCCACTCGATGCCGCCCAGGGACGAGCCGGAGCCCACGCGGCGGCTCCACAGCGTCTTGCCGGTGTCGGGGTCCATGCCGAAGGCCACGCCCGATTTCTGGCCGGAGAGCACGATGTCCTTGCCGGAGGAAAGGTGGAACAGGACCGGCGAGGCGCCGTAGTCGAAGTCCGGCCCGTCGGGGCTCGGGCAGTTGGCCGGCTTGGCCGCCTGGTTGCAGCCGACGATGAAGTTGTCCGCCTCAGTCACCTGGTTGGACCAGCGGACCTTGCCGGTCCTGATGTCCATGGCGAAGATCGCGTCCGCGCCCTTGGTGTCGACGTCGGTATAGCTGTCGCCGGTGGCCACGTAGACGAGACCGCGCTTGGCGTCGACGCTGGGCGCCGACCAGATGGCCCCGCCGGCCGGGCCCTGCATCATGGTCCCGGCGGAGTTCTTGTGGGTCGGGTGCAGCGGCTCGGGGATCACCGAGGTCTGCCACTGGATCTTGCCGGTCCTGAGATCCAGCGCGACCACAGAGCCGCGGAAGCTGCAACAGGCGTAGGTCGCCTGGCGCGCCGCGCCTTCCTCGCCCGAGGTGGTCGGCACGAACACCTGGTCCCCGGAGATGACCGGCGTGCCGGTGATGCCCGCCACGGGATTGGCGTCCAGCTGGGGCGAACGCCAGAGCTCCTTGCCGGTCTGGGCGTCGAAGGCGCGCGCCGTGCGGTTGCGCTCGCCGATCACCGTCAGCCAGCCGCTGGGCGACACGTCCGACTTCACGATCATCGGCGTGGTGCGCGAGACGGCGCCCTCGACCACCCAGCGCACGCAGCCGGTGCCGGCGTCCAGGGCGTAGAACTTGCCCGAACGGTTGGTGATGAACAGCCAGTCGCCGATGACGGTGGGCATGGAGCCGCCGCTCATCGCAAACGTCCACTTCACCTTCAGCTTTGGTACGTCGGCGGCGACGAGGCCGGGCTTGGGCTGATAGCGGTGCGAGGTCGGATCGAAGCCGACGCTGGTCCAGTCGCCGCCGGTGGCGTGGATCGGGGGATTGGCCGCGCACCTTACGTCGACGCCCACAGGCGCGGGCGGCGCGCGGCCGCCGGGCGCGGCTGCGGCTGTCTGTGCGGGCTGCACGGCGGTCAGGTAGGCGGCGACGGCTTGCTTGTCGGCGTCGGAAAGCCCGGCGGCCATGGGCTTCATGACGCCGTTGGTCAGGGCGTCGACGATGGTCGCGGCCGGATAGGTCGCAAGGGTCGCCTTGCTGGGCGCGCGATCGATATTGGGCTCGTGGCAGGCCTTGCAGCGGGCGTTGAAGAGGCTCTCGCCGGCGTCCTGGGCGTGGGCGGCCATAGGCAGGGCCAAGGCGGCTAACGCCGCCAGCCAGATAGGCGCTCTCATGGTCGTTCCCCCGAAATGCTTTTCTTTGAAATCTTTGCCCGGGAGATTGCGGGCGGATTTCACGCGGGGCAAGGGCGGCGTCGGCGGACGCGCCGTTAGACGTCCAGGTCGGCGGTGGCGAACTCGGCGTTTTCCTGGATGAAGCGAAAGCGGCTCTCGGGCTTGCGGCCCATGAGGTTCTCCACCAGCTCCTCCACCAGCTCCTCTGCGCGGGGCAGGGTGACGCGGGCCAGAATGCGCTTCGAAGGATCCATGGTAGTCTCCTTCAGCTGCGCGGGCATCATCTCGCCGAGGCCCTTGAAGCGGCTGATCTCCGGCTTCTTGCCCTTGAACTCCCCGGCCAGCAGCTCGTCGCGGTGGGCGTCGTCGCGGGCGTAGACGATCTTGGTCCCGTGGCTCAGGCGATAGAGCGGCGGCAGGGCCAGGTAGAGGCGGCCCGAGCGGATCATCTGCGGCATGGTCCGGTAGAAGAAGGTGATCAGCAGGCTCGCGATGTGGGCGCCGTCGACGTCGGCGTCGGTCATGATCACCACGCGCTCGTAGCGCAGGTCCTCTTCCTTGAACTTGGCGCCCCCCTGGACGCCCAGCGCCAGAAGAAGATCGCTCAACTCCTTGTTTTGGCCGAGCTTGTCGAGAGTGGCCGAGGCGACGTTCAGGATCTTGCCGCGCAGGGGCAGGATCGCCTGGGTCTTTCGGTTGCGGGCCTGTTTCGCCGAGCCGCCGGCGCTGTCGCCCTCGACCAGGAAGATCTCGCTGTCCTCGGTGCCCGAGTTGGAGCAGTCGGCGAGCTTGCCGGGCAGGCGCAGCTTTCGCGTCGCGCTGGCGCGGGCGACTTCCTTGTCCTTGCGGCGCTTCAGCCGTTCCTCGGCGCGTTCGATGACGAACTCAAGCAGGGCCGAGGCGACCTTCGGCTGGGCGGTCAGCCAGTGGTCGAAGGGGTCGCGCAGCGCCGTTTCCACCAGGCGCTGGGCCTCGGCGGAGGACAGGCGCTCCTTGGTCTGGCCCTGGAATTCCGGGTCGCGGATGAACACGCTGACCAGGGCGCCGGCCTGGGCGATCACGTCGTCGGCGGTGAGGATCGCCCCGCGCTTCTCGCCGGTGAGCTCGGCGTAGGCTTTGAGGCCGCGGGTGAGCGCCGCGCGCAGACCCGCCTCGTGCGTCCCGCCTTCGGGGGTCGGCACGGTGTTGCAATAGGACTGCAGGAAGCCGTCGGCCTCGCCGAAGCCGGCCGGCGTCCAGGCGATGGCCCATTCGACCTTGCCGGCCTCGCCCGGGCGCTCATAGCGGCCGGCGAAGGGTTCCGGCGTCACCGTCTCGATGTCCTTGATCCGTTCGGCCAGGAAGTCGGCCAGGCCGTTGGGGAAGCGGAAGGTCGCCTCGGCCGGCGTCTGGTCGTGGATGCGGGACGGGTCGCAGGACCAGCGGATCTCGACCCCGCCGAACAGGTAGGCCTTGGAGCGGGCCATCCGGTAGAGGCGCGCCGGCTTGAACGCTACGCCCTCGCCGAAGATCACCGGGTCGGGGGCGAAGGCGATGGCCGTGCCGTGCTTGCGGGTGGGGCCCAGCTTCTCGATGGAGCCCAGCGGCTTGCCGCGGGTGAAGGCCTGGCGCCACTCGAAGCCGTCCTTCCAGGCCGTGACCTCGACGCGCTCCGAAAGGGCGTTGACGACGCTGACGCCCACGCCGTGCAGGCCGCCGGAGGTCTCGTAGGCCTTGCCGGAGAATTTTCCGCCGGAGTGCAGGACGGTCATGATGACCTCCAGCGCCGACTTGCCCGGATGCTTGGGGTGCGGGTCGACGGGGATGCCGCGGCCGTCGTCGGTGACGGTCAGCTGGCCGTCGGCGTCCAGGCGGACGGAAATGACCTTGGCGTGGCCAGCCACGGCCTCGTCCATGGCGTTGTCCAGCACCTCGGCGAACAGGTGGTGCAGCGCCCGCTCGTCGGTGCCGCCGATGTACATTCCCGGCCGCTTGCGCACCGGCTCCAGGCCCTCGAGGACCTCGATGTCCTTGGCCGAATAGCCGCCGGTGGGCGCCGCTGCGGCCTGGGCGACAGGCGGCGCCGGGCGCGGCTCATGGCTCTCCGCCAGCGGTGAGGCCGGCGCAGGATTCAGCGCGTCGTCGAACAGGGACGCCTGGGGCTGAGCGGAAGACTTTGCGGGCGGGGACATCTGGCGGGGAGGGTGGGACGATTCCAAAGCTCCACCCGATATGAATCGCGCCGCGGGCGAAGGCAATGCGGCGTACACGCAAACCCCCTCGACAGGCACAGCTCGCGGGGCTCCTATCCACGGAAAAGAACAAGGAAAAAGGGTGGAGACGGCATGTCGAGCTGGAAAGATGCGGAAATCGCCGGCGTGCGGGCCCTGCTGGCCTCGCGCCAGCCGGCGCCGGGCGAACCTCTGCCGAGCCGGGCGGAGCGCCGCGCGGCCATGGACGCCTTTGGCGAGATGGGCTCGCTGCCCCCGGGATGCTTCCACGAACCGGCCGCGACCGGCGGGGTGAAGGCCGAGCGCATCGTGCCAACCAATGCGGTGGAGGGCCGCCGGATCCTCTACCTGCACGGTGGAGGCTATGTGGGCGGCAGCCCGCGCAGCCACCGGCCCCTGGTCGCGCGGCTGGCGGAAGCGGCGCGTTCGGCGGCCGTATCGCTGGAATACCGCCTAGCGCCCGAGAACCCGTTCCCCGCTGCGGTCGATGACGCGCTCGCCGCCTACCGCACCCTGCTCGCCGATGGCGTGTGGCCGGAGCGGATGATTGTCGCCGGTGACTCGGCCGGCGGCGGCCTGGCGCTGGCCCTGGCGCTGAAGTTGAAGGACGAGGGCCTGCCGCAGCCGGCGGGCCTGTTCGTCATCAGCCCCTGGGCCGACCTGACCCAGGCCCACGCCACCTATGAGACCAAGGCCGCAGACGATCCGATGATCTCCCGCGACCGTCTGAGCGAGGGCGCGGCGGAATACCTGGGCGGCGCCGACGCCCGGAACCCGCTCGCCTCGCCGGTGTTCGGCGAGTTTTCCGGCGTGGCGCCGATACTGATCCAGGTGGGTTCGGAGGAGACCCTGCTGGGCGACAGTCTGCTGCTGGCAGAACGCGCCGGCCACGCCCGCGTGGAGGTGCGCCTGGAGGTTTGGCCGGAGATGATCCACGTCTGGCACGCCTTCGGCGGCCAACTCGGCGCCGCCAGGCGGGCGATTGCTGCGGCCGGGGCGTGGGTGGATGGGAAAATGGGCGGGTGAGGCTGAGACAAGCGGGAAATAAATGTTCGACAGATTGGCCGAGGGCCTCGCCAATGAGTTGCATCGGCGGTCGCGTGCTCGGGGGAAGCGCTATTATGGTAAGACATTGGTGGATAGCCGGCGCATTGGCGGCCGCGACCGTAGCTGGCGGCTCGACCGCGCAGGCGGACTGCAAATTTCAGAAGATCGCCGAGGTGCCTGTGACGATGGACGGGCTGCGTCCATTGGTGACCGCCGTAGTGAACGGCCACGAGGCGACCTTCGTCGTCAGCACCGGTGCCTTCTTCAGTTCCGTCTCGCCGGAAGCTGCGGAGCGCTTCGGCATGAAGAAATCCACAGCGCCCTTCGGTCTCGAAGTCACGGGACTCGGCGGCGTGTCCCGCGACGCACGTGCGGTGATGGCCGACAGCTTCACCTTCGCGAACGCCGGTTTCAAAAATATCCAGTTCCTGGTCGGGGGCTGGGGTGGCGGCGGAAGTACTGCTGGCGGTCTCGGTCAGAACATTATGGGGCCGTTCGACGTCGAGTACGATTTCGCGCACGGCGTCATGCGATTCTTCAAATCGGCCGGCTGCGGTGGTTCGGATCTCGCTTATTGGGCATCCGGAATGACGGTGTCGCAGCTCAGTCTGGATTCACCCGGAGCCTACATGCGGGAGGTGCTTGCGACCGCTCATGTCAATGGTCGCGCGATAAAGGTGAAATTCACCTCGGGAGCTGGTGTCTCATACCTCGATAAGCTCGCTGCGGAACGGGCTGGCATACAGGTCAACGCCCCCTCGGTTTCGTCAGCCGGTGTCATACAGGGCGCCTATGGCAAGGGTATCGAGACCTTCGTCGCACCCTTCG
>DASRRU010000126.1:0-2484 GCA_035656795.1 Phenylobacterium sp. | reverse complement strand
TGTTCGGCGGAGGCCACGTCGTGCTCCCGCTCCTGAAGCAGGCCATCGTGGACCCAGGATGGGTCGACCAGAATAGGTTTCTCGCCGGCTATGGCGCGGCGCAGGCCATGCCTGGACCGCTGTTCACCTTCGCCGCCTATCTGGGGGCCTCCATGAACGGGCGCCCCACCGGCCTGTCGGGCGCCGCGCTCGGACTGGCGGCGATCTTCCTGCCGGGCTTGCTAGCGCTTCTCGCCGCCCTCCCGTTCTGGTCCGGTTTACGGATGCGCCCGGCCGCACAGGCCGCGATGCGCGGTGCGAACGCCGCCGTTGTCGGTATCCTGGCGGCGGCTCTCTACAATCCTGTCTGGACCAGCGCCGTCCTCGGACCGGCGGATTTCGCCGCCGCGCTGACCGGCTTCGTGCTTCTCATCACCTTCAGGTCGCCGCCCTTGCTGATCGTCATTCTTGGCGCAGGGTTTGGGATCGCCCGTTCGGTCTTAGGGTAGCGCGGGAAAGTGCGCGCATCTGCTTCTCCTGAACCGACTTCAGGAGCTGAAGGCTGGTCTCTCGACCGGAGAAAGTCGCGCCGCGTCGGGATTGCGCTCAACACCCTGCAAGCCAACACCCCCACAGAAGGTGTTGCACTTCGTTTGAGAACTCAGGCCCCCGCCTCCGCAAGGATGAGCGGGTTTTGGGAGCCGCAGAATGAACAGGTTTGCTCATCCTCCCATAGCTCATGCGATGGGCCCTCCCTCCCCGGCAGGGGAAGAGCCCCCTATGCGTGCCGGCGCTGGCGGAACAGGGGGCGCAGGACCGAGACCAGCATGATCAGCGGCGCAAGGGCCAGGGCCAGGGCGGCGCGGCGCTTGTTGTCGGCGCGCTTTCGGAAGTAGCGCACCAGTCCGAGGCCCTTGAAGAACTCCACCTTCACCGGCGAGGTATGGCTGGTCGAGCCGAGGTGGACCACCCGCGCTTCCGGGCTGAACACCACCTTGCCGCCGCTCTGGCGCACGCGCCAGCACAGGTCCACGTCTTCCACGTGCAGGAAGAAGCCCTCGTCGAAGCCGCCCATGGCCGTGTAGTCGTCGTGGGTCATGGCGAAGCAGGCGCCGGAGATGGTCGGCACCTCCAACAGCTGGCCCGGCGCCGGATCGTGCTCGTGGTGGATCTCGAACCCGTGGAAGATCCCCAGGTGCGAAAGCCGGGTCAGGCTGAGCAGGGTGGTGACCGGGGTCACCTCGCCGCGCCGCGCGCCGCGCTGCTCGCTCCCGTCGGTGTTCATGATCCGCGCGCCGACGATGCGCGGGCTGGACGTGGCGTCCAGCGCCGCGGTCAGGCCCTCGATGCAGCCCGGCTGCAGGAAGGCGTCAGGATTGAGGATCACCAGCACCCGGCCGCGGGCGATCTCGCCGCCCATGTTGCAGGCCCGGGCGAAGCCGACGTTGCCGTGGCCGCGCTTGAGCACCACGCGTCCGTCGCGTTCCGCGGCGGCGTCCAGCACCGCTTCCTCGGACGGGGTGGAGCCGTTGTCGATGACGATGAACTCATCCACCGACGGGTCGGCCAGCACCTTGGCGACGCTTTCCTCCAGCGCCGGGCCGGTGCGGAACACCACCATGATCACCGAGGTCTCGACCGCCAGCGGCGCGGCCAGGACGCGCGCCCGGTTCAGCAGGCCTCCGTTGAGCGGTCGGACGTAGGTGTTCATGCGTCTTCGAGGCTCCGCGCCGGAGCCGCGGGGGCCGAGGGGCGTGCGAGATCGGGCGGCAGCGCCTCCTGCGCCAGGCCTTCGGCCGCTTCGGCCAGGGTGACGATCGCCTGGCGGTCCGAACCCAAGCGGCGCAGGGCCAGCTGACCGGTCTCCGCTTCCTTGCGGCCGACCACCGCGATAACCGGAACCTTGGCCAAGCTGTGCTCGCGAACCTTATAGTTGATCTTCTCGTTACGAAGATCGACCTCGACGCGCAAGCCGGCCGCGCGCAACTTTTCCGCAGCCTGCTGAGCATAGTCCTCGGCGTCGGAGGTGATGGTGGCCACCACCACCTGCACCGGGGCCAGCCAAAGCGGGAAGGCCCCGCCGTAGTTCTCGATCAGGATGCCGATGAAGCGCTCGAACGAGCCCAGGATCGCGCGGTGCAGCATGACCGGGCGCTGCTTGGAGCCGTCCTCGGCCACGTACTCGGCCCCGAGCCGCTCGGGCAGCACATAGTCGAGCTGGAGCGTGCCGCAGGTCCAGGTGCGCCCGATGGCGTCCTTAACGATGAAGTCGAGCTTGGGCGCGTAGAAGGCGCCGTCGCCCTCGGCGATCACCGGCTCGACCCCGGCCTTGCGCGAGGCGCTCAGCAGCTGGCCCTCCGCCTTGTCCCAGAACGCATCGGTGCCCGCGCGCACCGGCGGGCGCGTGGCCAGGGCGACGTGGTGGGTCTCCATGCCGAGATCCCCGTGGATCAGCCGGGTCAGGCGGACGAACTTCTCCGTCTCGTCCTCGATCTGGTCCTCGCG
>DASRRU010000125.1:0-2002 GCA_035656795.1 Phenylobacterium sp. | reverse complement strand
CGATGATGGCGAGCGTGATGACCCATGCCGCGCATATGGCCGCCCCAGGGTCCGCGGCCGCGGTGTTCGTCCCGGCCGCCGTGAAAGTGATGATGTCTGTGCATCGATAAGCCCCCTCCTTTAGCGGGGCGCTATCGATATATCTAAACCGCATCGGAATGGCAACCGTATTTAGATATGTCTAAATAGATCTATTCTCGAAGCACCTCGGCGAGCAGCCGGCCTTCGGCGGCGCGGTTGGATCCGGCGCGCCAGGCGACCACGATCTCGCGGGTGGCGTGCCCCGGCGCGATCGGCCGCACGGCGACGTTGGCCGGGTTGGTGAGGCCGGCGTTCACCGCCATGGCCGGCAGGAAGGTCACCCCCAGGCCGGACGAGACCATCTGCACCAAGGTCGGCAGCGAGGTGGCGGCGAAGGATTCCTCGCCCGAGGCGGTCTTCGGCGGCTTGAGCCCGCAGGCGGCCATGGCGTGCTCGCGCAGGCAGTGGCCGTCTTCCAGCAGGATAATGTCCTCGCGCTCCAGGTCGTCGGGATCCGCTGACTTCAGCCGGGCCAGGGGATGGTCGGCCGGCATGGCGGCCAACAATTCGTCATCGGCGACATGCGCCCAGTTGAGCCCGTGCATGTCGAAGGGCAGCGCGATCAGCGCCGCGTCGAGCTGGCCGGCCTTCAGGGCCGCGATAAGGCGCTGCGTCAGGTCCTCGCGCAGGTACAGGCGCAGCTGAGGAAACCGCGTCCGCAGCAGGGGCAGGGCCCGCGGCAGGAGGAACGGCGCGATCGTCGGGATCACGCCCAGGCGGAACCGGCCGGTCAGCGGCTGGCCGGCGTTCTTGGCCGACTCCACCAGTTCCTCGGCCTCGTTGAGGATCACCGTGGCGCGCCGCAACGCCTCCTCGCCCACGGGGGTCAGGATCACGCCGGAGCGGGCGCGATCGACCACCGGCGCGCCCAGCGTCCGCTCCAGCTCCTGGATTCCGGACGAAAGCGTCGGCTGGGTGACGCGGGCCGCCTCGGCGGCGCGTCCGAAGCTCCCCTGTTCGGCGAGGAGCTTCAGGTACTGCAGTTGGCGAAGGGTCGGGAGCATGGCTTGAACATAGGCTCGCTCTCTGGAAATCCCAAAAGCAATCGGCCGCGCCTTAGGGCTGAAGACTTCGTCATCTCCCCCTCTCGATCGCCATCGCCCGGCTTGTCCGGGCGACCCATGAACACCGATCCGTCGGAAGACTCGCCGCGCCGCCGCAACACCCTCTTCGATACGGAGATCATGGGTGGCCCGGACAAGCCGGGCCATGACGTTATCAAATAAATTCAACCACCTGATTGAGTCACCAACCTAGGCCCTTTCCCTGGTCATGCCGCCGCGAGGGCCGGGGCGACCGGCTCCTGGCGGATCAGGTGGTCGAAGGCCGACAGGGCCGCCTTGGAGCCCTCGCCCATGGCGATGACGATCTGCTTGTAAGGCGTGGTCGTGGCGTCGCCGGCCGCGAACACCCCGGGAACCGAGGTCAGGCCGCGGTAGTCCACCTCGATCTCGCCGCGCGGCGTGAGGCCCACCGCGTCCCTCAGCCATTCGGTGTTGGGCACGAGGCCGATCTGGACGAACACGCCTTCCAGGTCGACGTCGTGCTCGGCGCCGCTGTTGCGGTCCTTGTAGTGCAGGCCGGTGACCTTGGCGCCGTCGCCGCGCACCTCGGTGGTGAGCGCCGAAGTGACCACCCGGACATTTGGCAGGCTGCCCAGCTTGCGTTGCAGAACGGCGTCGGCGCGAAGCTCGCTGTCGAACTCGATCAGGGTGACGTGGGCCACGATGCCGGCGAGGTCGATGGCCGCCTCGACGCCGGAGTTGCCGCCGCCGATCACCGCCACGCGCTTGCCCTTGTAGAGCGGTCCGTCACAGTGCGGGCAATAGGCCACGCCCTTGTTGCGGTACTGATCCTCGCCGGGGACGTTCATCGTCCGCCAGCGGGCGCCCGGCGCCAGCACGACGGTGCGGGAGGTCAG
>DASRRU010000124.1:0-2995 GCA_035656795.1 Phenylobacterium sp. | reverse complement strand
CGGCTGGCTGCTCGCCGAGGCCGAGAAGGCCGACGTCGGGACCTATGCGCTCTCCAACGACGCCTTCCTCACCGATGTCGCCCTGCACAACGCCCCCTTCGGCGTCGACCTGGTCGGCCACTACGCCCAGCCCGGGTTCGTGTTCAATCCGGGATAGGGCCGCAGACATCGGGCTGCGCGGCCCAGCCTGCGGCGTTCCATCCGCGGGGCGCAGCGACAGCCGCCGCGGTCGTCGCCCTCCGGGCGAAATCGCGTCCCCGAATCTGTCATGGGTTACTCGCCTTACGGGCGAAACCGGCGCGATGATTGCAGCGGCTGCGCCTTGAGTCTCCAACTGGGACGCGGATCGCACCGACCATGTCACTCGCCGCTGAAAGCGTCACCTTCCCCGGCAGCAATCTGGTGTTTCAGAACACCTATGGGGCGGGAGTCAGCGACGCTTACCGCGCCGCGATCGTGACCGCGGAGAACGCCTTCCAGAGCCAGTTCGGCAATAGCCTGACGGTGTCGATGAGCTTCGATCTGAAGCCGCTGGACGCCAGCTTCAGCGCCCACAATCAATATGCCCTGGTGGGCGCAAGCTACGCCGAATTCGCCGCCGCCCTCGCCGCCAACGCCACGACCGCGGCCGACCACGCCGCCGTCGCGAGCCTGCCCACGACCGATCCCTCGTCCGGCGTCGGGTTCTGGCTCCCGTCAGCCGAAGCCCGCGCCCTGGGCCTGGCGTCGTCCTCTTCGGGGATCGACGACACGATCACCTTGAACAGCAACCTGCCCTTCACGTTCGGCGCCGACGCCGTGGGCGTTCTGGAGCACGAGATCTCCGAAGGCGTGTTCGGACGCGTTGGCAGTCTCGGACTGCAGCAGGCCGGCTGGCAGCCGATGGATCTCTTTCGCTTCAATGCGCAGGGCCAACGGGACTACACCGGGGGAGCGGACGGTCAGGCGACGTTTTTCGGCGTCGACGGCGCTCACCTGACGAGCCTGCAGTACCACAACGCCATTGGTCCGAACGGCGCCAACGACGGCTTCGACCTCGCCGACTGGGGCCAGACGTCCGGCGACGCCTTCGGTCCGGTGGCGCCCGGGAACGCCGGATCCCTGTCGGCCACGGACCTGCAGGTGTTGGACGTCCTGGGCTGGACGCCCAATTCAGTGGGCGCATCGCAGGCGGCCGCGGTCGGGTCATCCCCGAACGGCGGACTACCGGCCGGCAGCCTCAGCGATATCACCGTGGCGACGCTGAGCTATGAGTTCTTCACGGGCAAGACCCCGACCGCGGCGGGCATGACCTATCTGGTGTCACCGGCGGGTCCCAATCCCAACAACCTGAGCTCGGCCTACTATCAGAGCTTCAGCCTGGAAAACCGCTACATCAATTTCGCCGTCAACCTCGGCAAGGCCGGCGCCGGCGAAGCCGACTTCAACGCCAAGTACGGCGACCTCAGCCTCTTCGACGCCACCAAGCTCACCTACGCCACCATCTTCGGGGCCGCACCGTCCGACGCCAAGGTGCACGCCCTTCTCGATCCCATCACGGTCTGGGACGGGCAGTCCCTCTCCCGGGCCGACTACTTCGCCCTCTACGGGGGCGATGGCGCCGACGGGATCGGGACCAAGGCGGCGATGGTCGGGTGGCTGCTCGCGGAAGCCGACAAGGCCGACGTCGGCGCCTATGCGCTCGCCAACGATGTCTTCCTGGCCGATGTCACTCTGCACAACGCCCCCTTCGGGGTCGACCTGGTGGGCGTCTACGCCCAGCCCAGCTTCGCCTACCATGCCGGATAGGCCGAACGGCCCGCGGCTCGCCGGGCTGGGGGCGCGCCGCGCCTGCGCCGCTTCGGGCCTCGCGCCCGACCGGATCGTGGCTTCCCGAGCCAGGACCGATCGTTTCGGGGCGTTGCGCGCGTGGCCCTCGCCCTTGCGCGGCCCGCCGCCACGGCAGTGGTAATTATTCAGTAATCATAAGCAACGTCTTGGTATTATTAATTTATACATAACTATACATAAGCACCATATCATGGTGAATCACTTGTTCATTATATAGCTTGACCACGGTTTAACATCGACCTGCGTACTTAGTTGCGACGCCGGGAGATATATTGATGTCCGTAGGTACGATCAACTCTGCCTTTCCAGTTGGCACGAACATGGATCAGTTCGACGTTGGTCTGCTTGCTCTGGGCGTCAACAGCGCCGAGAGCGCGACGGGCGTCACCATCACCCTGGGCAGCGAAGTCGTGGTGCTCGGCGGCGCGGGACTGACCTTCGACGGGACCGGCGCGCTGACGGGCGGCGTCGTGACCGCGTTGGAGGACCGCTACCAGGGCCTGGTCGACTTCGACGTCACCGGCCTGTCCCTCTCCGCCGCAACGCTGGAGGGCTGGGCCCTCGCCGACAACAATGCGGCCGTGAGGGTCGCGATGTTTCCCGGCGGCGACACGCTGACCGGCGGTCCCTTGAACGATGTCTTGCGCGCCGGGGACGGCGGCGACGTCATCAACGGGGGAGCCGGCGACGACGTGATCTACGGCGGCGCGGGAAATGACACCCTGAACGGCGGCGGCGGGCACGACACCATCTACACCGGCGGCGGATCCGACGTGATCGTCGTCGGACAGGGGCAATCCCAGGTGTCGGCCGCCATGGCGGAGGTCGTCATCGGATGGACGGCGTCCGACGTCCTGACCTTCGCCAGCGGCCCAGCGGGCGCCGGCGACCTGGTGGAGACCACAGCCGCCAGCTTCGATGCGGCCACCACGGCGGCCACGGCGCTCATCGCCACGGGGGCGACCAACATCGTCGTCGTCGCCGTGGGCTCAGACCTGGTGGTGTTCGCCGACAGCGCCAACAACAACACGGCCGGCGATGCGGTGATCCTGCAGGGGCGCACTCTGGCCGACATCAGCATCAGCAACTTCACCCTGTCGCCGTCCGTGGCGGCGACCCTGCCGACGGCCGTTTCGCCGCCGCCGCCGCCCGTATCGTCTCCGGC
>DASRRU010000123.1:0-6741 GCA_035656795.1 Phenylobacterium sp. | reverse complement strand
GAATTTACAGCGTTTGCCTTGCCATTGAGGCAGGATATTCGCCTGGGAGGCGAAGTCGCGTGGCAGTCCCTAGGGGAGTCGAACCCCTCTCTCCAGGTTGAAAACCTGGCGTCCTAACCGATAGACGAAGGGACCGCGTGGCGCGAGGGCGGCTCTATATCCGCCTTCCAGAGGGGGTGCAAGACCGGCGCGGCGCGCTTTGCGCGGCGGGAACCCGCCCCCTAAGCTCGTCGCGGATCGGCCACATCCTCGATCTCGAATTCGACGCCGGCCCGGCCCTGCCAATCGTCGGGCTTCAGCCGGCCCGCGACGTGCACCGCGCCGCCCTCGGCCATCAGCCGCCGGCCCGCCTCGGAACCTTCGACCCGCCAGGCCACGGCCTTCAGCTTGCCGCCCGAGCCGTCGGTAAGCGTGCAGCGCACATGGCCGCCGCGCAGCGCCATCGGCCGCTCCACCCGCGCGTCGGCGAGCGCGAAGCTCGGTTCGACATTACCCGGACCGAAAGGCGCCATGCGCTGGAAGTCCTGCCACAGCGCCCGGTCGGCGCCGCGGGCGGTGACCAGGGCGTCGATCTCCAGGGCGTCCGCGGCCGCCGCGATCTCGGTCTCCGCCGCCAGCCGCTCGCATAGGAAGGCGCGGAGCTCGGGGATGGTGTCCGGCCGCACCGAGAGGCCGGCGGCCATGGCGTGGCCGCCGCCGGCCAGCAGCAGGCCCTCGTCATAGGCCGCCTGCACCGCGCGGCCCAGGTTCACCCCCGGCTGGGACCGGCCCGAGCCCTTGCCGACATTGGCGGCGCGGTCGACGCCGACCACGACCACGGGTTTGCGGTACTTCTCGCGCAGGCGCCCGGCGACGATGCCGATCACGCCGGGGTGCCAGTCGTCCTGGGCGACCAGCAGCATCGGCGCGTCCGGCGCATTGCTCTCGGTCTCTATGTGAGCGATCGCCGCCTCGGTGACCTGGCGCTCGACCTCCTTGCGCGAGGCGTTGAGGCCGTCCAGCTCAAGGGCCAGGGCCGCGGCCTCCTCGGGGTCGTCGGTGGACAGCAGCCGTGCGCCCAGGTCGGCGCGGCCGATTCGCCCGCCGGCGTTGATCCGCGGGCCCAGGATGAAACCCACGTGGAAAACCGAAGCCGGCCCCTGCCCCTTAGCGACATCCATCAGCGCCTTCAGGCCCGGATTGCGCCAGCCGGACATCACCTTCAGCCCCTGGGCCGCCAGGGCCCGGTTGAAGCCGCGCAGCTCGGTCACGTCGCAGATCGCGCCCATGGCGGCGAGATCCAGCCATTGGCGCAGGTCCGGCTCGGCCCGCCCGGCTTCAGAAGGGGCTCCGAACAGGCCGCGCCTGCGCGCCTCGCGGTTCAGCGCCGCCAGCAGGACGAAGGTCACCCCCGCCGCCGCCAGGTGGCCTTGCCCGGAGACGTCGTCGGGCCGGTTGGGGTTCACCAGGGCCGCGACCTTGGGGATCTCCTGGCCGCGCATCAGGTGGTGGTCGATCACCACCACCTCCAGGCCGATCTCGGCGGCGCAGGCCAGCGCGTCGTGCGCCGCGGCCCCGCAGTCAACGGTGATCACCAGCTCGGCCCCCTCGGCCTTCAGCCGGCGGAAGGCGGCGGGCGACGGGCCATAACCCTCCAGGATGCGGTCGGGGACGTAGATCGGCAGTTCGTGGCCCAGCGCGCGGAACCAGCGCACCAGCTGCGCCGCCGACGATGCGCCATCCACATCATAGTCGGCGAACACCACCAGCGGACGCTTCTGCTCAAGAGCGCTGACCAGCACTTCGGCGGCCCGGTCCATGTCGGTGAAGCTCGACGGATCGGGGAACAGCGCCTTCAGGGTCGGGTTGAGGTAGGTCTCGCCCTGCTCGGCGCCCACGCCGCGCGCGGCAAGCGCCCGGGCCAAGGGCTCGGAGAGGCCATGGGCCAGCTGATGGCGCCGCACCAGCTCGGCGTCGGCCGGCCGCTCGCGCCACAGCCGCCCGCTGAGCGAGCGGGTGACGCCGAGATAGCCCAATGGGGCGCCGCCGTCCGCCAACTGCCGCTCCCTCCAGGTCCGCTCCGCGCACTATCGGCCCGCCCGGCGCGAGTCGCCAGGACTGGATAGCCGCCGGATCCGTCAGAATCGGACGCAGCGCCCGCGCCACCTGAAACAGGCAAACCCCCAACGCGAAACCGGGCTCTCCCTTAGGTTGTCGCCTGCATCCCAGCGCCGATGCACGCACCGGATCCCGTATTCGCGGCAATACCGCAGCGCACAATTCTCCACAGCGAAGCTTTCTCTGCTTTTGGTGAAAATGATTTCACCTTCGTCCGCTCACCACGGCGGCGGCTATTCAGCCGGCATTCAGATGACACCTTCCAAATTTCACGAGGAAACCAGCGCGCGCTCCACGTCATTGTTGTCTCGGGAGTGCGCGTAACGGAGGTAATCATGATGAAGAGACTCTCGAAAGTCGGCCCGATCGCCGCGATTGCGGCGGGCTGCATGCTGGCGATCGCCGCCCCGGCGTTCGCCCAGCATGGTGGTGGCGGACACGGCGGGGGCGGCGGACATGGCGGCGGCGGCGGTGGCGGCGGCGGCCACGCTGGCGGCTTCAGCGGCGGCGGCCATAGCTTCGGCGGCGGCGGGCGCTCCTTTGCCGGCGGCGGCCGCTCCTTTGGCGGCGGCGGCGGCGGCTGGCGCGGCGGCGGCGGCGGCGGCCACGAGTGGCGTGGCGGACGCGGCGGGTACGGCGGCTACGGCCGCGGCTATGGCTGGGGCTACGGCGGCGCCTTCCTGGGCGGCCTGGGCCTGGGCTACGCCCTCGACGCCCCCTACTACGACGGCGACTACGGCTATTACGGCGACTACGGCCCCTGCTTCGTCGAGCGCCGCGTCTGGGACCCGTACTACGGCCGCTACATCCTGCGCGAGATCCCCTGCTAGCGCCTGCGTCTGAAGGTGAAATCCTTTTCACTCGCCACCGGCGACGGCGGAGGTAGGTTCCAGACCGAGGTGGGCGACCACCTTTCCTTTCCGGGTCACCCCCCCGACACGGAAAGGCTCCCGCTCCGGCGCCGCCCCCCCTCATCGCGCCGGAGCGGGCATCTCGTGATGACGGGGCCGTGGACGCAGGGGCGTCAGGCCACTTGCAGGTCCAGCGCGGCGGCAGAGACAGCAAGACGGTCCGACGCGACCATCGGCAGGATCACGGTGAAGGTCGACCCGACGCCCTCGGCCGTCTCGACTTTCAGGGCTCCGCCCATGGCCTCGATCACCCGCTTGCTGACCGCCAGGCCGATACCGCCCCCAAGGATGGCGCTGCCCTCGCGGCCGAGCCGGTCAAAGGCCTGATAGAGCCTCGGCAGCATGGCGGAGGGGATGCCGACGCCCGTATCGCGGATCGCCACCTCGACCTGGCCGTCTTGAGTGCGCGCAACGATGCTGACGTCACCCCCAGGCCGGTTGTACTTGATCGCGTTGGAGATGAGGTTGGCCAAGGCCTTGCGCAAGCCGGACCGGTCGCCGGTGAAACCCAAGGGGGCCAGGCCTGCGTCTTCCAATGTCAGGCTCACGTCCGCCTCCTTGGCCGCCGTGGCGAACTCCGACGTCAATTCACCCAGCAGTTCGGCGACATTGACGCGCCCGACCGAGGCCGAGCTTTCGCCGTGCTCCATGCGCCCCAGATCCAGCAAGGCGACGATCAGCGCCAGCAGGTGATCCCCGTTGCCGATAATCTGATCGACGGCCTCCTGCTGACGCGAGGTCAGGGGCTCACGCGCCTCGTTGAGCCGCATCACCTGGGCAAAGCCCAGGATCGCGTTGAGCGGCGTTCGCAGCTCATGGCTCATCGACGACAGCAATTCGGTCTTGGCCTTGGTCTGCGCCTCCGCGCGGCGGGCGTCCCCGACCTCGACCAGCGCCGCGGTCAGGCGCTCGGTCTGTTCGGCCAGGGCGCGATTGAGGTCCTTCAGGCGCTCGGCCTCACCGTCGGCGCGCTGTTTCAGGCGGCGATCGACCAGGGTGACGATCAGGCCCAGGCCAAGGATGATCACCACGCTCAAGGTGACGCCCAGGCCCAGGCCGGCGGCATTGACGACGCCCGCGGGCGCCTGCGTCGCCGGACCCGCCGCGACGATCACCATGGCGGCCATGCCGGTGAAGTGCATGCCGCAGATGGCCAGCGCCATGACCAGCGCCGCCGCGGCGCGATGCAGTGTCGAACGCAGGTTGTGAGCCAGCCAGAGCGCCGCGGTGGCCGCAGCGACGGCGATGATCACCGACAGGGCGAACAGCCCCGGGTGGTAGTAGACCGTCCCAGGCAGGCGCATGGCGCTCATGCCGCAATAGTGCATCGCCACAATGCCCAGGCCGACGAGCAGGCCGGCTCCGGCGATACGCGGCAGCGTGACCTTCCGGTCAAGCACGCACAGGCCCAGCGCAACCGCCGCGATCGCCACGAGGCCCGACAAGGCCGTCAGGCCGACGTCGTAGCTGCTCGCCATGGGGATCTTGAAGGCGAGCATGGCGACGAAGTGCATGGACCAGACCCCGCCCCCCAGCGCCACCGCGCCCGCGGCATGCCACAGCCATCGGCTCAGGCCTCTGGCGTCGCGCAGCCGTTCCGCCAGCTCCAGCGCCGTGAAGGAGGCCAGAACCGCGATCAGGTAAGAGATAAGGACCAGGACGGGGTCATGATGGACAACAACGCCACGGGCGGACCCGCCAAGGCACAAGCCTAGAATTGTCATGGGCGCCGCTTTCGCTCTGATCAAAGATCTAGATGGACGCCACTGGCACTGCGAAACAACATTGCCGCACCGGATCAGATACAACGTCCCGGATTCACCCACAAATACGTACATATACTATTCGAAGACGAGGCTTGGGGCCCTGGCGCGGCTGAAGTGCGCCGCCTTCCGCCGGCCGGCCGCGCCACCCTTTTCCGTGCGTTTCCCGCACTTTCCGTGGTTCACTTTCCTTCCGACCAACGGAGACTCCATCATGCTGAGCTGGAAAATCGGCGACGTCACGGTCACGCGGATCCTGGAGCTGGAGGCGACCGGCGGCACGCGGTTCATCCTGCCGCAGGCCACCCCCGACGTGGTCAAACAGATGCCCTGGCTCGCCCCCCACTTCGCCGACGAGAACGGCAAGCTGCGCATGAGCATCCACGCCCTGGTGGTCGAGACCCCCACCGCGCGCATCGTCGTCGACACCTGCATCGGCAACGACAAGCAGCGCGACATCCCCACCTGGAGTGGCCTGCAGACCAATTTCCTGGCCGACCTGGCCGCCGCCGGCTTCCCGCGGGAAAGCATCGACGTGGTGCTCTGCACCCACCTGCACGTGGACCACGTGGGCTGGAACACCATGCTGGAGGACGGCCAGTGGGTCCCGACCTTCCCCAACGCCCGCTACCTGCTGGGCCGCGACGAGTTCGCATACTGGCAGGCCGAGGAAAAGGCCGTGGAACGCCCCGAACGCTCCCCCTTCCATGACAGCGTCCAGCCGGTGTGGGATGCGGGTCTCGTGGACCTCGTGGCCACCGACCACCAGGTCTGCCCCGAGGTCGCCCTGGAGCCGACGCTCGGCCACACCCCCGGCCACGTCAGCGTCCGCATCCGCTCCCAGGGCGAAGACGCCCTGATCACCGGCGACTTCATCCACCACCCCTGCCAGCTCTCCCACCCCGAATGGGCCACCCCCGCCGACTACGACCCGGCCGCCTCCACGGCGACGCGGGCGCGGATGTTCGGGGACCTGGCGGGGACGGAGACGCTGGTGATCGGGACGCACTTCACCGCGCCGACGGCGGGGCATGTGGTGCGGGATGGGGATGTGTTCCGGTTGGCAGTTTAGGGGACTCTTGAACTTTCCTTTTTTGTGGCCACAATAAAGCCCTGGAGATCGAGTTCGATCGGGCCAAGGACGCCGCCAACATCGCCAAGCACGGCGTATCGCTGGCGGCAGCCGCGGACTTCGAAGTCCATACAGTCGTTCGCGATGAGCGCCGTGCCTATAGCGAGGATCGGTTCAACGCTTTCGGCCTGCTGCATGGCCGAATCTATTGCCTGACCTTCGCCATCCGTGAAGGACGCATCCGGGCGATCAGCCTGCGACGCGCCCGCACCAAGGAGTATCGCCGCCATGCCGTTTAAGCATGCGCCCCTGCCATCCTACGACGCCCCCTTCGACGACGATGACAATCCGGAGTGGACGGAGGAGATGTTCGCGCGCGCCCTGCCGTCGGAGGAATGGCCGCCGGAAATCCTGGCCGCCTTCCCGCGCACCCGCCTGCGTGGTCGGCCTGTGAAGGCTCGCCCGAAGATCCGCGTGGCCATGCGCCTCGACCCCGATGTGGTGGAACACTTCCGGGCGACAGGGCCCGGCTGGCAGACGCGCATCAACGACGCGCTGGCGGGGTTGGTGCGGAAGTGACGCCAAACAAGGTGGGGCAGCACCGAGCGTGCTACCACCGAAACCCCCTGCTCCTCCCCCACAATGCTCCGCTAACACCCAACCACGCGACACAGCATCGAGTGCGCCATCACCGGGACCTCAATTTGTAGGCCTCGGGAACAATGGGCCCCATCGCTTGGCGTTGCTCTTCGAATGCGAATGAAGACTTGGCAGAGAATTGTTGGGGACGGTTGTTGGGAACACGATCAACAGACCCAAGCCGCCAAACCCGAGAGGCTGCGATCTATAAATTCGGGCCCCAAGATCAACACAGAGCGCCTTGGCACGCTCTCGTTCA
>DASRRU010000122.1:0-7251 GCA_035656795.1 Phenylobacterium sp. | reverse complement strand
TCTCTCATGCCGTAGCCGGGAGGGGATAGGGTCCGGCACGGATTCCTTCGGCGCGTTCCCACGCCAATGGTCTAGTGGCACTAAAGACACATACAAACATAAAGTCAATAGCAGACAAATTATCCCTTGCCCGTGGCGAATTCATCACAATCGCGAATCTAGCCCGTGCGCTTGGGGCGCGGGTCCTTGAGCACGAACAGGGCGGGGTCGAGGCCGGCGGCGCGCTGCAGGCCGGAGATGCGGATCAGGGTGGTGCGGTTCTGGGCGTCGGTGACGCTCCAGCCCGCCAGCGCCATGGGGCTGGTGGTGAAGGTCAGGATGATCTGGCCGGCGGTCTCGCGCTTGCCGTCGCGGGCGGTGATGGAAAAGCCGTCGGCGGCGCGGGCGACGCGGGTGACCTGCACGCCCCTGTCCAGGCGGATGGTCTTGGCCAGGAACAGCGACAGCGGCGTCGCGCCGAGCGGATAGGCGGTGAAGGTGTTCAGCCGGCTGTCGGAGACGATCACCCGGCCGCCATCGGAGACCACCAGCAGACCGGCCGGCGGATCGTAGGCGAAACGCGCCTTGCCGGGTCGCTTGAGGAACAACTCGCCCGTGGTGACCGCGCCGCGCGGGTCGGTCTGGCTGAAGCGGCCCTTGGCCTCGCTCAGGCCCTGAAGATACGTCACCGCCTTGTCTACCAGCGCCTGATCCTCGGCCGAAATGGCGGGCGGCGGTGCGGCGGCGAAAGCCGCGGCGGGGGCCAGGGCGGCCGCCGCGGCCATGGCGAGCAACAGGCGTCGGTGAAGGGTCATCGGTGGTCTCATGGAAGCAAAGGTGGCTGCGGAGGATGGCGGTCGCAAGGCAAGGTGAAACGCCTCAGCGCTCAGAAGGCGCCGGTCCGGCTGGGCGCCAACGTCATGCGGACACCGTCAGGCGCGCCGGCGCCGCCTGAGCAGGCTGCGGGCTTGAAGTGGAGATCGTAGCAGATCCGCACCTCGTTCAGCGCCCCGGTATGGCGCTGCGTCTGGACGAAGATCCCGTCGGCGGTGAGGCCGGGATTCTTGGCGACGAAGGCGGCGCGCACTGTACTAGCGGTTAGCTCGCCGGCCGGGATCTTCTCGATCTTCGGGATGACCAGTCGGTCGAACAGCGCCGACGCCTGGCCGAAGTAGGCTTGCGGACTGGCCCAGGCCGCGCAGGTTCCGTGCGCTTGCCACTCATGCTGCAGCAGGGTGGCCGAGGGCGTCCGGCAATACATCCCGCGCACGGTCGCCACATCGAGCGCCCCCGCCGGCTGGCAGAACCGCGGATAGGGCGGATGTGCGCCGTCCGGCCAGAGACCATGCAGTGTGAAGCCCAAGGGACGGTCGCACTCCATTTCCCTGGCGCTCGCGCCCGAACCGCCGGAGCGGCACCACTCCGGCGTCCAGTTCAGCGCCAGCACGTAGTGGGCGACGGCCACGCCCCGCACGATCTCGTCGGGCCGCGGGTTCAAGACCGGCGGCGCCGTCAGGCCCGGCGGCAGCGCGCAGACGGGCGCGGCCTGGGCCGACGCACCGGCCTGGGCCAGCACGATCCCCAGGATCAGGGCGGGAAAACGCAAGATTTCGGCTCCGGCTTGGCAACGCGACGGGGCATCCTACGTTGGCTGGTCATGGACGCCATCGCAAAGCTCGAAGCCCGTGAAGCCGAGGCCCGCGCCGCCGGCGACACCGAGACCGCCGACCTGCTGGCCGACGCTATCGCCCGCCTGAAGTCCGGGGAGAGCCCGCTACGCGAGCAACAGCCCGGACGCATGGGGTTGGGCACGAGCCAGGAAGTCTATCGCCGCGACTCGGCGCGGCCCCTGCCTACGAAGCCGGACCCGATGACCAAGGGCCACAGGCCGGGCGGCCGCCGCCGCGGTCGTTGAACGTCGCCGGGACAGGGTCTAGGGCGCGGCGCTGACCAGGATCTCGCGCTTGCCCGCGTGGTTGGCGGGGCCGACCACACCCTCCTGCTCCATCCGCTCCATCAGCGAGGCGGCGCGGTTGTAGCCGATTTGCAGGCGGCGCTGGATGTAGCTCGTAGAGGCCTTGCCGTCGCGGGTGACGACGGCGACCGCGCGGTCGTAGAGATCGTTGGACTCGTCGCCGCCGCCGAGACCCAGGTCGCCCGCTTCGCCATCCTCGTCCGGCGCGGCGGTGACTTCCTCCAGATATTGCGGCTGGCCTTGGTCGCGGAGGAACTTGGCCACCGCCTCAACCTCGCCGTCAGAGACGAAGGGGCCGTGCAGGCGGGTGATCCGCCCGCCACCGGCCATGTAAAGCTGGTCGCCCTGGCCCAGCAGCTGCTCGGCGCCCTGTTCACCCAGGATGGTGCGGCTGTCGATCTTGGAGGTGACCTGGAAGGAGATCCGGGTCGGAAAGTTGGCCTTGATGGTGCCGGTGATCACGTCCACCGACGGGCGCTGGGTGGCCATGATCAGGTGGATGCCGGCCGCCCGCGCCATCTGCGCCAGGCGCTGCACGAGGCCTTCGATGTCCTTGCCGGCCACCATCATCAGGTCGGCCACCTCGTCGATGACCACCACCAGCATCGGCATGGGCTCGGGCGTGATCTTTTCGGATTCGTAGATCGCCCGGCCGCCGTCATCGAAACCGGTCTGCACGGTGCGTTCGAAGTGCTCGCCCTTGGCGGCGGCCTCCTTGGCGCGCTCGTTGTAGGAGGCGACGTTGCGCACGCCGATCTTCGACATGCGGCGATAGCGGTCCTCCATTTCGCGGACGGTCCACTTCAGCGCGACGATGGCCTTCTTGGGATCGGTCACCACAGGCGCCAGCAGGTGCGGGATGCCGTCGTAGACCGAAAGCTCCAGCATTTTCGGGTCGATCATGATCATCCGGCACTGGTCCGGCGGCAGGCGGTAGAGGATCGACAGGATCATCGCGTTGACGCCCACCGACTTGCCAGAGCCTGTCGTGCCGGCGATCAGCAGGTGGGGCATCCTCGCCAGGTCGGCGATATAGGGCTCGCCGCCGATGGTCTCGCCGAGCGCCATGGGCAGCGTCTGGCCACCACGCTCGTATTCGGAGCTGGCCAGCAGGTCGCGCAGATAGACGGTCTCGCGCTTCTGGTTAGGCAGCTCGATGCCGATGGCGTTGCGGCCCGGCACCACCGAGACGCGGCAGGCGGCGACGCTCATCGAACGCGCGATATCGTCGCTCAGCGCCACGACCCGGGCCGACTTCACGCCGGCGGCGGGGACCAGCTCGTAGAGGGTGACCACGGGGCCGGGGCGGATCTGGTCCACCTGGCCGCGGACGCCGAATTCAGCCAGCACGCTTTCCAGCAGCTGGGCGTTCTGGCGCAGCGCGCCTTCGTCGAACTGGGCGGCGCGGGGCTTGGGCTTGGCCAGCATGGACAGCTCCGGCAGCAGGAAGCCGCCGGGCCGCACGAATTCGAACGTCGATTGGGCCTCGCGCTGTTCGCGGGAACTCTCCTTGGCCGCGGTCTTGGGCGCCCGCACCTTCGGACCCTCGCCGGGATCGAGGGCGATGGGGGCCGAATCGAGCGCGGCGTCGGGGATGCCGCTCCCCCGGCGTTCGCGGGCTGAAACCTTGGTGGCGCGCTCCGGCGTTGGCGCGGCCGCGGCCGCGACCGCCAGCTTGGGCTTGGGTGTCAGAACTACGGACAACCAGTCGCCCAGGGTCCGCAATTCGGAGGGCCGCAAGCCGATGGCGTAGGCGAACGCGCCCAGTCCCACGGCGGCGAAGGCCAGCGCCGCGATCGGCTGGGCCAGCGGCAGGTGGGCGTAGGCGAGCAGGTGCGAAAGCCCGGAGAGCAGGGCGTCGCCCCACAGGCCGCCCAGCCCCTTGGCGAGCGGCCAGGCGGCGGGCGGGGCCGGCCATGCCAGGGCCGCGGCGAGCGACAGAACGCCAACGACGCCGACAAGGGCCCGCAGGCGAAGGGCCCTGCGGCTGGCGGCCGGGTCGCTCGCGGCGGCGCGGCAGAGACCGAGGATCACCACGGTGATCGCCAGGACGGCGCAGGCCAGGCCCAGGGATTGGACGCCGAGGTCGGCGAGGATCGCGCCCGGCGCGCCCAGGGCATTGGTCGGTGCAGCGGGACTGGCGGCGTTCAGGCTGGGGTCGGCGGCGCTGTAGGTGGCGAAGGCCACGGCGAACGCGGCGCCCGCCGCCGCGGTGATTCCGCCGCGCAGGCGCGCCACCCCCGGGTGCGACCACGCCAGGCCCAGGATATGCCAGGCCAGGGCCATGCCGGTCTTCCGGGCCGTCCGCGCCATGCCAGAGCCGCTCCACTCAAATCAAGGACCCTGTTTGGCGCGGGGATGGTTAACCGGCATTTACTTTGCTCCGGACGCACGGGCGATTTGCCGAGCCACGGCCCCCGCATTAGGGTCGCGCCATGCAATGGACGATGCCGCATCGGGTGCTTCAGGTGGTCGCGGGACTGATCGCCCTGACCGCCCTCTCCGCCTTCACCCTGGGCATCATGAACGCCCCGTCGCACGGCCGAATGCCGGGGGAGCGAGGGGACGGCGCTGCAGGCGCAGCGCCCCTGGTGGCCACTGAAGCGACGCCGCTCAGCGCCGACCGCATCGAGGGTGCGGCTCCGGCCAGGGACCTGACGCCCGAGGAAAAGGAAAAGCTCGAGGCGGACAAGGAAGCCCGGGAAGAAGCCGCCGAGGAGGCCAAGGCCGCCGCCGCCACCGCGCCGCCGACCGCGGCGACCAGCGTCCCTGCGCAGGCCGCCGCCGCGCCCACCGAGGCGCCGCCGGCCCCCTCTCCGGACGAGGCGCCGCACTAGGGCCTGTTCATCCCGGCCGACCTGATTCAAGTCGGCCGGGATCAAGCAGGGTCTAGGCCACCCCGTGCTTCTTGAAGAATGCCAGCATCTTCGGCCAGGCGTCGGCCGAGGCCTTGGGATCGTAGCTGGTCCGATAGTCGGCCAGGAAGCCGTGCTGGGCTTCCGGATAGACGATGATCTCGCCGTCCTTGCCGGCCGCCTTGAGCGCCGCGCGCATGTCCTCGACGTCCTTGGCGGAGATGCCTTTGTCCTGACCGCCGTAGAACCCCAGTACGGGGCACTTCAGGTCCTTCACGTCGTCGATCGGCGCCGTGCGCGGGTAGGGGCCGGCCTTCAGGGGACCGTACCAGGCGACTCCCGCCTTGAATTCGGGGAAGGTCTCGCAGTCGCGCCAGACGGCCCCGCCGCCCCAGCAAAACCCCGTCGTCCCGAGCCGCTTCATGTCGGCATAGGGCTGGGCCGCCAGGTATTTGAGCGAGGCGGTCGTGTCGCCAAGCACTTGAGCTTCGGGCTGAGCTCTCACGATGTCCATGACGACCTTCATGTCGGTGGTCTTCGACGGGTCGCCTGTGCGGACGAAGAGGTCGGGGGCCAAGGCCACGTAGCCGGCCTTGGCCAGGCGGCGGCAGATGTCCTTCACCCACTCGTGCACGCCGAACACCTCGGAATTGACGAAGATCACCGGGTGCTTTCCCTTCGCTGCCGGGCGCGCCAGGAAGCCGGGAATTTTGCGGTCCGCGGCCTGGATCTCGACGGTTTCCGTCACCAGGCCATTGGTGTCGGTCGTGATGGTTTCGGCGTCGGCCGAATAGGCCGCCACGGCATAGCCGCCGGCGAGCGCCAACGCGATCGAGCGCCGCGTCAGGTCCAGATCGCCGGTCCAGGTGCCTTCAGCGCGGGTGAGAGTGACCAAGGTAGCCTCCGTAACGGGTAATTGTTGTTGTTATACCGACACTGCGGCGCCAGGACATAGGGAGTCAAAAAGCGACAGCGTACGCAACCCGCGGGACGACAAGGCGGCCGGCGGAAGCCGCCTCATCTCGCAATTGTGTCGCAGACACGTAACAATTGACTCATGTGGTTGGCGCGATTGGAGACTTTCACCCTTGCGGGCGCGTCCAGTTTCCCCATATCGGCTGGCGATGCTGGGTTCCCTGCGAGTAAAGCTTCGCCGCGGAGCCGGGCCTAGACCTGATCGAACCGGGGACGTTGCAAGACCGAGGCGCTTCACTAGAAGGCTTCCCCCATAGCGTCCGCCAACAAGGAGCGAGCTAGACTCTCAATGAGCAAGATCATCGGTATTGACCTCGGCACGACCAATTCGTGCGTCGCCATCATGGATGGCAAGACGCCGAAAGTGATCGAGAACGCCGAGGGTTCTCGGACCACACCGTCCGTCGTGGCCTTCCTGGAAGACGGCGAGCGCCTGGTGGGCCAGCCCGCGCGGCGCCAGGGCGTCACCAATCCCTCCAACACGCTCTTCGCGATCAAACGCCTGATCGGCCGTAACTTCGGCGATCCGATGGTCGAGAAGGACAAGGCCATGGTGCCCTATGAGATCGTCAAGGGGCCGAGCGGCGACGCGTGGGTGAAGGCCCAGGGCAAGGACTATTCGCCCCAGCAGGTCTCGGCTTTCATCCTGCAGAAAATGAAGGAGGCCGCCGAACAGTACCTCGGCGAGAAGGTCGAAAAGGCGGTCATCACCGTCCCGGCCTATTTCAACGACGCCCAGCGTCAGGCCACCAAGGACGCCGGCAAGATCGCGGGCCTCGAAGTCCTGCGGATCATCAACGAGCCGACGGCCGCGGCGCTCGCCTACGGACTCGAGAAGAACGACGGCAAGAAGATCGCGGTCTACGACCTGGGCGGCGGCACGTTCGACGTCTCTGTGCTCGAGATCGGCGACGGCGTCTTCGAAGTGAAATCGACCAACGGCGACACCTTCCTGGGCGGCGAAGACTTCGACATGCGGATCGTCGATTACCTCGCCGACGAGTTCAAGAAGGAGAACTCGGTCGACCTGCGTAAGGACAAGCTGGCCCTTCAGCGCCTGAAGGAAGAGGCGGAAAAGGCCAAGAAAGAACTCTCCTTCACGGCCCAGTATGAGCTGAACCTGCCGTTCATCTCGATGAACGCCAACGGTCCGCTGCACCTCAACATCAAGCTTTCGCGCGCCAAGCTGGAAGCGCTGGTCGAGGACCTGATCGCCAAGACGGTCGGTCCCTGCGAGCAGGCGCTGAAGGACGCGGGTCTGAAGAAGTCCGATATCGACGAGGTGATCCTGGTCGGCGGCATGACCCGCATGCCCAAGGTTATCGAGACCGTGAAGGCCTTCTTCGGCCGCGAGCCGCACACCGGCGTGAACCCCGACGAAGTCGTGGCGCTGGGCGCGGCTGTGCAGGCGGGCGTCCTTCAGGGCGACGTCAAGGACGTGCTGCTGCTGGACGTGACGCCTCTGAC
>DASRRU010000121.1:0-8955 GCA_035656795.1 Phenylobacterium sp. | reverse complement strand
GCCGCGCTGACCGCGCAGGGCATCGACCTGTCCGCGCGCTATCGCTTCGCCGCGCTCGGCGGCTCGGTTCTGCTGGCGGGTGACGCGACCGACATGCTGAAGTTCGACCAGCAGCTGACGCCGACCTCGCCCGTCGTCGCGGAGGTCAACACCGTGAACTTCCCGCCGCGCTTCCGCAGCCGGGCGACGCTCGACTGGACGCGGGGCCGGCTCACGCTGGGCGCCGGCTTCAACTACACCGGCGCCTATCATGACGCCCTGGGCGTTCACATCGACGCCCAGCCGACCTTCGACCTGCAGGTGGGCCTGGCCCCGGCGCACGACGGGCCGCTGGCCGGCATCGCGGTGCTGTTCAACGTCCGAAACGTCTTCGACCGCGCCCCGCCCTTCTACAACAACAGCGTGGGCATCGGTTACGACGCCGCCTCAGGCGACCCCATCGGTCGGTACGTTTCGCTCCAGTTGACGCGCGCCTGGTAGGGCGAGCGATGCGACGCTTACGCGCGGCGGCGATCGCCGCCATCGCCGCGGCCGCGTGCGCGGCCGCCGCAGCGGCCAGCCCGTTCCGGGTGGATGAACTGCTGCATGTCGAGACGCTCGGGGCGGCATCGTTCGATCCCTCCGGCCGCCTCGTCGTCTATGAGCAGCGCGCTCCGTACGACAGTGCGGCCCGGTTCGACTACGACCAGAGCGTGGTCCTCACGCTCAGCCGGCTGCGAGTCGTCAAGGCCGATGCGCCGGGGATCGGGCGCCCGCTGCTGGCCGGCGATCCGGCGGGCGTGGTGATGGGCCCCTTTTCGCCGAGCGGCGCGCGCCTGGCGGTCTATCGGGTGCAAGGCGACACATGGCGGCTCGGCGTGGTGACGATGGCGACCGGCGCCGTGCGCTGGTTCAAGGTTACGCCGCAGGGCGATGGCCACGGTCGAAACCTGCAATGGCTCGACGAGCGGACCCTGATGGTCCTTGACCGTCCCGACGGACGCATGCCGCTCGCCTTGCATCAGGGGTCGATCTTCGCGCGCAAGATGCCCGGGCTCTGGGCCGCCGCCGCCCGTGGCCTGGTCTCGCGCACGGCCTACGGCTCCGGCGCCTATCTGGCGGTGCGCGACCGCGGGGCCCCCAATCGTCTCCTCGAGCTCGAAGTGGTCACCGGCTCGCAGCGGGTGCTCGCCGTGGGGCAATTCACGGATCTCGAGCTCTCCCCGCGCGGTGATCGGGTCGCCTTGTTCGAAGCCGGTCCCGACCTGCAGCCGCAGGGTGAGGCGCCGGTCCGCGGCCCGGCCGGATCGGAGACGGAGGCGAGCCGCCTCAGCGTCCTCGACGTGCGTACGGGGGTTCGGCGGATGGCCTGTTTTGCCTGCGACGTCTCGCCGGAGCTGCTGTCCTGGTCGCCCGAGGGCCGGCGCCTGCTGGTCTTTGCGCGTGGGCCGGACGGGCTTTGGACCGATGGGCAGCTGGTCCTCGTCGATCCCGCCACCGGTGCGTCGCACGGGATCGGCGCCGAGGTTCGTCCGCATCTCGACCTGAACCCTGCCAGCGTTTCGACCGCTTGGATGGGCGAGACGCCGCTGGTCTACGGCCGCGGCGCCATCCCATCGGGGCGGGAGGACTGGTGGGCGCTGACCGAAACGGGCGCGAAGAACCTGACCGCCCCCTTGGCTGCCTCCCCCGGGAAGGCGGCGCGCCTCGTCGACCCGAAGGGGCTGGACGTCCTGGCGGGCGGCGGGTTGTGGCGCGTGACCACGGACGGCGGCGCTCGCGAGCTGCTGCCGCGCGCATCCGCCGTCGTCTTCTCCGACCTGCATTTCGGCGTGGGGTCGCGCCTGGTCCGCGCGCCATTGGCGTCCCTCTGGGCCTCGGCGTCTTCGGCGAAGGGCGTCTCGCTCGAAGGCCTGGACGCCGAGGGCCGCAGCGTCTCGATCCCCGCGCCAACGCCGGGCGGCGGCTGGGTGGACGCCGCCCCGGATGGTCGCGCCCTGCGCCGCAGCGTCGATTCAAACGGTGTGGAAAGCCTGACGCTCTTGGATGGTGGTCATGCCACGCCAATCGCGGTCGCCGATGCCAGCTGGGCGCTACGCGACCCACCTCAGGTCGTCGTGGTCCATCACCCGGGACCAGCCGGCCAGCCTTTGATCAGCTGGGTCTTCCTGCCCATGGGGCGTCCGGCCGACGGGCCACTTCCGCTGATCGTGCGGCCCTATCCGGGGTCCAGCTACCCGCAGCCGCCCGGCGACCTGCCCGGCCGGCCGGAGTTCTACCAGAACCTGCGGGTGCTCACTGGTCATGGCTACGCGGTGCTCGTGCCCAGCCTGCCCAACCCGCCCGGCGGCATGGTCGAGCCCGCCGCGGACCTGGCCGAGCGCGTGCTGGGCATCGTGCAAGTCGCGCTCGATACGCCGCAACTTGCCGGGCGTCTCGATCCGACGCGTTTGGCGATCATGGGGCACAGCTTCGGGGGCTACGCGGTCATGACCGCGATCACCCAGACCGACTGCTTCAAGGCGGCGGTGGAGATGAACGGGATCAGTGACCTCACCGCCTACTGGGACTCACTGCCCGGACATCTGCAGCTGGATTCCGAGCTCGCCTACTGGAGCAACTGGCACACTGGCGTCGTCGAGCGCACCCAGCCCGAACTGCAGGCTCCGCCCTGGCGCGAGCCCGATCGCTATGTGCGCAACAGCCCGATCTTCGCGGCGGACCGCATCCACACGCCACTGCTGCTGATCCACGGTGCTGAGGACGGGCTCTCGGCGGCGCAGTCGGAGGCGATGTACTCGGCGCTCTTCCGCCAGGGCAAGGATGCGCTGCTGCTGCTCTATTGGGGAGCAATGCATGGGCCGTCCTCGCCTGGCGACATCCGCGACATCTACGATCAGACGTTCCGCTTCCTGGATGACCACCTCGCCGTCAGCGGTGACGCGGGGCGCTCGCCGAGTCCGGAACCCGGGACTGCCGGTGGCGCACCCAAGCCTCCGCCGCCACCGCCCACAGGATGTCCGATGGTTTCGCCGCCCAGATCAGATGCTCGACCGTGAGCGCCTGTTCGAGTTTAGCGCGGTCGAGGATGCGGGCCTCCGCCAGGCATCCGTCCACCAGAAAGGGCCGCAGGACCGGCAGGCTGTTGGCGATCAGCCTGGCGAAGTAGACGGTGACCAGGCCCTTGGCCCGCCGCGCGCGCACGATGTCAGGCAGCCGGTCCGCAAACACGTCCCGGGCGTAGGCCCGGTCATAGTTCGCCCCGGCGAGGATGGGCGTCGGGATCCTCAACGCCTGCTCGACGACCGGCTGGGCGAAGAGCGGATAGAGGATGTCCGCTTCGCGGCGACGGCGGCTTGGACCCTCGTTGAGGAAGAAGCGCCCCAGCGCGTGGACGTGCAGTTGCTTGCCTGGCGGTAGTCCCGCGGCTTCGGCGTCCTCCAGCCAACGCGGCTTGAGGTCGAGGGTCGCGTCGCGGACCTCGCGGGTGATCAGCGACGACCACAGGGCCTCCGGCGGCGGGGCGCGTCCCTGCCGCTCGGCGCGGGCGTCGCGCAGCAGGCTCCAGACCGACCGGCGATTGCGGCGGGCCACATCGGCCAGGACGGGCTCGCGGAAGGTCGCCCAACCCCCTCGCGCCCAGGCGTCTGCGACGACGCCAGCGCCCGACATCTGCATAAACATCGCGTCGCCGCCCTGGCCGGACACGATCGCCTGGGCGCCGGTCGCGCGCAGGCGGTCGATCTCGTCGCGATCCCATTTCGGATCGACGGCGTTGGCCGATGGCCGGAATTCACTCGCCATCTCGGCCAGATCCTCAAGGTCCAGGGCGTCCGGCGCATGCGTGCGCTCGATGAGGCGTAGTCCGGCACGCTCGGCGACCGCCGTTGCATAGGCCTGCTCGTCCGACTCCGGCCGCCCGAACGCAATGTTGAGGCCCTCGGTGATCCGGAAGGCCTGACCCGTCATGTGAAGAGTCCCGGCGAGGATCGCCGAATCGAGCCCACCCGAGACCTCAAGCAGGAGGCGATCATAGTGTCCGACCAGGGACGTCGTGCATGCGGTGACCCGGCGCTTGAGTTCGCATCCGGCGACCTGCGCGTCGTCGATCGGATCGGCCGCGAAGGTCGAGGGGCTCCAGATGGTTTCGATCCGCGTGGGGCTCCCAAGTCTGATCAGCTGGCCGGGATGGACGGGGATGACGTCGTCGACCAGGACGCCGGTCGCGCAGGCGGCGGGCTTGGCGACGAACTCGGCGATCCGGTCCCAGTTCAGCGCGGGCCTTCGCGGCCCGAGGCCGGGCGGCAGCTCGTCGATCTGCGAGGCGACGACTGAGACGCCATCAGTCAACGACCAGGTGAAGGCGGGCATGGCGCCGCTGGGGTCGCGGTAGACGCACCATGGGTCGCCGCCGCGGTCCCTTAGCAGGGCGATGTACCGCCCCCAGTGGGAACGGCTCAGCTGTCGCGCCGTCCCGACCGCATCGCCGGACCCCTCGGCGCCGTTCCGATCGCCCATGTGATCGAAGAGTGTCCCGACGATCGCGGTATCTCGGTCGGCATCGAAGCGGAGGTCCGGCGGGTCGCGCCGGGTGGTCCAGAGGCGCAGGCCTGGCGCGTCCTGGGCCGCGGTCCAGGCGGACGCGGCGTCCATTGTGTGGCTGAGGGTGTCCGCCAGCGCGCCAGCGGGTTCCGCCTCGGGGCGCCAGGCCAAGGCGAGGTATCCGGCGCGCTGCGTCACAGGACCATGATCGGCGTGAAGGCGCGGATGCGTTCCGGGTGGTCGTCCAGGACGACGTCCTCGCATTGCAACCAGCAATGCGCATGGAAGGGCCAGGTTCTGACGCCAAACACCCAGAGCGCATCCTCTCCGCCTCGGCGCAGCAGACGCAGGAGCATGTAGGCGCGCAGCAGGCACTTCGCGCTGGTGGGCGCGAAGGGCGCCCAGCGGTGGAAGTCATCGACGGTCCGGAACAGGCCGGCGGTGAGCCGCGGGGGGTCCGGCAGCGCCGGGCCACAGTTACCCAGGATCTCCGCGAGGGAGCGGCCCCGATAGCCCAGGAGAACATCGACCAGGACTCTGCTCATGTCCGTGAGATCTCCCACGCGGGGTGGGTCGTACCGGTCCTTGAGCGCAGAGCGGGCAGGGGTTCGGACGGCAGGGCGGCGCCCCAACCCAACCGGGGCGGCGCCGGCATCATGGGCCGGATGGATCAGTCCGGCGGCGGCCAACTCTGCGCCGAGGCTGGGGTCGCCGATGGCCACGTCGCGGCCGTCGTCGGACAGCCGCCCCAGGCGTTCGCCGTCCGGGAGGCAGACATAGGCATCGCGCGCCACGTTCAGGAAGACGAGGTCGCCGTTCACGCCGCAGGCATGGACGCCGGCGGCCAAACGATAGGGTTCAAGGCGTTGCGTTTGCATGGCGATGCCCCGCCCCAGCGGTCGCCCGCCAGGGCGGGTTTCGGAACCCTACGCGCCGAAGCCGTCGTTGGGTTGGCCTTCCTGCTCGCCGGTCAGGTTGGCGTTGGTGGAGAGCTTGGCGCCGCCCAGGCAGATCAGGCGGCTCACCGGGATCGAGAGAAGTTTGGACATGACGTCCTCCGGTTCAATTTGTCGCCAGGATCGGCGACACCGGCAGTGCGCGCATCGGTTGTAATATTATCAAACTATATCGACTCAATACTGCGCGCTTCCTGGAGCCGCGCCTGTTGCGGCGCCGCTTCGATCCGTCGCGCGAAGACGGTGCGCAGCGCGTGGCGAAGGCGCTCGGGCTCGCGTTGAGCGACGGCGTCCGCAAGGCTGGCAAAGTCCGACGGCGGCTCGCCGACCACCGCCGATTCCGCGATCCCATAGGGGGCAAGTTGATCCTGAATACGGATCAAATGCTGGGCCAGGGCCGGGCTGGCGCGCGCCGCCAGGGTGCGCAGGAGCCGCTCCTCGCTCGCCGTCGCGTCCGCGCCGTTCAGGATCAGGCCTGGCTGCGCCGCGGGGGCTGCCTCGGCGCCTGAGCGCCCCCCTTCGCAGGCGATGAGCAGAAGCTGCAACTGCAGTTGGAGCAGCGCGATGAGATCGTGCTCCTGCAGCTTCGGCACAAAGAAACCCTGGCCGTGGCGCTCCTGCAGCAGGCCCTCGCCCGCCAGCCGATAGAGCGCCTCCCGAACCGGGGTCGCGCTGAGCGAGAGTCGCTCGGCGATGTCGTTGGAGGTCAGCCGGGCGCCCGGCGCATGTCGGCCCGCCCGCAACTCCCCGCGGAGGGTGTCGATCGCGATCCTGAAAGAATCCGCACGCTTACGCGCCATGTCAGACTCCAACATGCCGACCTAGACTGCGTCGAATTGTCGGTATCTGTCGAGATCGGAATAAGTATAGGGCCGAGGCCGACAATAAATGGCGGACGATACGCTATTCTTTGACGGCCAATCAGCGTTCTGAATGTTGAATAGATCCCCGCTTCGGCGCCGTGGGGTTTGGGCTTCATGCGGGGCTGTGGACGCCGTGCACACTTTTCCTGTCGCATCCTTTGGGCTTGGGCGCGGGACGGATTGACGACCTTGGGCTGCTGGGGAGAAGTCATCCAAGGCTAGGTTGTCTGCGTGGTGTGAATGGAGCCGCCCTCCTCCGATGGGTCCCGCGAACGCGACGAAGTGCTCTCCAGCGTTCTGAAGGCCATTCGCCAGCATCGCCGCATGACGGTCCAGCAGGTCGCCGACCGGATGGGTTTGCGCAAGCGGTCCTATGAGCGCTTTGAGGCGGGGGAGGGCCTGCTGAAGGCGGAAAGGATCTTCGGCTTTGCGGTCGCCACCAACAGCGACGCCTATGCCTTGCTGGCCAGCGTCCGATTGGGCAGTCCCGACTTCGCGCTGGCGTGCATCGACAACAAGCTGGTCACGCTCCTAGTGGCGCACGCCCGCGACCTCTTCCATACCCACGGCGCCGATGTGCGCGACCTGCAGGTGCCGACGATCGTCGAGGCGCTGACGGCGGCCTTCGCCGCGATGCGATGCGACCTCGAGGCGGCCCAGCAGGCATCGCGACGGTGGCTCGGCGCCCCGCCCGACGGCGAAGCCTGATCCACATTCTGGTCCGCCAGAATTTGACGGATATTCCGCCAATATTTGTCGATACTTGAAAAGCCAGATCAAATATCGCCAAATACCCCAGGGAGGCGAGGCAACGTGTACAGTTGCTGGGACAGAGTACGCCTATGGCGGGTATTTTGGGCCGTTTCGTCAACGTCGTGATCGGCGCGGTGCTTGGGCTACAGGCGGCCACACAGTTCGTCGCCTGGTCGTTCCAAAACGCGCCGCCGCTGGGGCGAGGGGTGCGCGTCGCCTCCAGCACGGTCCTTTATCCGCCCTGGTCGATCATCGTGTGGCGGGCCCGTTTCGCGGTCCAGCAGCCCAAGGTCTTCTCCGCTGCCGGCGTGCTGTTCCTCCTGGGGTCGGCGCTCGGCGTTGGCGGCGCCGCTCTGCTGGCCACAGAAGCCGCCCCGCGCCGCCGCCGCGGTTGGGGCGATCTAACAGCGGCGCGCGCGGCGGGCCTGCTGACCTCAGGCGGCTGCGTACTCGGCGACTACAGGGGCCGGTTGCTCAGCACCTGCGATCTGAGGCCCACCCTGGTCACCGGCGGTACGCGCTCGGGCAAGGGCCGCGGCCACGTCGTGCCGTCGCTGCTCTCCTGGAGCGACAGCGCCCTCGTCCACGATCCGAAGGCCGAGCTCTGGCGGGTGACGGCCGGCTGGCGTGCGCGGTTCTCCCACGCTCTGGCGTTCAACCCGCGCAGCCTGAGCTCAGCGCGCTGGAACCCGCTCGCCGAAATCCAGCCGGGTCCCGGCGAGCTGGCGCAGGTCCAGCGGCTGGTGGCGATCCTCGCCGACCCGGGCGGGGTGCGCGACGACGAAGCCATCTGGGACAAGTCCGCGTCCGAGATCCTCGAAGCGGTGATCCTGCACGTCCTCTACACCGCCGAGGATGGCGAGAAGTCGCTGCTCAAGGTCCGCGAGCTGCTGGCCGATCTGGACGACGCGGCGGACGCCATGCTCAAGACGCTGCACCGGGCGGGCCCCGACGGGACGCCGGAAGTCCACCCGTTCATCCGGACGGCGGTGAAGGGCTACGCCGCCATGCACGACCGGTTCCGCACTTCGGTGCAGGGGACCGCGCGTTCGTACCTGAAGTGGCTGGCCGGCGAGGATGTGGAACGGACGCTGTCGGCGTCGGATTTCGCGATCGGCGACCTCATGTGCGCTGAGGCGCCCGTCAGCCTCTATGTGCAGGTGGCGCCGGCCGACGCCGCGGCGCTGCGACCCCTGGTTCGGCTGCTGTTCTACGCCGCGGCCCAGGCGCTCACGGCCCATGAGGGCGAGGACACCGCGGGCCGCTCCAAGCGCCATAAGCTCCTGATGGCCATGGACGAGTTTCCGTTGCTCGGCCGGGTGGAATTCTTCGAGAAGAGCCTGCGCCTGATGAGCGGCTATGGGATCAAGACGATGTTCGTGGCCCAGAGCTTGAACGACATCGTCGAGACCTACGGCCCCCACAACACCATCCTCGACAACTGCCACGTCTACACCGCCTTCGCGGCTCTCGACCCCTTGACGCAGGACAAGGTCTCCAAGCTGACCGGCACGGTCGCCGAGATCCGCACCAGCCGCACCTCGCCGTCGGCCTTCGGTGGCGGCCGCGGCTCGGTCTCCCGCTCGGAGGTCGAGCGGCCGCTGCTCGAGCCCGGCGAAATCCGCGGCTTGGATGCGAACGAGCAGCTGGTGTTCGTGGCTGGCCATCCGCCGCTTAGGACGCGAAAGGTCCGCTACGACCGCCGCCAGCCGTTCCGCCGGCGCGCGGCCGAGCCGCCGCCGGACCAGGCCGTGCGGCTCGACGTCCCGGGTGCGCCCGTCCATCCCTGGGCGGGTCGCCGGGCCATCGGCCAGGACCCCACGGCGAGCCTGCCACTCTTCAAGGAGGTGGCGGCGGCCATG
>DASRRU010000120.1:0-2258 GCA_035656795.1 Phenylobacterium sp. | reverse complement strand
TCGACGATCGCCCGCTCGCCGGCGGCCGCGGCGACGCCTGATCCGTTCAGCCGCTCACGCAGCTCGGGAAGGGCTTCCTCGTCCTGGATCACGGCGAGGGCCGGCCGCCAGCGCAACGCCTGTTCGGCCAGGTCGGCCGCGTTGCGGCCCGCCGTCAGGGCCAGGATCCGGATGTCGTCGCCGGACTGAGCGAGCAGATCGAGCGTGGAGACCCCGACCGAGCCCGTGGACCCCAGGATCACAACCGAGCGCGGCGCCATCAGTGCGCCCATCCGTATCTGACCACCATCCGGGCGACCGCGAACACGATCACCGCGAACATCAAACCGTCCACCCGATCGAGCAGACCGCCATGGCCGGGGATGAGGTCACCGGAATCCTTGACACCAAATCGTCGCTTCAACATCGACTCCCAAAGATCGCCGGCCATGGTTCCCAGGCCGCCGGCCAGCCCGATCAGCCCCGCCCCCGCGAGGGATAGACGCATGAACGTCGCCGCGATCGCCATGGATGCGGCGACGGCGGCCACAAGTCCCCCAATGAAACCCGCCCAGGTCTTGTTGGGCGAGAACCTGGGCCACAGCTTTGGCCCCTTCAGCAGATTGCCGACCACGAAAGCCCCAACGTCCGCGGACCAGGTGGCGGCGAACAGCATCAAAGTCCACCCTGGCCCCTGGCGGGTCTCGATCAGCCAGACAAAAACCAGGCACGCCGGGGCGATGTAGAGCACGCCGTAGGCGGCGTCGATGGCCCGCTGCCTCGCGGCCCCGGCGACGAGCGCCGTCAAGGCTGCGCCGAACACGATGACGAGCCAGGCTTCGAGGTAGCGGCCGATGAAGGCGAGGAAGATCACCGCCAGCACCGCCAGACTGGTGACGATGGCCGCCCGCACCGCGGCGCCTGGGGTGGCCATGGCCGCCCACTCGAACGACAGCAGGACGCCGCCGACGGCGATCAGGACGAGGAATGGCGCGCGCCACATCGGACCCTCGAAGCCGAACACCCACACCGCGGCCAGCGCGCCCGAGGCCAGCACCGCCCCGGACACCGCGCGAACCGCGAAATTGGTCCAGTCGAAGCGCCTAGCCGGCGGCAAGGATATTGTCTTCAGGGGTCGGCTCACCGGCGACGGCGCCGTAGCGCCGCTCGCGGCTCTGGAATTCGGCGACGGCCGCCCTGAGGTGGTCTGGGCCATAGTCTGGCCAGTAGACGGGCTGGAACACGAGCTCAGCGTAAGCGCATTCCCAGAGCAGGAAATTCGAGATCCGCTGCTCGCCGCTGGTTCGGATGATCAGATCCGGCGCCGGCGCCGGCGCGGTGGAGAGGTAAGCCTCGAAGAGGGCCTCGTCGAGGTCGCTGGCGCGGGCCATTCCGCTTTCGACGCGCTGCGCGAAGGCGCGCGCGGCGTCCACGATATCGGCTTGTCCGCCGTAGTTGAACGCCACCTGCAGATGAAACCGATGGTTGCCGGCGGTGCGCGCTTCGGCGCGATCGACGATCTCCAGGATGTCGGCGTCCAGACCGGTGCGGCGCCCGACGATCCGCACCCTGACCCCTTCCCGCTCGAGGCGATCGAGGTCGCTTTTGAAGTAGGCCTTGAGCAGGCCCATCAACTCGGAGACCTCGCGCGGGGGCCGGCGCCAGTTCTCCGTGGAGAAGCCGAATACGGTCAGCCGCTCGATTCCAAGCTCGGCCGCCCCTTCCACAGTCCGCCGCAGGGCCGCCACGCCGGCGCGATGTCCCAGGGCGCGCGGAAGGCCCCTCTCCTTGGCCCATCGGCCGTTGCCATCCATGATGATGGCCACGTGCAATCCGCTGGCCGGCCCCGCGAGGTCCCTCAAGGAGCGCGGCGACCCACGCTCTTCATACACGCCCATGGGACGCGACATGGCCTATCCCTCCGCGCCACCCCGGACGCCCGTTCCCTCGAAGAGGTCCCCGACCGCGACCCATCACGCCCAACGAGCCAGTCACACCTGCATGATCTCTTGCTCTTTGGTTTTCAAGACCTCGTCGACCCGCCTGACCGCCTCGTCCGTCACCTTCTGGACTTCGACTTCCAGACGCTTGTGTTCGTCCTGGTTGATCGCTCCATCCTTCTCCGCCTTCTTCAGATCGTCCATGGCGTCGCGGCGGACGTTGCGGACGGCCACCTTCTGCTGCTCCGCATACTTGCCAGCAAGCTTGGCCAGCTCGCGGCGGCGCTCCTCGGTAAGCGGCGGGATGGGAATGCGAAGGTTCTGGCCTTCCACCACGGG
>DASRRU010000119.1:0-8889 GCA_035656795.1 Phenylobacterium sp. | reverse complement strand
ATCGGGCCTGGTCGACCATTTGCTGTTCGTGGCCGGCCGGCGGTTCAAGAGCCACCGCTGGGTGGTCCGCGCGACCCAGCAGGCGGCCTTCGCCAGGGCGCTGGCCTTCATCGAGAAGTACCCGGTGAGCTACATCCTGGCGTTCCGCTTCATCTTCGGCCTGCGGATCGCCAGTCCCATCGCGGTCGGCGTCTCGCAGGTGCCGACCTGGCGCTTCACCCTGCTGAACATCGCCGGCGCGGTGATCTGGGCCTTAGCCTTCACCATGGCGGGCTTCATCTTCGGCGAGGCCGTGCACAACCTGGTGGGCCATGACCACCACGCCGGCCGCTGGACGCTGATCATCGCCGGCGCGATCGTGGCGGTGGTCGCCCTCTTCTGGGTGGCCCGCTACCTGTTGCGCCGGCGCCATACCGCGCCGCAGACGGCCACGCGGGACAGCTGAGCCGCGAGGTGCGTTGCGGCGGACTGCGACCCAGCGTAGCGCTTAGGTTGTGATGCCTATCCCGCGCCTTTCCCGCCGTTCGTTGTTCGCCGCCGCGGCCGGGCTGGCGCTGGGCGACGAGGCGCTGGCGGGCGGGGCGCGGGCGCAGCCCGACCGGGTGTGGCCCGGCGGCGCGCGCGGGGCGGTCAGTCTGACCTATGACGACGGGCTCAACAGCCAGCTCGACAACGCCGTGCCGGAGCTCAAGCGGCTGGGCCTGAAGGCGACCTTCTTCCTGACTGGGGACAACGCCCATTGGCGGCTCGGTGACTGGGAAACCCTGTCGCGCGAAGGCAACGAGGTCGCCAACCACACCGTGACCCATCCTTGCGCGCTGGCGGGCTACAGCGCCGACCGCTTCGAACACGCCGAGATCGACCAGATGGAGGGCTATCTCGACAGCCATTTCGGCGCCGACCGCGAGCGAACCTTCGCCTACCCGTGCGGCTATCTGGGCATTGGCAAGGGGGCCAGGCACGCTCGCTACGCCCGCTATCGCCGGGCGCTGGAGCGCGATGGGGTGGTCGCAGCGCGCACCACCGCCGGCGGGCCCAACCGGCCGGAGGAAGCCATCGCCGACCCGCTCCACCTACACGGCTTCGAGCCGACCTACGAGGGCGACGGGGTGGCGCCGGCGATCCGCTATCTCAACGAAACCGTGGCCCGGGGCGGATGGGCGATCCTGGTGTTCCACGAGGTCCTGCCCCAATGGCGCGCCGACGGCGATGCCAGCGTGGCGACCCACAACCGGATCCTGGCCCACGTGGCCGCGCTGGACGTCTGGTGCGCGCCCATGGGCCAGGTGTTCGACTATGTGCAAGACCACTGGCGGCGGCAGGTCTGAGCCGCCGCGGCGCGCTTCCGCGCGCGTAACATTACGCAAAATTCACGTCGTGCGCCATCGCGCCATGGCTCGGCTTATCGTATAACGGCGCTCGACGGAATCGCTTCGGAGCCGGGGATCGGCGATGACGACATTGACGGAAATTGTCGCCACGGTGGTCGTGCATTCGTCCGCGCTGGCGTTTTCGCATTTCGGCGTCACCCTGGAGCCGGCGCAGGTCGACCAGCTCGCGCCACCACCGGTCGAGCGGGTCATCGCGCGCACGCCATCGGCTCCGGTGGCCATGCACCGCAAGGGCGTCAAGCTGACCGCCTGCCCGAAACCGCGGCGCCCCGCGCAGCCCGTCCAGGCCTAACGGACCTCAAGTCACTTTCAGTTTGATCACGCCCTGCGGCGTGCAGGCCTGTTTGCGTCGGCGCCCATCGCGGGTAATCCTTCGCGGGCGGCGGCGGCGTCTTCCATATTCGGGGCGCAGGGGTGTCCGTCCGCACCGACGGAAGAGGCGTATGAGGATCAAGAAGCGGACCCGGCCGGCGGACTTCGGGGCCCTGCCACGCGAAGGGCTTGCGGCCGAGGCGACGAGCAACTGGGACGCCGCCGATGATCGCGAACCCGCGACGCACTTCGAGCCGGAAGCGGGCCCCTATGCGCCGCTGCAGCCGCCATCGTGGCGCTCGCCGGTCATCACCGCCGATCCGCGCACGCCCGTGGCGCAACGCGATGACGAGGTTCTCAAGCAGGGGGCCGCGGAGGATCCCTACCGTGCGCCGTCGGGCTGGCCGATCTATCTGGTGGCCCTAGCCGTGGCTGTGCTCTGGGGGCTGGCCCCGATCGCCTTCGCGGTGGGCTATCGCAATTCAGTCGCACCGTTCCGCGATGACACCTTCGCGCTCGGCGTGTTCGGCATGCTGGCCGTAGGCCCGGCGGTCTTCGTCTTCGCCTGCGCCTACATGATCCGCCAGGGGCAGAAGCTGGGCGCCGAGGCGCGGCGGGCCAAGGCGATGGCCGAGGAGATGCTGACCCCCGCCGTGGTCGCCGCCGCCCGCGCCGCCGACGTGGCCCACGGGGTGCGCGACGAGATCCTCCGGGCCGGCCTCGCCGCCGACGAGGCCCGGGAAACCCTGCTGGCCCTGCGCGACGCGCTGGCCATGGAGACTGAACAACTGCTCGAGGCCACCCAGACCTCGATCCGCTCCACCCAGGAGCTGACCGGGACCATGGGGCGTGAGCGTTCGGAGATGGGCGCGCTGGCCCATAGCCTGGACGCCCAGGCCAGCCGCGTCACCGACAGCATCAGCCAGCAGGCCAAGATGGTCGCCGAGGCCACCGAGCTGGCTGACACGCAGTTGCGCGATGCCGAGGCCGTGCTGTCCGCCCGCGCCGCGGACCTCGCCGCCGCGGCCGGGGAGGCAAGCGACGCGGCCCGTACCGCTGGTGAGGACCTGACCCGCCACATCGCGCGCCTGGAGACGGCCGGGACCGGCGTCGCCGAACAGGTGCGCGCGGTCGAAAGCGGCCTCACCGAACAGCGCACCGCCCTGATCACCCTGACCCAGGGCCTGAAGGCCGATCACGCCGGCTTCGCCGACCTGGCCGAGGCGCACGCCGCCAAGCTGTCGGAGTTCATCGACCAGGCCCGCCTGTCCTCCCAGGAGCTTGGCGCGCGGGCGATGAAGGGCGGCGAGAGCCTGCGCGCCCTGATGGCCGACGCCGCCGATCAGTTCCGCGACCTGGCCGAGACCGCCAAGGCCGAGCGGGAGGAATTCGGCCTGTCCACTCTGCAGTCTTTGGAGGCGGTCTCGGAGGCCGCCGCCGGGCAGCGCGCCCAACTCGAGGCCCAGACCCGCGCCGCCATCGAGGCGCTGGCCACGGCCGCCGGGGAGACCCGCGCCGCCGCCGCCAGCCACGCCGCCGCCGCCCGCGAGCAGGTCGACCAGCTTTCGGAAGCCGCCTTCACCGCCGGCCAGAAGGCCAACCAGGTGTTTGAGGCCCGGCTGACCGAGGCGCGCGCCCTGGTGGAGCAGTCCTCGCAGATGGTCGACCAGGCCGGCGCGGCCACCGCCAAGCGACTGGAGGAAGGGGCCGCCGCGGCCCGCGCCTCGCTGGCCGCCCTGCAGGAAATGATGGCCGACGTCGACAGGCGCGCAGCCAGCCTGCCGGCCAACGCCCAGGATCAGATCGACCTGGTGCGCGCTGCGGTCACGGACGGGATGGAGGCGCTCACCGCCCAGGCACGGCGCACGGCCGAGGAGGCCCAGGCCATCGACGCGGGTTTCCAGGAGCGTGCGCGCCGCAACTTCGAGATGCTGAGCGAAGCGGTGCGCCTGTTGGGCGTCTCCGCGACCCTTCCCGCGGCCCCGCTTGCCCAGCTTCCCCCTACGCCCCGGGCCGTCAAGCCGCGCGCTCTGGCCAAGGCCGAGAGCGCGCCGCCGCCCGTCCAGGCCGCTCCGCCGCCGACCCTGGTGGAGGACGTCGACGATCTGGAGCTGGAACTCAACGACATGATGGAGCCGGCGGCGATCCGGGGTGGCGAGCCCGCCGCGCAGGTGGTCGAGGATCCCGGCCTGCGCCCGCGGCTGAAACTGAAGCTCACGCCCACCGCCACCGACGAAGAGTTTTCGGCCGTCTTCGAATCCGCCGGCGGCCTCGGCGCCGAGACCGGCGAGCTGGCGCACGAGGGCGAGTCCTGGACCTGGAAGGACCTCCTGGCCTCGATCGATGGCGCCGACGCCGAAGGTGAGCGGCTGCAGGACATCCTGGGCGGCGAGCTGGCCCAGATGGGGGTCGAGCCGGCGCGGCTCCTGCCCAAGGCCCGCATCGACGAGATCGCCGCGGCGGTGCAGACCGGCGACATCGATGGCGCGCGCGAGGTGGTCAAGCGGCTCGCGCCGGCCGCGACGCGCCGCATTGCGCGCCGCCTGGTGACCGACGATGGGCTGAAGCGGCAGGTGCAGGTCTATGTCCGACGCTATCAGACCCTGGTGGACGACGCCGTGGTGCGCGATCCCGAGGGCTTCCTGATGGCCTCGCTGCTGGGCGACGACGCCGGCCGCCTTTACCTGCTCCTCGACGCGGCGGCGGGAGACCAGGTCTAGACGTGGCGGACCTGAGCGCCCGGGTCGAACACTGGCCCCTGGCGCAGCCGTTCGTCATATCCCGGGGCGCGAAGATCGAGGCCGAGGTGGTGGTCGCCGAAATCGCCGATGGGCCGCATCGTGGCCGCGGCGAAGCGGTGCCATACGCCCGCTATGGCGAGACCGTCGAGGGCGTGCTCGCGCAGATTGAGGGTGCCCGAGGGCGCATCGAAGCGGGCGCGGGCCGGGCGGCGCTACAGGACCTTCTGCCGCCCGGCGCGGCGCGCAATGCGCTCGACTGCGCGCTCTGGGACCTCGACGCCAAGCGGGCCGGGGTCCGCGCCTGGACCCTGGCGGGCCGCGCGAGGCTCGATCCGGTGAAGACCTGTTTCACCATCAGCCTTGGCCCCGTGGAGGCGATGGCGGAAGCCGCCCGCGCCAATGCGCGACGCCCAATGCTGAAGCTGAAGATCGGCGCCCGGGACGACCTGGACGCGGTGTTCGCCGTGCGCGAGGCCGCGCCGAGGGCACGCCTAATCGTCGACGCCAACGAGGCCTTGACCTTCGACGAACTGCGCCGCCTCGCGCCGGATCTGGCCCGGCTGGGGGTGATGCTGGTCGAGCAGCCCCTGCCGGCTGGCCAGGATGAGGCCCTGGAGGGCTATGCGAGCCCTGTGCCGCTGTGCGCCGACGAGAGCCTGCACACCCGCGCCGAGCTGGCCGCCTGCGCGCGACTCTACCGCTTCATCAACATCAAGCTCGACAAGGCCGGCGGCCTCACCGAGGCCCTGGCGCTGGCCGCCGAAGCCCGCGCCGCCGGGCTCGGCCTGATGGTCGGCTGCATGGTGGCGACGTCGCTGGCCATGGCCCCGGCGATGATCCTGGCCCAGGGCGCGGAGGTCGTCGACCTGGACGGGCCGCTCTTGCTCACGCGCGACCGGCAACCGGGGCTCTCGATCCAAGGCTCGATGATCGAGCCTCCACAAGCCAGCCTTTGGGGTTAAATCGCACAGCATGCGAAGCGCAGCGTCGGCTCGCGGTCAAGCTTGACCGATGCTAGGACCGCTCATGCGCAATGTCTGGCTGGCCTTCCGTTGGAGCCTCGAAGCGGTGGCCGCCGGGCTGGCCCTGGTCGCCGCTGCGGCGGCGGTCGGCGCCGAGGGCGGTCGCTGGAACGACAAGCTCGACCTCCTCGCCCACTTCGCGCTGGTCTGGCTGGCGCTGGGCGCCCTGGCGTTCATCCTCTCCTGGGCTTCCCCCAGCGTGGCGCGCGGGACGCTGATCCGCCTGGCGGCGCTGGTCGCCGTGCTGGCAGCCGGCGGACTGATGCTGCCCGACTTCACCCGCCCGCGATCGTCGCCCGCCGACGCCTCCGCGCCGCACCAAGTCAAGCTGATCGAGTTCAATCAGTGGGGTGCAAACAGCGATCCTGACCGTGTCGTCGCGTGGATTGCGGCGCAACACCCAGACCTCGTGGTGATCGTCGAGCCGGATCCAGCCGTAGAGCCGAAGCTCCGCCAGGCCACGGGGCTGAAGACCTACATGGCAGACAACATGATCGTTGCAGCTCGCCATGGATTCATCCGCACGCGCGTGAACTGGGACGTCCACAATCTCCCGGGCCAAGGCTTCTATCTGAATTGGCCTGAGATCTACGGCTTTGACGGCAAGCCCTTCACCCTGATGGGCGCGCACAGCGGCTGGCCGATCCCCGCCAGGCGCGCGCGGGCCGAAGCGCTGCATCTGACCCTCACGCTCGACACGATCGACCGGCCCAGCACGATCCTGGCCGGCGACTTCAACTCGACCCAGTGGTCGTACATTCGCCGCCAGGCCGATGAGGCGATCGGGCTTGAGCGGCGCGACCGCGCCCTGCCGAGCTGGCCGGCGCGGCTGCCGATGCTGCAGGGCCGCGATTTCCCGGTCCCCTTCCTGCCCATCGACCACATCTACGCTGGCGGCCAATGGCGCACGGTCAAGGTCGAGCGCGGGCCAAAACTGGGCTCCGACCACTATCCCCTGATCGCGACGCTGGCCTGGGACGGCCCCGTCGGCGGCGATCGCAGCCTCTGGCCCGACGCCCGTTGAGCGGGGGGCAGGGGGACGCCGCCATTGGCCCGCGACGATTGGGAAAGGATGCGCCGCTATGATGTGCAGCCGCAGGGTGCTGGCCAGCGTTGGACCGCCATGGACGACGAAACCGACCGCGAACGCGCCCACCGCGCCTGGCGCAACGCCGAGCGCATCAAGCGGCTGTCCGACAACCTGATCCGGATCGGGCCGTGGGGGCTTGGGCTGGATGGGGTGCTGGCCTGGGTGCCGGTGGCGGGGACCGTCTATAGCCTCGGGTCGGCGGGTCTGCTGCTCTACGAGGGTGTGAAGGCCAAGGCGGAGCCTTGGACGCTGGCGCGGATGTCGGGCTACATGATCGTCAACACCGCGATGAGCGACGTGCCGGTGATCGGCTGGGCGATGGACACCCTGTTCCGCGGCCAGGCGATGGCCGCCAGGGCGCTGCAGAAGGACATCGTGGCGCGGCACGGGCCCGCGGACACGCAAGCGCTGGACCCCGGGTGGCGGCCCGCGGGGCGACCGGCCGGACCACAGATGGGGCACCCATCGCCCTGAGCCGAAACCGTGCTAGTGACCGGCCCACCCGAGCCGGCCACGAGATCCCTATGCAGACCAATCCCTTCACCCGCACGCCCGCGAAGATCGCGGTGATCGGGTTGGGCTATGTGGGGCTGCCCCTGGCGGTGGCGTTTTCCGCCGAGCACGAGGTGGTGGGCTTCGACGTCAAGGCCGAGCGCATCGCCGAGCTGGCCGCCGGTGAGGACCGCACCCTGGAGGTCTCACCCGCCGAACTGGCGGCCGCCAAGGGCCTGAAGCTGAGCTCCGATCCGGCCGACCTGAACGCCTGCAACGTCTTCATCGTCACGGTGCCCACGCCCATCGATGCGGCCAAGCGGCCGGACCTTTCGGCCCTGATGGCGGCCAGCCGCACGGTGGGCGCGGCGATCCGGCCGGGCGGCGTGGTGATCTACGAATCCACCGTCTATCCGGGCGCCACCGAGGAGGACTGCGTGCCGGTGGTGGCGCAGGTCTCCGGCCTGACCTTCAACCGCGACTTCTTCGCCGGCTACAGTCCCGAGCGCGCCAATCCGGGCGATCCGACCCACCGCCTGGCGAATATCGTCAAGGTCACTGCCGGTTCCACGCCGCTCGCCGCCGACTTCGTGGACGCGCTCTATTCGTCGGTGGTGACGGCGGGCACGCACCGCGCCAGCTCGATCCGGGTGGCCGAGGCCGCCAAGGTGATCGAGAACACTCAGCGCGATCTGAACATCGCCCTGATCAATGAATTCGCCTTGATCTTCCAGCGGCTTGGCGTCGACACCTCCGAGGTGCTGGCGGCCGCGGGCACCAAATGGAATTTCCTGAACTTCCGCCCCGGACTGGTCGGCGGCCACTGCATCGGAGTCGATCCCTACTACCTGACCCACAAGGCTGAGGCGCTGGGCTATCACCCGGAGGTGATCCTGGCGGGGCGGCGGATCAACGACGGCATGGGCCCCTATGTGGCGCGCCAGCTGATGGGCGAAATGGCCCGTCGGGGCACGATCGTGAAGGGCGCGCGCGTGCTGATGATGGGCCTGGCGTTCAAGGAAAACTGCACGGACCTGCGCAACACCCGCGTCATCGACATCGTCCAGGAGCTGGCCGACGCAGGCGCCGGGATCGACGTCTGGGATCCCTGGATCGACGCGGAGGAGGCGCGCGCCGAATACGGCCTGGACCTGATCACCACCGCGCCGGCGAACGGCGCCTATGACGCCATCGTCCTGGCCGTCGCGCATCGCCAGTTCGTCGCGCTGGGCGCCGAAGCGATCCGCGCGTTCGGTCGCCCGAACTCGGTGCTGTTCGACGTGAAGGGCCTCCTGCACAAGGACGCGGCGGACCTCAGGCTTTGACGCCGTAGTAGTCCAGGTACCAGTCCACGAAGGCCCCGATGCCAAACTCGATCGGCGTCGATGGGACATAGTCGAGCGCGGCCCGCGTCTCGGTCACGTCGGCTTCGGTGCGGGCCACGTCGCCGGGCTGCATGGGCAGCAGGTTGAGCTCGGCCTTGCGGCCAAGCTTCTGCTCCAAGACCTCGATGTAGCGCATGAGCTCGACGCGCTGGCTGTTCCCGAGGTTGAGCACGCGCCAGGGCGCGACGCCGCTGGTGGCCGGATCGGGATGCACCGGGTCCCAGGCGGAGTTGACCTGGGCCGGGCGGTCGATGGCGGCGACCAGGCCGTCGACGATGTCGGCGACATAGGTGAAGTCGCGCTGCATCTTGCCCTGGCCGTAGACGTCGATGGGCCGGCCGGCGAGGATCGCCTCGGTGAACTTGAAGAGCGCCATGTCCGGGCGGCCCCACGGCCCGTAGACGGTGAAGAAGCGGAAGCCCGTCGAGGGGATGCCGAACAGGTGCGAATAGGAAT
>DASRRU010000118.1:0-13764 GCA_035656795.1 Phenylobacterium sp. | reverse complement strand
ACTTCAACGCTTATCCTGTGAAGCTGGGCGAACCGCTGGCGATTGACACCGGCGCCACCACGATCGACGGCGTGATCGCCGAGGCCCACCGGCTGGGCGCCGAGGTGCTGGAGGTCAACCACCCGCTGATCCCGTACGGCTACTTCGCCAGCCTGGATCGCGGGGTCGCGCCGGGCGGGTTCAACCCCGGCTTCGACCTGATCGAGATCAATTCCGACGATCGCGGCGACGACGACAAGGTGCTGGCGCGGGCCTGGGCGTTCTGGAACTCAGGGGAGCAGCACTATCTGGCCGCTGGCTCCGACACCCACGATGTCTGGAACCAGCTTTCCGGCGCCGTGCGCACCTACGCCCACCCCGACGGTCCGGTCTCCGCCTTGAGTTTCGCCCGCGCGCTGAAGGCGGGCCATGCCTATGTCACCTATGGCCCGCTGATCTTCCCCGATCGGATGTTCGGCGAGACGATCCCGGTCAAGGCCGGGCAGGCCTTCGATCTCGGATTCGACCTGAAGGCGGCGAAGGGGTTGAAGTCCGTATCCCTGATCCGCCGCGGCGCCATCGTGAAGACGCTCGACCTCGCCGCCGATGGCCACGAGGCCCGCGTCGACTTCCCCCTGACCGCCGACGCCCCGGCCTGGTACGCCCTGGTCGTCGAGGATCAGGCGGGCGGCCGGGCCTATACCGACCCGATCTGGGTGGATGTGGCGGGCGCGCCGAAGGGCGCTCCGCGGTAGGTCACATATCCGAGATCAAGCCGCACTATTCCGGATGGGGGAAGCCAGACGGGCGCGCCCTTTCGGCGTGGCGGGGACAGACATGGTTGCGTCCATCGAGGTCTCGGCGATCCGGAAGGTGGGCGTCCGCCTGATTCCCTTCCTGGCGGTGCTCTATTTCGCCGCCTTCATCGATCGGGTGAACATCAGCTTCGCCGCGGCGGGGATGAACCACGACCTGGGATTTTCGCCCTACGTCTACGGGTTGGGCGCCGGGATCTTTTTCGCCGGCTATGTGCTGCTCGAGGCGCCGAGCAACCTGATCCTGCATCGGGTCGGCGCCCGACGCTGGATCGCCCGGATCATGGTCACCTGGGCGCTGGTCGCCGGCGCCATGGCCTTCGTGAAGAACGCCAACAGCTTCTACCTGGTCAGGTTCCTGCTGGGCGTGGCCGAGGCGGGCTTCTTCCCGGGCGTCATCTACTACCTGACCCAATGGGTTCCGGCCGCGCGGCGAGCCCAGCTGATCGGCCTGTTCATGACCGCCATTCCGATCTCGACCGCCCTCGGCGGGCCGATCTCCAGCGCGGTCCTCCAGCTGAACGGCCTGTTCGGCCTGGCCGGCTGGCAGTGGCTGTTCCTGACGGAGACGGTCCCGTCGCTGATCCTGGGCATAGCGGTGCTGGTCTATCTGCCGGACCGGCCGGCGGACGCGAAATGGCTGAGCGCAGACGAGAAGGCGTGGCTGGCCAGGGCTCTGGATGCGGAGGCGGCCGATCGGCGCGCCAGGTACGGCTCGGGCGTCGCGAAAATGCTGACCGACCCACGGGTGCTGATGCTTTGCCTCGCCTATTTCGGGGTCGAGATCGGACTCTATGGGGTGATCTTCTGGCTGCCGCAGATCCTGAAGAGCACCGGGGCCGCCGAATGGGCGGTCGGCTATCTGGTCGCCATACCCTACGGATTCGCCGCCCTGGCGATGGTCTGGTGGTGCCGCCACTCTGATCGCGCCAAAGAGCGGGTCTGGCACATCGCGGCGGCGTCGCTGGTCGGGTCCTTCGGCCTGGCGGGGAGCGCTTTCCTGGCCCATTCCTCGGGAAATCTGGCGCCAGTCCTTTCGGTGGCCGCCATCACTTTCAGCGCAGTGGGCACCCTCGCCATCCTGCCGATCTTCTGGACCCTGCCCGCAGCGACCCTGAACGGCGCCGCCGCGGCGGGCGGCATCGCGGTGATCAACGCCGTCGGCAATATCGGCGGCTTCATCGGGCCGTTCGCGATCGGCTGGATCAAGGACGCGACGGGCGATTTCACCTATGGCCTTCTGGCCCTCGCCGGCGGCGTCTTGCTGACCGGAATCGTCACGCTTGCGATCGGCCACGACTGCGCGGCGGAACGTGCCGGCGCCGACGCGCCCGGCGTCGCGGCCTAACCCCGAACCTGGCAATGGGAGAGCACGACCTCATGGACTTCGACCCGGGCGAGATCGCCTACACACCGACGATGGGCGTGCGCGAGGTTTACGAGACGCCCGTGGTGCAGGCCACGGACGCCAGCCTCCAAGGTTATGGGCGGATCGTCGCCGCTGAGCCGGAGACCTTCCCCATCGAGATCGTGCGCTGGCCCGCCGGCGGCTGGCGGCCGGTGGACGAAAATTCCGGCGACCAGGGCGGCGTGACCGAGGGCCCGTTCGAGTTCTGGTGGAAGGGCGACACGCTCTACGCCCGCAACAACGCCGTGGGTGACAGCTACCTGTTCGGCTGGAGCCAGTGGCCTGAGACCGCGGCCCTCGACGGCCCCGCACAGCCGCGCGAGCGCGCTCTGATCTGGCGGGCCAACTATCACCCGGACGGCGGCCAACTGTTCTGGCCGCTCAACGGGCAAAGCTTCCTGGTGCCGTTGGCGCTTCCCGGCGACGACGTTAAGCCAGAGCAGTTCGTGTCCTTCCGGTGCGACGGCGGCCAGGGACTCTATCTCCATCCGGGCGTCTGGCACGGCGCGGTGGTGCCGCTCGACGACCATGCGGTGTTCCAGGATCGCCAGAGCCGCGTCCATGCACGGGTCTCCGTCGATTTCCCCAAGGAGTTCGGCTGCTATCTCGCCGTGCCGCTGTAGCGGTCAGGCGTCGAAGTCCAGGCCCACGTCGCCGTAGAACTCGCGCTTGTCGGCCCAACGTTCGTCGACCTTCACATGGATGAAGAGGTGAACGGGCCGGTCGAGCAGCTCGCAAAGTTCTTCACGGGCCTTCTGGCCGATCCACTTCAGGGTCTGCCCGCCCTTACCAAGGATGATCGGGCGCTGGCTCTCGCGTTCGACATAGATGGTCTGCTCGATGCGGGCCGAGCCGTCCTTGCGCTCCTCGAAAGCGGTGGTCTCGACGGCGGCGGCGTAGGGCAGTTCCTCGTGGACCCGCAGGTAGAGCTTCTCGCGGGTGATCTCGGCGGCCAGCAGGCGCGCGGGAATGTCGGCGGTCTGTTCGGCGGGATAGAACCAAGGGCCTTCCTTCATCAGGGCGGCCAGGCGGTTCTTCAGGTCGTCGACACCGTTACCGTCGGCGGCCGAGATCATGAAGACCTCCGAATAGACCCCGGTGTCGAACAGCTTCTTCGACAGCGCCAGCAGGGTGTCGCGCTTCATGCCGTCGATCTTGTTGAGCGCCAGGATGGCGGTCTTGCCTGACGCCTTCAGGCCCTCGACGATGGACTCCACATCAATGGCGGCGCGTTTGTCGGCGGCCTTGGCGCCCGGCTCCTCGGCGGCCAGTTCGGCGACGCTGTCCACCAGGTGGACGACGACGTCGGCATCCTGCGCCCCGCCCCAGGCGGCGCGGATCATCGCCCGGTCGAGCCGGCGGCGCGGCTGGAAGATCCCGGGGGTGTCGACCAGCACGATCTGGGCCTCGCCGGCCATGGCCACGCCGCGCACGGGGAAGCGGGTGGTCTGGACCTTCTGGGTGACGATCGAGACCTTGGCCCCCACCAGGCGGTTGGTCAGGGTCGACTTGCCCGCATTGGGGGCGCCGATGATGGCGGCGAAGCCGGCGCGGGTCATGGGTTCAAGCTTTCCGAGGGGCCGGGCCCCTCCTGTTTCTGCAGCATCTGGGCCGCGGCGGCCTTCTCAGCGTCCTGGCGCGAGCGGCCCTGGCCGCGCTCGGGGGCGAAGCCTTGTATGGCCACCGCGATGGTGAAGACCGGTGCATGGTCGGGTCCCTCGCGGGCCAGCAGTTCATAGGCCGGCAGCGGCAATCCGCGGCCCTGCGCCCACTCCTGGAGCTGGGTCTTGGGGTCCTTGGTCCGCGGCTCGCCGAGGTTGGCGAACTCGCCTTCCCAGAACGTCAGGAAGAAGCTCCGCGCCGTCTCCAATCCGCCGTCGACGTAGAGGGCTGCGATCAGCGCCTCGCAGGCGTCGCCCAGCACGGCGTCGGAGTCGCGGGCGCCCACCTTGCTGGCGCTGGCCGAGAAGCGCATGGCGTCGGGCAGGCCGCAGGCGCGGGCGGCGCGGGAACATGCGTGATAGTTCACCAGCCCGGCCATCAGGCGCGACATCTCCCCTTCCCGCGCGTCAGGGTCCAACGCCATCAACCGCTCGGCCGCAACCAGGTTCAGCACCCGGTCGCCGAGGAATTCCAGCCGTTCGTTGTGGCGCACGGCCTTGGCGCCGTCGCCGACGCTTGCGTGCGTCAAGGCGCGCTCCAGGAGGTCGCGGTCGGCGAAAACGTGGCCGATGCGGCGCTCCAGCTCAGCGATCGCCGCGGTTCTTGTGTTCATGGGGTCCGGCTGTTCATCACCGCAGCAGGTTGAAGAACCGGTGCGGCTCCAGGTTCAGGACCCAGGTCCAGGGCTTGAAGATCGAGGCGCCTTTGGACCAGGACAGCAGGATGATCTGCGCCTTGCCCTCGAGGTTCTCTGCCGGGACATAGCCCACGCCGCCAGCCTCTGGCGAGACCCGGCTGTCGGAGGAGTTGTCGCGGTTGTCGCCCATCATGAAATAGTGGCCCTCGGGCACGACATATACGTCGGTGTTGTCGAGGTCGCCGTCGGGGCCGAAATCGTTGGTCATGTAGGTCTTCCCGCCGGGAAGAGTCTCCTGGTAGCGAGTGACGTCGTGCATGAAGCCGTAGCCGCTGTCCTCGCGGAACGTGCCCTTGAACACGCGCGGCACCTGCACATCGTTCAGGTAAAGCAGGCCATGCTTCATCTGGATGCGGTCGCCGGGGATGCCGATGATGCGCTTGATGTAGTCGACGTGGGGGTCGTGCGGCAGGGCGAAGACCACGATGTCGCCGCGCTGCGCCTTGTGCTCGGCGATCCGGCCAGAAATGATCGGCGGGGCGAACGGGACCGAGTACTTCGAATAGCCGTAGGTCCACTTCGACACGATGATGTAGTCGCCCTCATAGAGGTTCGGCTCCATCGACGCGGACGGGATCGTGTAGGGCTGGAAGAACAGCACCCGCAGGAACAGCGCGATCGCGAGAGCATAGACGACGGTCTTTATGATCTCGACGATCTCGGCCATCGCGCCGGATTTCTCGGGAGGCGCGGAAGCCTGGGTGGTCTCGTTCATGAATAGTCCCTGGGAGCAGGCCCGCCGACGCGGTCGGGCCGTTAGCTACGCGTTGCGCCCGGCGCGAGCAAGTTCTGTGCCCGCCATGGGCGCGCCTTAGCATTCCGAAGATCACCGCGAGCGGCTGAATCGCGCAACAGCTACCGGCTGCCACAAGGAAATCTTCCGGACATATTCGCCATAAATCACCTCAATTCTTGCAGCTTCCGTTACGTCAACCATCACCCCGTTCCAGATTGAAATCCAGCCGCCAAGAGGCGGCGTCTTGCCGCCCGACTTCACCGTTAGCGAGCCCGAGAGGGCGTTTTCGTCGTGACAGCTTTCCCTCCGCGGCGCGGGCGAAGGGGAAATGGCGGATGTCGGTCTTGCGACCTGTTCCGGTTGGGGCGCCGGGGGTGCGGGACCCGCTGGCCAAGGCCGCGGCTTTGGAACGGGCGGGCGATCTTGCGGGGGCTTTCGCGGCCTATGAGGCCGCGCTGGCTATGCGCCCCGGCGATTCGGAGATTCTTGCGGGACTGGCCGGCCTGGCCGGGCGGATGGAGCTGGGCGAGATCGCCGCGCGGCTGTGGGCAGAGGTCAGCCGACTGGACCCGCTGCGGCTGGAGGCCATCGACGGGCGGGCGCGCGCGCTGCGCGATCTCGGCCGGTTCGACGAGGCGGTCCAGTTGTTGCGCGACGCGCTGATGCGCAACCCCCTGGAGGCCCGGCTGTGGAACAGCCTGGGCGTCACCCTGACCCAGGACAGCCAGGCGGCGGAATCGATCGTCTTCTTCGACGAGGCGGTGCGACTCGATCGCCGGTTCGCCGCGGCGATCTACAACCGGGGTAACGCGCGGTTCGACCTGGGAGACCTGGACGGCGCCTGCGCCGACTACCGGCTGGCGCGCCGGCTGGCGAAGAAGGCGTCCGACCTTGCGGCCATTAGCTTCGCAGCGGCGACACTGGCTCTCGCGCGCGGCGATCTTGCGCAGGGTTGGGACGCCTATGAGGCACGGGGGTCGCGGCATCAACCCGGCGCGCTTCACTTCGACCTGCCTGGGCGCCGCTGGGAACCGGGCGCGCGGCTGGCAGGGCGCCGGTTGCTGATCGCCGGAGAACAGGGCCTGGGCGACGAGCTGATGTACGCTGGCCTGCTGCCTGAAGTTCTGGACGCGCTCGGGCCGCGGGGCCGGCTAAGCTTGGGGGTGGAACCGAGGCTGGTCCAGCTTTTCGCGCGCAGCTTTCCCACCGCCGAGGTTGCCGCCCACGCCACCACGCGGGTCGCGGCCGGGGCTTGCCGCACCGCGCCGGGCATAGAGGGTCCGGATGAGGTGGACCTGTGGGCGCCGATGGGGTCGTTGCCTCGCCAGTTCCGCCGTTCGCTGGCGGACTTTCCCCGCACGGCCGGCTACCTGGCGCCGCATCCTGTCCTGGCCGGTCGTTGGATGAGGTGGCTGGGCGACGGGGCCCCGGCGGTCGGAATCAGCTGGCGTAGCGGCAGGGTCGGGGGCGACCGGCGCCGGCAGTATCCGCCACGCGACCTTTGGACGACGTTGTTGCAGACCCCCGGCGTGCGCTTCGTCAACGTGCAGTACGGCGACTGCGCCGAGGAGCTGGCGGCGTTCCGGGCGCAGACCGGCGTGGAGATTCTCGAACCCCCAGGCCTCGATATCCGCGACGACATCGATGGCCTGGCCGCGCTGCTGAGCGCGCTCGACCTGACGGTGTGCGTGGCCAACGCCACGGCGGCCCTGGCTGGCGCGATCGGCGCCGAGATCGCAATCCTCGGGACCCCGGCGGCCTGGCCCCGCCTGGGGACCGACGCCCTGCCCTGGTATCCGCAGGCCCGGGCGCTGACCGCGCCGGCGTTCGGGGACTGGGCGCCGGTGATGGCGGCCGCGGCGGCCCTGGTGGCCGGCTTCGGCCGCTGAGGCTATTCCGGCAGGGCCTCGATGATCACGAAGGCTTGGGCGTAGGGATGGTCGTCGGTAAGGCTGAGATGGATCACCGGGCGATGGCCAGGGGGCGTCATCTCCATGAGGCGAGCCTGGGCGCCGCCGGTGAGCGCCAGGGTCGGCTGGCCGGAGCGCAGGTTGACGACCCCCATGTCGCGCCAGAAGACGCCCCGACGCATGCCGGTGCCCAGCGCCTTTGCACAGGCCTCCTTGGCCGCGAAGCGCTTGGCGTAGGAGGCGGCGCGGTCGTTCTTGCGCTCTGAACGGCTGCGTTCGATGTCGGTGAAGACGCGCTGGGTGAAGCGTTCGCCGTGCCGCGCCAGGGTCTTCTCGATCCGGCGGATGTCGGAAAGGTCCGATCCCAGGCCGATGATCAAGCCGCCCTCACGGCTCTGGCCTCATCCATCAGCGCCCGCATGCGCTGGATGGCCGGTCCGAGACCGATGAAGATCGCCTCGCCGATCAGGAAGTGGCCGATATTGAGCTCCATCAGTTCGGGGATGGTCGCGACGGGCTTGACGGTCTCGTAGTCGATGCCGTGACCGGCGTGGACCTCCAGGCCCAGACGCTGGGCCTCGCACGCCGCGGACTGCAGGCTTTGCAGCAGCCGCCCGGCCTCCGCCGAGCGTTCGCGCACCGCCTGGCAGAAGGCGCCGGTGTGCAGCTCGACCACCTGGGCGCCGACGCTCTTGGAGGCGGCGACCTGGCCCAGGTCCGCGTCGATGAAGCAGGAGACGCGGATGCCGGCGTCGGTGAGGCGGCGGGTCACGGGCGCAATCGTGTTGTGGCCCTTGACCACGTCGAGGCCGCCTTCGGTCGTCACCTCTTCGCGCCGTTCCGGCACCAGGCAGGCGGCGTGCGGCAGGTGGGCGAGCGCGATGGCTTCCATCTCCGGGGTCACCGCCATCTCGAAATTCAGCGGCCGTCCGCGCCGGCGGCAGGTGACCGCAAGCGCGTCGATATCCGCGTCGGAGATGTGGCGGCGATCCTCGCGCAGGTGGGCGGTGATGCCATCGGCGCCGGCGGCCAACGCCATCTCGGCGGCGCGCACCGGGTCCGGATATCCCTCCCCGCGAGCGTTCCGCACGGTGGCCACGTGGTCGATGTTGACCCCAAGTCTGAGTTTAGACATCCCCATCTCCGCTCATCCCGGCGAACGCCGAGATCCATAGGGCATGTGGTTGCGCAGGGCGCGAGCGCCAACCGTCCGACTCAGCCTGGATCCCGGCTTTCGCCGGGATCAGCGGATGAGGGATGAGGCTCATGCCTTCAGCCTCTTGCTCCCCGGTTCCTCGGCCGGCAGAGCGGCGAGTTCGGGGGGGATCTGATCGGGGGCGTAGGACGGCACGTCCAGGGTGGCGAGCGCCACCAGGGGGAAGCCCACCTCGGCCCGGCCGCCGGAGCGGTCGACGATGCAGGCGCAGCAGAGCACGACGCCGCCCGTCGCCTCGATGGGCTCGACCGCCTCGCGGAAGGAGCCGCCGGTGGTGATCACGTCCTCGATCACCACGACCTTGGCGCCCGGTGCGATCTTGAATGCGCGGCGCAGCCTGAAGGCCCCGTCTTCCCGCTCGACGTAGAGCGCAGGCACGCCCAGCCAGCGCGCGGTCTCGTAGCCCGGGATGATCGCGCCCACGGCGGGGGAGACGATGACGTCGGGCTTGCCGAACCGCGCCTCGATCTTCTCCGCCAGGGCTTTGCACAGGCGCGCGGTCCGCTCCGGGTACTGGAAGACCAGGTTCTTCTGCAGGAACATCGGGCTATGGCGGCCGGACGCGAGGATGAAATGGCCTTCGCGCAGGGCGCCGGCGCCGCGGAATTCTTCGAGGACTTGTTCGGTGTTCATGGTCCCTCGATACCGCTCTTTCGGCGCGGTCGGAAGATATCGACGGACTGTAATATGTCCGCGGTTGCAGGCTTGCGCGACGCAACACTAGGTGCGGGCATGAAGCGGATGCTGCTGGGCCTGGCCCTCGTCCTGATCGTGTGGATCGCCGCCGGCTCGGCCATGGTCGCGATGGCGGGCCCGTTCACGCCGTCCGGGCGTTATGTGGACATCGGCGGCCGCAAGCTCAGGCTGGTCTGCGCGGGACCGCCGGCGAGCGCCGGGCGCCCCACGGTCTGGATGGAGCCGGGCGCCTTCGGCCTGGCCGCCGACTTCGCGGCGATCCAGGAGAAGCTGACCGCCAAGGGCATCCGATCCTGCGCCTATGACCGCGCGGGCATGGGCTGGTCCGATCCGGGCCCGAAGCCCCGCGACGCATCGGCGATCACCGACGACCTGGAAAAGCTCATCGCGGCGTCCGGCGAGCCAGGGCCGTTCATCCTGATGGGTCACTCCATGGCCGGGCTCTATACGCGCATGTTCGCCGGGCGCGACCCGGACAAGGTGGCCGGCCTGGTGCTGATCGAGGCCACCACGCCCGAACAGATCGACAATCCGGGGACGGAGAGGTTCATCGGCGGCTTCACGACCCTGGCCAAGGTGGCCGCGGTGTCGGCCAGTGTCGGGACCACGCTTCCGCTCTACTGGATCGCCGGCGACCGGATCGGCCTGCCTGCGCCGGGCAGCGCCGAGAAGCGCCACGCCTATGTCTCCGGCCATCACGCCCGCACGGCCGCCGAGGAGATCGAGAACTGGCCGCGCAGCGCCGCCGAGGCGTGAACGGCGCCGCCCTATGACCCGAGGTGGCCGGTGGCGGTGATCGTGGCCTATCGCGGCGAACCCGAGGGCGCGCCCGATCCGCGGCGCGGGCCGGAGCTGGCCTCGCGGGCCGGCATGTTCGAGGCCGTCCACGGCGCCTCACATACCACGATCCTGGGGGAGACCTACGGCGAGGCCGCTGTGCGCGCGGTAGAGTTCGTCCAGGCGCACCGGCCCTGATCTTGATCCGTGGGTGGGCGGGGAGGCTTTGGCAGGTCGCCGCGGCGGTCCTGACCCTGACGATCCTGGGATTCTACGCCCACCGGCTCTTCATGCCGCTTCCGATATTCGCACCTGACGAGGGGGCGTACCTGGTCCGCGCCGCCGGGCGGATCGTGGTCGGCCGCCTTCCGGGGCGACCGGCTTTCACTCTGGCGGCGGCCCTGACGACAAGCGTCACCGCGCCCCATCGGGCCTCAAGGTTCGAACGACAGGCTGTCGCCGCTGACCACCCCGCCGGCCACCCAGGCCCCTGGACGCTCCGGCCAGCGATGAACGCGCCGACCTTCCCGCTGCTTCACTGCGCCGCACCCACGACAACAGCCCGGAACGTGCCCGCCCCCTGAGGACCGCTGAGCCGCGCGATGAAGTTAAAGCGTATTTAACCAGCCTCCTTAACCCGGTTGAATGAGAGCGACGTTATACGTGGACCTGCTGGGTTTCGACGCGCGCGCTGATTGGGGGAAGCGGGCGGGCGGACTCGGCGTCGGGCCGGCGGACCGAACGTCAGCCGCAACACGCTAGGTGGGACCAGCCCTCGTGCCGTTGAACGAGAAGAAAACACTGCCGGCAGACCTGCCTGAGGGGCTGAAGCCGAGGATTCGGCTGTTCTTCAGCGTCGACCTCGTGGGCTCCACGGCGTTCAAGCAGTCGCGCCCGGCGTGGCTGCCGGCATTGCTCAATTTCTACCGTGACTTCGACCAGATTATTCATGCGCAATACCGGGCTTTCCGGCAGCGCAGCAATGCGCACATCGCCCCCCCCGAATTCTGGAAATCCAACGGCGACGAGCTGCTCTACACCTGCGACCTGGTGACCCGCGCCCAGGCGGTGGACGCGATCCACATCTGGCTCTCGGCGCTGAGCGCCTACCGCTGCGACCTGGCCACCCTGGTCGAGGAAGTCGACATAAAGTCGACGGCGTGGATCGCGCTGTTCCCGGCCCCGAACTCCGAAGTCTTCTTCCGCCGCGGCGGGGCGCAGTTCCGGTCCGATGGCGCCAACGACGCCGTCCTGCTGCAGGCCGAGATGCGCGACCAGTGGTACGGGGGCCACGGCCGCCACGACATCATTCGTGACTTCGTCGGCCCGTCGATCGACACCGGCTTTCGCCTGACGAGTTGGTCGACCCCGCGACGGCTGATCCTGTCGGCGGACCTGGCCTTTCTGCTGACCAGCTCCTACGCCACGTCCGACGAGCCCCTGCCGCTGCATTTTTCCGGCGCCCAGAAGCTGCGCGGCGTGATCGACAACCAGCCCTATCCGATGATCTGGCTGCCGGTCGGCGCCGGCGAGCGGGCGGACATCCACGATGGGGGCATCGGCCGCCACCTGAGCGACCCCGAGCTGCTGCGCTCCTTCTGCGAAGCGATCGTCGAGCAGAACTACAAGGTGTTCACCCCGCTGTTCCTGGCCGACGACCCCGAGGACGACAGCGACTTCGGCTGGACGCCGCCCTACATTATCAACCGCATCGCCAAGGACTGGCAGGCGGAAAAGCGGCTGAGGCTGGCGGCGTAGGGCCCGAGCCCCAAATCCTCTTATCCCGGCGAAAGCCGGGATCCATGCGGCGTCTGATTGTCTGGCGGAACGAGGCGATAAGCCGGCTCAGTTTGGATCCCGGCTTTCGCCGGGAAAGGCGGGGTTAGGTCTTGCGCCGGTCCACCGTCTCGACGCTGGGGTTGGCGCGGAGCGCGGCGGCGATGTGGGTCAGGTGGCGGGCGTCGTTGACGTCCACGTCGATGTCGACGTCGAAGAAGTCGCTCTGGCGGTGGTGCATGCGCAGCTGGACGATGTTGCCGCCGGCCTCGCCGATAATCGTGCAGACCTGGCCCAGCACACCGGGCGAATTGCGGATGGTGGCGATCAGCTTGGCGCGGGCGATGGAGTTGCGCTCGGCCTCCGGCGTCCACTGCAGGTCACGCCAGGCCTCTTCCTGATCCTCGAAAGCGGCCAGGCTGTCGCAGTCGATGGTGTGCACCGTAAGGCCCTTGCCGTCCTCTTCGATGATGCCGACGATCCGGTCGCCCGGCACCGGCGAACAGCCCTCGTGGAAGTGGATGCTGACGCCCGGTGTCAGGCCTCCGCCTCGGACATAGAGCTTGGCGGCCTTGCCGTCTTCGATGCGGTGGCGGGCGGCGGCAGCCTTCTTCTCGTCGGCCTTCAGGCCTGGGAACAGCGCCTCCAGCACCTGCGGCGGCGAGACGCGGCCGCGGCCGACGGCGCTGAACAGCTCGTCCTCGGTGGCGACGCCGAAGCGGTCGAGCGCGGGCCGGAGCGACACGTCCTTGCGCGATTTTCCGGCCGCGTCGAAGGTCTGGTCGACTGTGGCGCGTCCGAGCCGGGTGAACTCTTCCTTCTCGGTCTGGCGGATGTGGCGGCGAATGGCCGAGCGGGCGCGGCCGGTGATGGTGATCGAGCGCCAGTCGGGCGGCACTACGGGCTTGCCGCCGCGGATCACCTCCACCACGTCGCCGTTCTGCAGCACGGTGCGCAAGGGCTTCAGCTCGCCGTTGATCTTCACGCCGATGCAGGTGTCGCCGATGTCGGTGTGCAGGGCGTAGGCGAAGTCCAGCGGCATGGCGCCGGTGGGCAGGCTGACCAGTCGGCCCTTGGGCGTGAAGACGAAGGCCTGGTCGAGGAACATCTCGAGCTTGGCATGCTCCATCAGCTCCTCGGCGTCGCCGCCGTGCTCGAGCACCTGGACGAGGTGGCGCAGATTGACCAGCGGGTCGCGGCCGCCGGCGGCCTTCTGATGTTCCAGATCGAAACCGTAGGACTTGTCCTTGTAGCGCCAGTGCGCCGCCACGCCCTCCTCGGCCACGCGGTCCATGGCCTCGGTGCGGATCTGCATCTCGATCCGCATCCCGCGCGGCCCCACGACCGTGGTGTGCAGCGAGCGGTAGTTGTTGCGCTTGGGCGTCGAGATGAAGTCCTTGAACCGCTCAGGGATTGAGGGCCAGGCGCGGTGGATGACGCCCAGCGCGCGATAACAGTCGTCCTCGTTGTCGACGATCACCCGGAAGGCGTAAATGTCGGACAGCTGCGAAAAGCCGATCGATTTGCGCTGCAGCTTTCGCCAGATCGAATAGGCGTTCTTCTCGCGCCCGTAGACCCGGGCCGGAATGCCGCCCTCGTCCAGCCGCCCGGCGATTTCGCCACTGACCAGAGAAACCGCCCCGCCCTGCTGTTGGCGCAGCGTTTCGAGGCGCCGCCCGATGGCGTCGCGGGCGACGGGGTTGAGGTGTTCGAACGCCAGTTCTTCCAGCTCGGTGCAGATGCGGTGCACGCCGATCGAGCGGGCCAGGGGGGCGTAGATGTCCAGGGTCTCGCGGGCGATCCGTTCGCGCTTTGCGGGGCTCGCGATATATCCCAGCGTGCGCATGTTGTGCAGGCGGTCGGCCAGCTTCACCAGCAGCACACGCACGTCGCGGCTGATCGCCAGGATGAACTTTCGCAGGTTTTCAGCCTGGCGCAGGTGCTCGGAGGAGAGCTCCAGCTTCGACAGCTTTGTGACGCCCTCGACCAGTTCGCCGATCTCGGAGCCGAACAGCTCGTCGATCTCGGCGCGGGTGACCGGGGTGTCCTCGATGACGTCGTGCAAAAGGGCCGTGACGATGGTCGCGGTGTC
>DASRRU010000117.1:0-13996 GCA_035656795.1 Phenylobacterium sp. | reverse complement strand
TCACCCGCGCGTGGCTGACGAGGCCGCAATAGAGCCCCGAGGCGATCACGCCGCGGCCTCCACCGGCTCCCGCGACGCGGCGACGTGGATGCGCGAGGACTCGCCCTCGACGGTCCAGGGCCGGCGCACCCCGCCCAGTTGCTCGGCCACCGCCAGGCCCGCCTGCAGCGCATCCTCATGGAAGCCGTGGCCGAAGTAGGAGCCGCAGAACCAGGTGTGCCGCGCGCCCTGCAGGCTCCAGATCTCGCGCTGGGCGGCGATGGCGCCGGCGTCGAACAGCGGGTGGTCGTAGACCTCGGTCTTGATCACCGCCTCGGGGGCGATCGGCCGCGTCGGCTTCAGGGTCACGAACAGGTTCTGCGCGCCCTTCAGGCTCTGAAGCCGGTTCATCCAGTAGGTGACGCAGCCGTCCTCGGGATTGTCGCGGCGGCCGATGTGGTTCCAGCTGGTCCAGGCGGCCTTGCGCTGGGGCATCAGGCTGGGATCGGTGTGCAGCACCGTCAGGTTCCGGCTGTACTTGAAGCAGCCCAGGATGCGGCGCTCCTCCGACGTCGGGTCGTCCAGCAGCGCCAGCGCCGTGTCCCCATGGGTCGCGATCACCACCTCGTCGAAGCGTTCCACATGGCCGGTGGCGTCGCGCACCTCCGCGCCGCCGGGGACACGCCTGACGCCGGTCACCCGCACGCCGATGCGCGCCTCGCCGTGAAAGGCCGCGGAGAGCTTGCTGACATAGGTTCGACTGCCACCCTGCACCGTGCGCCAGAGGCCGCGGCCGAACACGCTCATCATCCCATGGTTCTGGAAGAAGCGGATCAGGGCCGCCGCCGGATAGGCGCCGATCGCCGCCAGCGGCGTCGACCAGATCGCCGCGGCCTGCGGCAGGAGGTGGTCGTCGCGGAACGCCTGGCAGTAGCCCTTCTGCGCCAGGTAGTCGTCCAGCGAGGTCAGCGGCGCCTCAAGCGACGCCAGGTCCTTCGGTCCATGCCGATAGAAACGGGTCACATCGCGCAGCATCGACCAGAACCGGGCGGAGAAAATGTTCTTCTTCTGGGCGAACATGCCGCTCATGCCGAAGCTCGAGTATTCGAAATCGCCGTCGTCCAGGCTGACGCTCAGCGCCATGTCCGCCGGGATCGAGGCCACGTCCAGGTGGTCGAGCAGGGCTGAAAAGTTGGGGTAATTCGGCGCGTTATAGACGATGAAGCCGGTGTCGACGGCGGTGATCCCGCCCTGGTCGTTCTGAGCCTCGGCCGTGTTGGCGTGCCCACCCAGCCGAGCATCGCCCTCGAACAGCACCACCTCGTGGCGGCTGGACAGAAGCCACGCCGCCGAGAGACCGCCGATTCCGCCGCCTACGACCGCGACCCGTAGACGACGCTCATCCGAATCGAACACGCCCAACCTCTTGGCCAAACTTCGGTGCGTCGCCGGAGCAGCGCGACCTCTTTGAGCTACGGGAGGCTTCCCCCATCGGATGCATCCGAACCAAGGTATGACCGCGTATGGCGTCAGTGGAAAGTGAGTCCGGAATGATCTGGATTTTATGCCTCGCGGTGCTGGCCGTCATGACGCCCGTGATGGTTTGCGCCTGGGGATATGGCCTGGCGCGTCGCAATGGTGGATGGACCGACGTCTTCTGGACCTTCGGCACGGGCGTAGCGCTGGCCGGGGCGGCTTTGTTCCCGCTGCAGTCCGGCGCGGCGCCGCAGATGCGGCAATGGCTGGTGGCGGGCCTCGTTGCGCTCTGGGCGTTGCGGCTCGGCGGCTACCTGGCCCCGCGGGTCGCGGCCCATCCGGAGGACCCGAGATATGCCAAATTCCGCACGGACTGGGGCAAGGACTACGCGCGAAACATGCTGTTCGTGACCCTGCCGCAGGCGCCGGCCTCGGCCCTGCTGGCGCTTTCCATCCTGGCGGCCGCCCACGCACCCGGCGCGGCGCTCGCCTTTCGCGACCTCCTGGGCGTGGCGGTCTTCCTGATCGCGGTTGGCGGGGCGACCCTGGCGGACGCCCAGATGAGGCGCTTCAAGGCCGACCCCGACAATGCGGGCAAGGTCGCCGACGTCGGCCTCTGGGGCTGGTCGCGGCATCCCAACTACTTCTTCGAATGGCTGGCCTGGCTGGCCTATCCGGTGATCGCCCTCGACCCCGTGCGCCGGGTCACTTGGCTGAGCCTTTCGGCGCCGGTCGTCATGTTCCTACTGCTCACCCGCGTCAGCGGAATCCCGCCGCTGGAGGCGGCGCAGCTCAGGTCGAAGGGCGAGGCCTATCGCGCCTACCAGGCCCGCGTCAGCGCCTTCTTCCCGCTCCCGCCCAAATCCGCCTAAAGGACCTTGAATGAGTTTCGTTTCGACCGCGCTCCAGGCCTTCGAGGGCGCGCCCCTTCCGGACGCGATGCGCAAGGCCGCCATCGAGGTCCTGGTCTCCGGCGCGCGCCGCCAGGCCGCCGCCGCGGGCCCGGATGCCGACGCCGCCTTCGCCCGCCAGATGGCCGAGCGGCCCATCGCCGAGCACACCCACGCGGCGAACGAGCAACACTACGAGGTCCCGGCCGCCTTCTTCCTGGCCTGCCTGGGGCCGCGGCTGAAGTACTCCTCGTGCCTCTACGAGCCCGGCGACGCCCTGGGGCAGGCCGAGGACCGCGCGCTCGCCGAGACCTGCGCCCACGCCGACCTGCGCGACGGCCAGACCATCCTGGAACTCGGCTGCGGCTGGGGCTCGCTGTCGCTGTGGATGGCGCGTACCTATCCGAAGTCGAAGATCACGTCGGTCTCCAACTCGGCAAGCCAAGGCGACTACATCCGTGGCCGCGCCGCCGCCGAGGGCCTGACCAACCTCACCGTCATCACCGCCGACATGAACGACTTCGCGCCGCTTGATGCAGGGACTTACGACCGCGTCGTCTCCGTCGAGATGTTCGAGCACATGGCCAACTGGCGCGCCCTGCTGGGCCGGGTGAAGACCTGGCTGAAGCCCGACGGGCGGCTGTTCATCCACATCTTCACCCACCGCACCGGCCCCTACCGCTTTGACGTGGAGGATGAGACCGACTGGATCGCCCAGCACTTCTTCGCCGGCGGCGTCATGCCCAGCCACAATCTGATGCGTCAGTTCCCCGACCTTTTCACCGTCGAGCAGGACTGGCGCTGGAGCGGGACCCACTACGAGAAGACCGCGCTCCACTGGCTGGAAAACTACGACCGCAACATCGCCGCCATCCGCCCTGTGCTGAAGGCCGTCTACGGCGACAAGGCCGTGCTCTGGCACAGGCGCTGGCGGCTGTTCTTCCTGGCCACCGCCGGCCTCTTCGGCCACCGTGGCGGCGAGGAGTGGGGCGTCAGCCACTACCGGCTGAGGCCTTCGTAGTCTTCCCCGGAGGGGGACAATGCTGAAGTACCTGATCACCTACCTGGGGACCGGCATCAGCATCGCCGCGCTCGACGCGGCCTATCTCACAACGGCCGGCCAGAGGGTCTATCGCCCAACGCTCGACTATGCGCTGGCCGACAAGCCCGCTCTGCCCGCGGCCGTTGTCTTCTATCTGGTCTACGTCCTGGGCGTGGTGTTGCTGGCGATCCTGCCCAACCGGCGGGCGGGTCTGCGCAAGACCGCGCTGACTGGCGCGATCCTGGGCGCCTTCGCCTATGCCACCTACGACCTCACCAACCAGGCGACGCTGAAGGTCTGGGCCACTCGGATCTCCGTCATCGACATCTGCTGGGGCACCTTCCTGACCGCGGTGGGCGCCAGCGCCGGCTACCTCGCCTGGCGCTGGGCGGCCAAGACCTTCGACTAGGAGGCCCTCGACAGGCCCGAAGCCCAATTGTCGCCCGCTTCCTCCCGTGATCTGGTGGCGACGAGGTCCCGGATCGAAAGGGACGCGGATTATTTCGTCCCGTCCTCCGTGGGTCCTCCAAGAGCAATTGAGCGCGCCACTTCATCTGAGGCGCCCGGAGGATTTTATGGACGACGTGAAGGACCGCCAGGACCTGGCCGGGGTAAGCCTCGACGACCGTCTGGGCGGGGCCGCCATGAGCGGCATGACCATCGCCGTCTGGGCGGACATCAAGCCCGACGCGGTCTTCATCCACGACCCCGACGGCAAGACCCACAGCTGGGGCAAGGTCAACGCCCGGGCCAACCGCATCGTGCGCCTGCTGCGGGCCAAGGGCCTGAAGGCCGGCGACGCCGTCGCCCTGGTCTGCTCCAACCGCGCCGAGTTCGTCGAGGTGCTGGCCGCGACCCAGCGCGCCGGCTGGCGGATCACCCCGGTCAACTGGCACCTGACCGCCGACGAGATCGCCTACATCGTCAAGGACTGCGAGGCCAAGGCGGTGTTCTGCGAGCAGCGCGTGGCCTCGTCGGAGGCCGCCATCGCCCAGTGCCCCGGCCTCCTCGCCGGGATCGCCATCGGCGGCCCGATCTCGGGCTTTGAGTCCTACGACGAGGTGCTCAGCGGTCTGGAGGGCTCGGACATCCCCGATCCCGTGCTCGGCAACGCCATGATGTACACCTCGGGCACCACGGGGCGGCCCAAGGGCGTCTACCGCACCCAGCCGGTGATCCCGATGCAGGGACTCTACGCCATGCGCGGCTATGACCATGAGACCTCGGTGCAGCTCTGCGCGGGCCCCGCCTACCACGCCGCCCCGCTGGCCTTCGACGTGCGCGGCGCCATGGGCGCAGGCTGCGAACTGGTGTTCTTCGACAAGTGGGATTCCGAGGCCATCCTCGGGACAATCGTCGCCAAGCGCGTGACCCACATGCACCTGGTCCCGATCATGTTCCAGCGGCTGCTGGCCCTGCCGGACGCGGTCAAGGCGGCCCACGACATCGGCCATGTGAAATACATCGTCCACGGCGCAGCGCCCTGCCCGCCCGAGGTCAAGGCCGCGATGATCGAGTGGTTCGGTCCGGTGCTCAGCGAATATTACGCCGGCTCCGAAGGCGGCGCGGGCTTCGTCATCTCCTCCGAGGAGTGGCTGCAGAAGCCGGGCAGCGTCGGCAAGCGCCCGGCCCTGCTCGGCTCCAAGATCCTCGACGAAAACGGCGAGGAATGCCCCACCGGCGTGCCCGGCGGCATCTACCACCAGCTGCCTCCGGGCGGCGGCTTCACCTACTACAAGGACGAGGCCAAGACGCTCGCCAACCGGGTCGGCGACTACTTCACCATGGGCGACGTCGGCTATTTCGACGAGGACGGCTACCTGTTCCTCACCGGCCGCAACGCCGAGACCATCATTTCCGGCGGGGTGAACATCTACCCTCAGGAGATCGACAACGAGCTGATCAAGCACGACGCCGTCGCTGACAGCTCCACCATCGGCGCACCGCACGACGAGTGGGGCGAGCAGGTCAAGGCGGTGATCCTGCTGAAGGAGGGCTATGCGCCCTCCGACGAGCTGGCCCAGGAGATCCTGGCCTTCGCGCGGATGAACCTGCCGGCCTTCAAGGTCCCCCGCAGCGTCGATTTCGTCACCGACCTGCCCCGCTCCGAAGCGGGCAAGATCCAGCGCAACAAGGTGCGCGCGCCCTACTGGGAAGGCCGGGCGAGGCAGATCTGAGGTCCCAGCCCCGCCTTGGGCAGGGATAGCGAAACACCGCGACACCAAGCGTGTTTTGGCTTCGCCGCCCGACGCATGCCATAGGCGCCCCGCATTATCGTAAGAGGCCGCCCATGATCCCGTTCATCGACCTGCAGGCGCAGCGCAAACGCCTCGGCCAGCCGCTGGAGGACGCGATCCTCAAGGTGGTCCGCTCAGGGGCCTACATCATGGGCCCCGAGATCGCCGAGTTCGAGCGCCAGCTCGCCGCCTTCGGCCAGGCGCCCTATGCGCTCTCCTGCGGGTCAGGCACCGAGGCCCTGGTCCTGCCGCTGATGGCGTGGGGGATCGGGCCGGGCGATGCGGTGTTCTGCCCGTCCTTCACCTTCGCCGCCACGGCAGAGGCCATGCCGCTGGTGGGCGCCTCGCCGGTATTCGTCGATATCGACCCGGAGACCTACAACCTCGACCCCGAGAGCCTACAGGCCGCCATCGAGGCGGTGAAGCGCGAAGGCAAGCTCACGCCGCGCGCAGTGATCGCCGTCGACCTGTTCGGCGGCCCGGCCGACTATCCGGCGATCGGCCGGGTCTGCGCCGAGCACAGCCTGAAGCTGATCGCCGACAGCGCCAAGGGCTTCGGCTGCACCCTTTCCGGCCACCACCCGATCCACTGGGCCGATGTGGCCACCACGTCCTTCTTCCCGGCCAAGCCGCTGGGCTGCTACGGCGACGGCGGCGCCGTCCTCTCGAAGGACGAGAAGTTCCACGATCTGCTCGTCAGCCTGCGCGTCCATGGCCAGGCGGTGAAGTCCGACATCGAGGGCAAGACCTTCGAGCACGACCCGAAATACCTGAACGTCCGCATCGGGATGAATTCCCGCATGGACACCATCCAGGCCGCCGTCCTGCTTGAAAAGCTGAAGATCTTCGGGGACGAGATCGCCGCCCGCAACCGCGTCGCCGACCGCTACGCCGCGGGCCTGTCCGACCTGGTGAAAACGCCGACCGTGCTCGAGGGCGGGGTCAGCGTCTGGGCGCAGTACACCATCGAGCTTCCGAATCTTCCGGGAAAGGGCCGCGACGACCTCGGGCCCTCCCTGCGCGAGCAAGGGGTTCCGACCGCGGTCTACTATCCGATCCCGATCCACAAACAGGGCGTCTATTCGGTCTATCCGACGGCGCCGGGCGGCCTGCCGGTGACCGAGGCCAAGGCGGGCCAGGTAATCAGCCTGCCGATGCACCCCTACCTGAGCGAAGACGACCAGGACCAGATCATCGCCGCCATCCGCGCCTTCGTGAAGAAGAACGGGTAGGCCGGGCCAGTTTCCCCAAAACCTCCCCCGTTGGCGGCGGCGTGCGGGGGAGGTTTTCAGCTCCAGTACGCGCCGACGTCCTTTGCATAGGCCAGCCCCTGGGCCAGCCCCGCCTTGGCCGCGCCCGGGCGCTTGCGGAAGTCCATCAGATTCAGCCCGAAAGCTTCCAAGCTCGCCTCGTCCGGCGTTATGGCCAGCACGGTCGCGCCGCCGCCCTTCAGGGTCTCGATCTCCTGGTCGAACTGGGCGGCCATGCGCTCGCCGATGCCGCTGGCGCCGGCGCCGAGCCGCAAGGCGACCACCACCACCAGATCGTAGCCGACGGCCATGTCGGCGTTGGTGGCCGAGCGCATGCCACCGTCGATGTAGCGCCGCCCGCCCAGTGTCACCGGCGGATAGACCCCCGGCACGCTGCAGCTCGAAGCCACCGCGCGCACGACGCCGACACCCGATTCCCCGGTCCACATCTTGAAGGCGCCCGTCTCGGCGTCCACCGCCGTGCAGGCGAAGCCTCGCTCCGGCCAGGCATCGACCGGCAGAGTGGAAAACGAACGCCCGAAACTCTCGATGAAGGCCGCCTCGCTCGAAGTCTCCGCGGCCATCGCCCAGGCGCCGATCTCCGCCCGGACTTCCGTCGGATTGCGCCTGCCGCCGTGCGCGTCGGCCATCAGCTGCATCAGCTTCGACAGGTCCGCAGGCGCTCCGCGCTCGGCGCTACGTTCGCTCTCACCGGGAATATGGTCGGCGATGATCGGATCGGCCAGGGTCGCCGGGTCCGCGCCCAGCGCCAGTCTTGCGCCGACGAACGATCCGGCCGACGTGCCCATGGTGAAGTCAGCCCGTCCCAGGTCAACCCCGCCCTGCGCCAGGCCCGCGATCAGCCCGCTCTCCCAGGCGATCCCCACGGGCCCGCCGCCCCCCAGCACCAGCGCCCGCGTCATGGCTTCTCCCAATAGCAGATCTCGGGGGGAGCATCGCCGCGCCGGCGACTTCTGTCCACCGGCGCCGTGGAGACCATCAGGCGGCCAGTTGTGTTCGCTCCATCCAGGCGCCGCAGTTCTCGGCTATGTAACCCGCGGCGTCCTCGTCCAGACGCTGCTCCCAGTCGCCGACCACGCCCTTTCGCAGGAAGGAGGACAGATCCTCGACGCCAGGCGGGCGGCCGGCCAGACTCTCGAAGCTCGTCGCCGCGGCGATCTGCTCCAACACCACCTCATCGGTCGCCGCCCCTAGGAAGCTGAACAGTTTCCGGCTCTCGCCGATCGGATCGGCATGCAAGTCGCGCAATCTGAGCTCGAGGACCAGCTCCGGCTGCGCCTGGGCGAAATCGTCCACCGCCGCCACCGCCTCCAGCCAAGACTCGACCGCCTTTTCGATGACCTGGCGGTTCTGCGTCGCCCCGGGGTGGACCGCCTCTCTGAACCCGGCTCGGTGATTGTGGCCCATGCTGGACACCGCCACGTCGCGCGGATCGCGGACGATGTGGATGATCTTCGCCGTGGGGAACGGCCGGTTCAGCATGCCGAGGCCCCGGGTCTAGCCAGGGCTCTTGTCACCGACCCAGCGCGTCCGGCCGTCGGCGCGCGCAGAGCCGGCGCAGGATGAAGCTGCGCACCATCTCGTCGAACTCGGCTTGGTCCACGCTCTGGTAATAGGGTCGGCCGTCGTAGACCAACTGGGCCTCCGTGGAGAGGGCCTTGGTGTAGTCGTTGATCAACTTGGCCGCCGGGATACTGAAGCGGCTGACGAAGTGGCCTTCGCCGGAGCATTTGACCTCCGGGTGGGCGTCCAGCACCTGCTGCAGCCAGGTGGTGCCGGACTTGGCGCTCCACAGACAAAAACACATTCACGGGTCGTCGCCCCGACTGATTCCAGTCTTATAATGAAATCATAAAAACCAATGGAGACTCAACCCCAGAGCGCAGAGGCGAACGTCATTCGCTGGTTCCGCCTCAAAGGCAGGTTGAACCCTGCCCCCTGAGGCCGGAACAGGGCCCAGGCCTCCATCTTGTTCAGCCGCCATCTTGCATGGCCCGAACCGCCGTGGGATGCGTTGAATCAAACAACTGTTTGCCAGCCCCGGCATAGGGAAGCGCGATCATGAAGGCTGCGGTCTACTATGAGAACGGCGGTCCCGACGTCCTACGCTACGAGGACGTTCCCGACCCGGAATGCCATCGCAAAGGTGTCGTGATCCGCGTCGAGGCGGTGTCGATCGAGGGCGGCGACACCTTGAACCGCTTCCGCGGCGCGCTCGCCACCCGGCCGCACGTCGTCGGCTACCAGGCCGCCGGCGAAGTCGTCGCGGTCGGCGAGGAGGTCGACCATATCAAGGTCGGCGACAAGGTGGTCACCACGGGCGCCTTCGGCAGCCACGCCGAACTGCGCGCCGTGGCCGCGCGCACCGCCTGGGTGATCCCGCCCGGGATGGACGTCCAATCGGCCGCCGCCATCCCGGTCCCCTTTGGCACGGCGCACGACTGTCTGTTCGAGTTCGGCCGCATGAAGAAGGGCGAGATCGTCCTGGTGCAGGCCGGCGCCTCGGGCGTGGGCGTGGCCGCGATCCAGCTGGCCGCGCGGGCCGGGGCGTCGATGGTGCTGGCCACCGCCTCCTCCGACGCGCGGCTGGAGAAGCTGAAGGCGTACGGCCTGTCCCATGGCATCAACTACCAGCGCGACGACGTGGTCAGCGAGGTGGCGCGCCTCACCGACAAGCACATGGCCGACGTGATCGTCGATCCCGTAGGCGGGCCGACCCTGCAGACCTCGATCCTGTCCCTGGCCTATCGCGGCCGGGTTTCGATGGTGGGCCAGGCCGGCCGCGAGCCGATGAAGGTCGACGTGGGTACGATGATGGGCGGCAACCGCTCGCTTTCCGGGGTCTTCCTGGGCGCCGAGATCGCCACTGACCGGGTGCATGACACCATCCAGCAACTGATCCAGGACGTCGCCGACGGGACCTTGAAGGTTCTCATCGACCGCACCTTCGCCCTGAAGGACGCCGCCGAGGCGCACCGCTACATCGAAAGCCGCCAGGCCGTCGGCCGTGTGCTGCTGATTCCGTAATCTGAGGAGGAGCGCTCCCATGCCCCGTGCCCACAACGACAAGGTCGAGATCGAGTGGCAGAGCTTCGGCGACGACCGGAGCGAGACTGTCCTTCTGGTCAATGGCCTTGGCTCGCAGATGACCCGCTGGCCGGAAGCGTTCTGTGAGAAGCTTGCGGCCAAGGGATACCGCGCCATCCGCTTCGACAATCGCGACACAGGTCTCTCGTCCTGGCCGGCTGAGGGCTACACCCTGAAGGACATGGCCAATGACGCGGTCGCCGTGCTCGGCGCCGCCGGCGCGCGCCAGGCCCATATCGCCGGCGTCTCAATGGGCGGGATGATCGTTCAGCGCATGGCGCTCGACCACCCGGAGCGGGTGCTGTCGATGACCTCGATCATGTCCACCACCGGCGCGCCCGACGCCTTCAAGTCGACCCCGGAGGCCGCCGCGGTGCTCGACATCCCGCCGCCGGACCCCAAGGCGGACTTCGAGGCCTATGTCGCCGACCGCATGGCCAACGCTCGCACCATCGGCAGCCCGAAATATCCGTGGACGGACGAAGAGAACCGCGCCCGGGTGATCGCCGAATACCGACGGGCGTTCAACCCGTCCGGCGTGACCCGCCAGATGGCCGCCCTGCGCGCCGATGGCGACCGAACCGCGGCGCTTGGCGGCCTGAAACTGCCGGTCGTCGTTCTGCACGGCGAAGACGACCCCCTGCTGATGAAGTTTGGCGGCGAGGCCACCGCCGCGGCCATTCCGGGCGCTGAGCTGCGGATCATCCCGGGCATGGGCCACGACCTGCCGCCCGGCCTACACGACATCTTCCTCGACGCCATCACCACCGCGGCCAGCCGCGCCAAAGCCCCCGCCTAAAGATCGAAGGACATTCCATGGGACGTCTCCAGGGCCGCACGGCCGTCATCACCGGCGCGGGCAGCGGCATCGGCCGAGCCGCCAGCCTGCTGTTCGCCTGCGAGGGCGCGCGCCTCGTCTGCATCGACCGCGCCGACAGCGTCGCCGAGACCGTGACCATGGTCGGCCAGGCCGGCGGCAAGGCCATCGCCATGCAGGGCGACGCCGGCGACGAGGCCTTCGTGAAGTCCTACATAGACCGCGCCCAGGCGGAGTTCGCGTCCCTCGACGTGGTCTGGGCCAACGCCGGCATCTCCGGGGGCTGGACGCCCCTGGAGGAACAGACCGCCGACTACTGGGCCGAGATCCTGCGGGTGAACCTGATCGGCGCCTTCCTGGCGGTGAAGCACGCCTCGCGCGTGATGATCCCGGGCGGCAAGGGCTCGATCATCTGCACCGCCTCGGTCGCCGGCATCCGCTCCGGCGCCGGGGGCCCGGCCTATTCAGCCTCCAAGGCCGGCGTCATAAGCCTGGCCCAGACCTCGGCGAACGAGTTCTACGGGACCGGCGTGCGGGTCAACGCCATCGCGCCCGGCCTGATCGAGACCGGCATGACCAAGCCGATCTTCGACGGCGCCCGTGCCCGCGGCAATGAGGACAAGATCGGCCAGCTCAACCCATTGGCGCGCTATGGCCTCCCCGACGAGATCGCCCACGCCGGCCTGTTCCTGGCCAGCGACGACGCGTCCTATGTCAACGGCCAGACGATCGCCGTCGACGGGGGGCTGTCGACCTCGCACCCCGTGGTGCGCCGCAAGCGATGATCTACCTGGTTCGACACGGCGAGACCGAGTTCAACCGCGAGCGCCGCATCCAGGGTCACGTCGATTCGCCGCTCACCGCGCTTGGCGTGCGCCAGGCCGGGGCTGTGGGCCGGCTGCTGGCCGAGCTGATTCGCGAACCTGCCGGCTGGCGCATCGTCTCCAGCCCGTTGGGCCGCGCGCGCGCGACCGCGGAGGTCGTCTCACGGACGCTGGGCGGCTTACCGGTCGAGTTCGACGAGCGGCTGAAAGAAATGAGCTGGGGTTCCCACGATGGGCGCCTTCGCGCCGAAGTGGAGGCCGAGCATCCGGAGACCTTCGGCAAGACCGGTTGGGCGTTCGACGCGACGACCGACGGCGAGAGCTACGAGACGGTGCAGTCCCGGATCGGAGACTGGCTCGCCGAGCTACCGCCGGAGCCGGATCGCCGGATCATCGTCGTCAGCCACGGCATCTCCGGCCGGGTCTTGCGCGGCCTCTACGCCAATCTGCCGCGCGACCTCGCCGGTCAGCAGGATGTGCCCCAGGACGCGGTCTTCCTGCTGCAGCACGGCGGCATCGGCCGCATCGACTGCGAGCCGCTGGTGTAACGACGCCTACCGGCGCGGGCGCGGGGCCACGATCTCGCGGTCGGGTCCAAGCCAGCCAGCCAACGCCAGAACAGCCAGGGTTCCCGCCACGCCCAGCACGAGGCCGGTCGCCACGGCGATGGCGACGCCTGCGGGTCCAGCGGTCAGGGGCTTGGGGTCCATCCAGTGCACCAGCTCCCCATCGGGGGCCGGCTGTTGGAGGTCTTCCAGATCCTCGACGACCTGTTCGCTCATGACCGAGCCTCCCGCTCGCGATCCCCTGAGGCAAACCCTCGCGCATGGCAGGGGTTCCGAACCGCGGGACTGAAGGATAGAACCGCTGTTCCCCCCACTCCTTGATCGACCGCAAGCGGGACCATGGCCGGACATTCCAAGTTCAAGAACATCATGCACCGCAAGGGCCGCGCCGATAGCGCGCGATCCAAGCTGTTCTCCAAGCTTTCCCGCGAAATCACCGTGGCGGCCAAGGCGGGCCTGCCCGATCCGGCTATGAACGCGCGGTTACGGCTCGCGGTGAACAACGCCAAGGCCGAGTCCCTGCCCAAGGACGTCATCGACCGGGCCATCAAGAAGGCCAGCGGCGGCGAGGCCGAGGCCTACGAAGAAATTCGCTACGAGGGCTTCGGCCCCGGCGGCGTCGGCGTGATCGTCGAGGTGCTGACCGACAACCGCAACCGCTCGGCCGCCTCGGTGCGCTCCACGTTTTCGAAATATGGCGGCAACCTGGGCGAGACAGGCTCGGTGTCGTTCATGTGGGATCGGGTCGGCCAGATCGGCTACGGTCCCGCGACCGGGTCGGAGGACAAGGTGATGGAAGCCGCCATTGAGGCCGGCGCCGAGGACGTGGAATCCGACGAGGATGGCCACACGATCTACACCGCCTTCGCCGACCTCTCCGACGTGGCCGCGGCCCTTGAGGCGGCGCTCGGCCCCGCCAAGGCCACCGCCATCGCCTGGCGGCCCAAGGCGCGCACCCCAATCAGCGGCGACGCTGCGGCGAGCCTGATGAAGCTCCTGGAGACCCTGGACGACGACGACGACGTGCAGAACGTCTATTCCAATGAAGACATAGACGCGGCCGAACTTGAATCCCTGGCCGGCTGAAATCAGCAGGAGCGACCGTCAGCGCCTGCGCTACGAGCGGTCCTTCAACAGCCTGGTGATCGGCGCCCTGGCTGTGGGATTCTTGACGCTGGTGGCGGTGGGCGCGCTCGCCGCCTCGGTCCTGGGGCAGAACTTCAACTTCAGCGCCATGGTGGCGCACACCTACCAGGTCGAATCCGCCATCTCCGACTTCCGAATCCTCGACGAGCGGATCGAGGCGTCCCGCCGCGGTTTCCTGCTTTCCCACGACGAGCGCTTCGTCGGCGGGGTGTGGACGGTGGAGAGCCAGATCGGCGCTGCGGTCGACCGCATCGGCAGGCTGACGCCCGACAATCCGATGCAGCGGGCCAACCTGGCGGCGCTGCGCAAGCTGGTGGACCAGCAGACCCGGGCCATCGGCGTCTCCATCGCCTTCGCGCGCGGCGGCGCGAACAACAGTTCGGCCTTCTATGAGGACACCGGCGTGGCCGCCGCCCGCGCCATCCTCAGCCAGACCGACCGCATGCTGGCCGAGGAACAGGCCAAGCTGGCGAAGCGCGATCAGGCCCGCCGCGCCTCGATCGGCCGCTTGATCGACATCGCTATTGGCGCGGGGTTGCTGCTCGTCGGCCTCGGCGCCGCAACCCTGCTGGTGATCCTGCGCTACACCCGCGACCTCACCGCCTCGCGCGCCGAACTCAGTGCGCTCAACCGCGACCTCGAGGCCCAGGTCGCCACCCGC
>DASRRU010000116.1:0-3088 GCA_035656795.1 Phenylobacterium sp. | reverse complement strand
CACCGCCCCCGGGAAATCTCCGAGCTCAATCACGTCGGAGAGCAGGAACAGGGAGGTCAGCGCGAGGCGGGTGATCGGCCAGGTCCACCGCCAGTCAAGAATGGCGTCGACCCAGCGAGGGGCCTGCTCCGGGAGGATCATGCTAATCTTCATGACCTTGATCCTTAGCGCGACGCGGGGAGCGGCAAGGGACCGCCGGCCGCGCCACCGCCTTCGGCGAGCAGGAGGTTGACCGTGCTGAGGTAGCGGGCGCTTCGGGCCCGCACGAGGTTCAGCGCCGCCAGTTGCTGGAGCCGCTGGGCGTCCAGCACCTGCACGATCCCGGCGTTGCCCACGCCGTAGCCGAGCCTGGTCAGGCGCAGGGCCGAACTGGCCGAGTCCATCGCCTGCTGTTCGGTCCTGACCCCGTCGGCGGCGTTGGACAGGCCCTGCAGGTTGTCCGCGACCTGTTGGAAGGCGGACAGCACCGTCTGTTGGTAGTCCGCAAAGGCGGCCTGGTAGGCGTCCTGGGCGGCCTTGCGTTGCGCGGTCAGCGATCCGCCGTGGAAGATCGGGGCCGTCATGCCGGAGACAAGGCTCCAGGCCGTGGTCGCGCCCCCGGACATCAGGCCTTCGCCCGCGACGCCGGCGCTGAGATTGAACCGGGGATAGAGATCGGCCGTAGCGATCCCAACCTGGGCGCTGGCCGCATGCAGCTGGGCCTCCGCGGCGCGGATGTCGGGCCGCGCGCGAACCAGCTCCGAGGGCACCACCAGGGGCACGTCCGCGGGAAGGGTGATCGCGTCCAGATCGAAGGCGGGCGCGGACCAGGCGGCCGGCGATTTCCCCACCAGCGCCGCCAGGGCGTCCTGCGCCACGGCGAGCTGTTGGTGCAGGGGCGGCAGCGAGGCCTGGTCGCGGTCGAGCTGGCTCTGAGCGGTGGTCACGTCCATCTGGCTCGCCACGCCGGTCCGCCGCGCGGCCCCCACGAGATCCAGGGTCTTCTGATCGGACGCGATGATGTCCTGAACCGCGGCGATCTGGCCGCGGGTGGAGGCGATCTGCAGGGCGGTCATGACCACGCCGCCGGCGACAGCCAGCCGCGCGGCCCGCAGAGCCTCGCCGTTCATCTCGGCGTTCGCGGCGGCAAGTTCGATCCGCCGGTGATTGCCGCCGAATACGTCCAGGTCATAGCTGACGCCGACGCCGCCGGTGTAGGCGGAGAAGGTGGGGAAGGTGAAGGCGCTGGGGCCCAGGAAGTAGGGTCCGTAGGCGCGCCGCTCGGCGCCACCGGCCGCGTCGATCTGCGGGTAAAGAGCGCCGCGCGAGGCCCTGACGAGCTGGCCCGCCTTGGCGAGGTTGGCCTGGGCCGCGGCGAGTGACCAGTTGTTGGCGAGCGCCATCTGGACGGTGTCGTTCAGCTCCTGCGAGCCGAGGCGCGTCCACCAGTCAGTTGGCAAGGCCTGGCCCAGCTCGACGTGCTGCGTCACCGTACCGGCCGACATCGGCCCACTGTCGTTGGCGCTTGGCGGCAGGTAGGCCTGCCCGGTTGGGCGGGCGGGCGCCTTGAAATCCGGTCCCACGGCGCAGCCGGTGAGGGCGGCGGTCGCGAGCAGCACGGCGATCCGATTTGCGAATGGTCTGGACATGTTAGTGCGCCTCCCCGGCGGAGCTGGCGTTGGCCTTCTTCAGCAGCAGCACCAGCAGCAGGGCCAGGCCGAGAAGGGCGCTTTGAAGGATGACTGCGTCGCTGTAGGCCAGCATGTAGGCTTGGCGGCGCACGAGACGGGCGACGGCGACTGCCGCCTGATGATGGGCCAGGGCGGCGTCGGCCACCCCGTGGGTCATGAAGCGATGCGCCAAGGCGTCGATCCGCGCGCTGGTGGCGCCGCCCAGCAACGAGATCTGGCTGGTCAGCACGTCGGAGTGGAACTGCTCGCGCTTGCTCAGGAAGGTCTGCAGCACGGCGATGCCGATCGCGCCGCCGAGGTTGCGGATCATGTTGTAGAGCGCCGCGGCGGAGCCGGCCTGCTCGCGCTCGATGCCGGCGACGGCGATGGCGGAAAGCGGCGTCATCATCAGCGCCTGGGCGACCGCCCGCACGAGGCTGGAGCCGATGAACTGCGGGCCGGAGAAGTTGTCGGAGAGGTTCGTGGCCAGCAGGGTGCCGCCGATGAACAGGACGAAGCCGGCGATCACCAGGCGCCGCGGGTCCACCCACGTCATAAGCCGGGGGATCAGCGGGATGAGCACCAGTTGCGGCAGGCCGATCCAGATCAGCACGCCGCCGATCTGCTCGGCGTTATAGCCCTGGATGCGCGCCAGATAGACCGGCACGATATAGAGCCAGCCGTACATCGAAAAGCCGAAGGCGAAATTGGCCACGGTCGCCAGGCCGAAGTTCCATCGCGCCAGGAGGCGCAGGTTCAGGAGCGGGGCCTTGCGCCTCAGTTGGACGACGGTGAAGGCGACCAGGGAGACGGCCGCGACGATGGCCAGGCGCACGATGAAAGTCGAGCCGAACCAGTCGTCCTTCTCGCCTTCCTCCAGCACGGTTTCCAGGGACCCGAGGCCCAGGGCGATGGTGGCGATGCCCAGCCAGTCGCCCCGACGCAGCAGGTCGAGCTGCATCGGTTCCGCTTCGAGCGAGAACCACAGCATCGCGAACATGATCGCACCGGGCAGCAGATTGACGAAGAAGATCGCGTGCCAGCCGAAGGTCTCGTTGCACCAGCCTCCGATCACCGGCCCGATCGACGGCGCGAAGATCGCCGAGATCGCATAGATCGACAGGCCGATCGCGTGCTTCGACGGCGGCAGCTTGGTCATGATGATCGAGAAGGCCAGGGGAATCAGCACGCCCCCTGCAAACCCCTGCAGCGCCCGCACGACGATCATCTGGCCGAGGTTGGTGGTGAAGGCGCAGGCCACGGTCATCACCAGAAAGACCAAGGTGTTGACCAGCAGGTAGCGGCGAACGGAGAACACCCGCGCCAGCCAGCCGCTCATCGGGATGACGATGATCTCGGCCACGAGATAGGCCGTGGTGATCCAGCCGCCTTCGTCGGCGCCCGCGCCGATGGCCCCTTGGATGTCGGCCAGGGAGGAG
>DASRRU010000115.1:0-17672 GCA_035656795.1 Phenylobacterium sp. | reverse complement strand
AGCACCCAGGTGATCTGATCCTGCGACGCCTGCACGCTGCCCTGGATGTGCGGCAGGGCGACGTTGGCGATGGTCTGGTCCAGGGTGTTCATCAGCGTCGCCAGCATCAAGGCGCCGGTGATCGGCAGTCGGTTGGCGATGTCCTTCTGCGAAGCCACGGTCAGATCCCCTTCAGACCGACGAAACCGAGAGCTTGCGCCGCTCGGTCGACGCGATCAGTTCGGCCCAGATAGCCTCCTGGCGCGCCGTGTCGCCGGCGTCCTCGGCGGCGACGTGCGCCGCGATCAGCAGGCTGCGCAGGCGCGAATTCTCGGCGTGCAGGGCCGAAAGCCTGAGGCTGGTTTCGTCGGCGGCGCCGTCCAGCAGGGCGGCGAGCGCGCGGTTTTCGGCCACCAGGTTCTCGGCCGCGGTGTCCCAAACCTCGCCGGCGACCCCCAGGACTGCGGCGGCGAGGGTCAGGGCGTTGGCGCGTTCGGCGGGCGGCACGTCCGGCGCGGCGTTGCGCATCAGGAGCTGGGCCATCTCGGCCAGGACGGAGGGGACCTGCGGCGTCATAGCCTGCCCATGACCTTGAGGATCGCGCGGTCCTGGGCGTTCAACAGCCACCAGGCGGCGTAGACCATGATCGGATCGGTGTTGCCGCCGTCGATGAAGGTCCGCGCCGAGCCCACCCAGATCCCCTGGCCCTTCACGCAGTTGAACAGGATCCACCAGTGCAGCGCCGCCGGATCGGCGACCAGTCCGCTGGCGCGCTCCCAGACGGCGGTCGCTTCGTCCTGGGGAAGGAGCCCGCCGGCCAGGCCGCGTCCGAACTGCCAGACCGGATTGAAGCCCCAGGCGAGGTCTTCCAGCGGATCGCCCAGGTGGGCCATCTCCCAGTCCAGCACCCCGTGGATTTCGCCGGCCTCGTCATAGAGGAAGTTGCCGGTGCGGTAGTCGCCGTGGACGACGGAAAGCTTCTGGGCCGGCGGCGGCGGGTTCGCCCGCAGCCAGCGGATCGCGGCGCGTGCGATCGGCTGTGGCTCGGCCTCGTCACTGTCGAGGATCGCCTCCCAGTGGTCGAGCTCGCGTCGCCAGCACGCGTCGAGGGCCATAGGCGGCATTACCTGCGTCAGGCCAAGCGCCTCAGGGTCGGCCCGGGCGATCTCGCCGAGAATGGTCCACTTGCGCTCGGCCAACCGCGACAGCACCGCCTCGTAGCCGCCGGCGAACAGCAGCAGCGGCGAGGCCTGGTAGCCTGACATCTCCTCGGCGATGAAGAACGGGTGGTCCAGCGGACCGTCGGCCTCTTCCAGCCAGAGCATGGCCGGCACCGGTACGGCCGTGCCATGAAAAGCCTGATAGGCGGCGAACTCCACCCGCCGTTCGGTGTCGATCAGACTGGCCGGCGGATCGCGCCGCAGGATCAGCCGCCGGGCGACCACCTCGCCGCCCTGCCGCCAGCGCGCCCGAAAGCGGTAGGTTTCTCGCGAGGCCCCGCCGGAAATGCGCTCCAGCCCGCTCACCGACACGTCGGCTGCGTCAGGAAGCCGGCCCGCGATATAGGCCGCCAGCCGCGGCTCTAGGGGATGCCCTGCCAAGCGTCAGGCCATCCGGAAGCGGATCGGCAGGCGTTTGGGGCCGTTGACGAAGACCGCCTCGCTCATGGCCGGAACGCCGTCCAGCTCCAGCTCGGAGATGCGGGGCAGCAGCTCCTCCCACAGGATGCGCATCTCCATCTTGGCCAGGTGCTGGCCCAGGCACAGGTGCGCGCCATAGCCGAACGCGAGGTGCTTGTTGGGCTTGCGGTCGACGTGGAAGTGGTCCGGATCGTCGAACACCGCCTCGTCGCGATTGCCGGAGGCGTAGCAGAGCATCAGCCAGTCGCCCTTCTTGATGTCGCGGTCAGCGAAGCGGACGTCCTCGGTGGCGGTGCGCATGAAGGTCTTCACCGGCGTGGTCCAGCGGATGCTCTCGTCCACCAGGCTCGGGATCAGCGAGAGATCGGCCTTCACCTTGGCCAGTTCGGCCGGATTCTCGGCCAGCGCCCACATGGCGCCGGCGGTTGAGGAGGAGGTGGTGTCGTGCCCGGCGGTGGCGACGATGATGTAGTAGCTCATGGCCTCCAGGTCGGAGATCGGCTGGCCGTCGATCTGGGAATTGGCGATCAGGCTGGCGAGGTCATCGGTAGGCGCCGCCCGCTTGGCCTCCGAAAGCGCCCGGAAGTAGTTGGAAAAGTCGATGACCACGCTGAAGTCGAAGTCGCGCTCGGCGGGCGCGGTGTCGGCGTCCCGGGCGAGTTCGGGGTCGGCGGCGCCGAACAGCTCCTGAGTGAGCTTCAGCATCCGGGGCTCGTCTTCCGGGGGCACGCCCAGGATGCTCATGATCACGTGCAACGGGAAATGCAGGGCGACCTCCTGGACGAAGTCGCAACGGCCGACGCCGTCCTTGCCGACCTTGGCCGCCATCTTCTCCACGGCCGCCCCGGCGATCGTCCGGATCTGATCCTCAAGGCGCCGCAGGTTCTGCGGCATGAACCAGCCCTGGGTCAGGGCCCGGTACTTGGGATGGTCCGGCGCATCCATGTGGATCAGGGTGCGCAGCAGGTGCGGGCTGCCGCCCATCATCTCGCGGACCTTCTTGTCGCCCGCCTGGCTGATCAGGATCGGGGCGCGGTCGCCGTTGTGGAACAGGTCGTTCTGGCGGCTGATCTCAAGGATGTCGGCGTGGCGGGTGACCGTCCAAAAGGGGTCGACGCCCTCAACCGTGGCGAGCCCCAGCGGCTCGTTCTTGCGCAGCCAGCGGTAGGCTTCCAGGATGCGGCCATCGGCGTAGGCGCCGGGCGTAACCAGGAGTTCTGCCTGATTCTTCGGGATCCGATGGTCCGTAGCGGTCATGACGCTCATACGACCCTCCCTTGTATTCTTCTCGTCGCCACCACTTGATACGCCTCGACAGCGGCTCGCAAGCATGACGGCGCGTCAAGCGGATGGAGGACAAGCGAATGCTGACCAGGGGCGACGACTTTCCGATCCACCAGACGCCGGAGCCGATCGCCTATGCGGGGTCGGAGCGAAACTTCTACGACCGATATTTCTTCAACGCCTATTCGCCGGACGGCGCCGAGTTCGTGGCGGTGGCCTTCGGGGTCTATCCGGCGCTGAACGTCGCCGACGCCCATGTCTCGATCATCCGCGACGGAATGCAGCGCTGCCTGCACGCCTCGCGCATCCTGGACATGGAGCGGATGGCGCTCGTCGTCGGGCCGATCAAGATCGAGGTGATCGAGCCGCTGCAGACCCTGAAGGTGACGCTGGAAGCGGCCGAGGGCCTGGCCTGCGAGCTGACGTTCGAGGGCCGCGCATTCCCGATCGAGGAGCCGCGCTTTACCCGCCGCAACGGTCCCAGGATGTTCATGGACTACACCCGGCTGACCCAGAACGTACGGGTGAGCGGCTGGACCGAGGTGGATGGCGATCGGCGGCCCTGCGGAGCCGGCTGGACGGGGACGCGCGACCGTTCCTGGGGAATCCGGCCGATCGGGGCGCCGGACCCGCAGCCCACGCCGGGCGGCGGGCTCGCCGGCTTCTTCTGGCAGTGGACGCCACTCAACTTCGCCGACCGCAGCGTGTTCTTCCACGTCAACGCTGACACCGAGGGAGAGCCCTGGAACACCCGCGCCGTCATCCTGCCCGACGGCGCGGGGCCGGAAGGCGGCTGGCGCTCAGACTGCCCGCGGATGGAGGACGTGACCCTCAAGGCCGGCACGCGCCACGCCCTGGGTGGAACGCTGAGGATCCCGCTGGCGCAGGGCGAGGCCTCGGTGCGGATCGAGCCCAAGGGCGTCTTCCTGATGCGCGGCATCGGCTATGGCGGGGAATGGCGCCATGGGGGCCTGAAGGGCGAGCTGGCGGTGGCGCGCGAGGACATCGACCTCAGCGCCGTCGACATGGGCGCACCGGAGAACTGGCACATCCAGGCGATCTCGACGGCGATCTTCGAGGCGCCCGGTGAGGCGCCGCAGTCCGGGATCGGGATCTTCGAACAGCTGATTGCCGGGCCGTATCGACCGTATGGGATCTAAATTTCCTTCCCCGCCTAGCGGGAAGGGAAAGCTAGTGGTGGCCGAAGACGTGCATGAGACGCGCGGCGGCGGGCAGCATCAGGGCGCCCAGCAGGCACGGGAAGATGAACAGGATCAGCGGGACGGTCAGCTTGGCCGAAAGCGCCAGGGCCTTTTCCTCGGCCCGCAGCATGCGCTTGGAGCGCATGTCCTGGGAGAAGACGGTGAGGGTTTCGCCCAGACTGGTGCCCATCTCCTCGGCCTGACGCAGCATGGTGGCGAGCTGGCGCGCGTCATCGATGCCCAGGCGGTCGGCGAAGGCCGACCAGGCCTCCTTGCGCGATTTACCGGCGCGCAGCTCCAGCACCAGAAAGCGCAGGTGCACGGTGAGGTTCGGGTAGCGGCGGGCAAGCTCTTCGGTCACCCGCGTGACTGCCGCATCCAGGCTGAGGCCGGCCTCGACAGAGGCGACCAGCAGGTCCAGGAGGTCGGGGAAGCCGTCCGCATATTCCCGCTCGCGTTTGGAGCGGCGCATGTTCAGCACCCGGTCGGGGCCCATCATCGCGACGCCCGCCAGCAGGGCTGCGATCATGATCCCCAGGAAGCCGGCCTTGCCGCCGGCCACCAGCGGCAGGATCAGGATCACCCCCAGGGTAGCGACCGCCAGCGCCGCCGCGCGGACACCCAGGTAGATCACCGGCGCCTCACGGTTGTAGAAGCCCGCCTGCATGAGGCGCGAGCGCAGCACCGACAGCTTCGCCGGGTCACGCACTGCGCTCTGCTGGCCGAGCCTGCGGATCTGGCCCATCAGCTGACCGCCGATGCCGCTGTTCGGATCGCGCCTGCTGCGCGAATCAGACTGCGGCCCGCCGGCGGTGGCCAGGCGGCCGCGGCGGATGGAACGCAGGCGCAGTTCGCCCGCCGCCAGCCAGGCGCCCCCGCCCAGGCCCGCTAGGACGAAGATCGCGCCAATGATGGTGATCAGGTTTTGGAGCTGCATGGCGGCGTTCCGGGCCTAGAGCCGAAGGTCGATCATGCGGCGCATGACCAGATTGCCGAGGAACATCCACACGCCCAGGCCGGCTAGGCCCCACTTCACGATCGGCTCGTGGATGACGTCGCCGTAGAAATGCGGCGAGGAGATCATGATGAAGCCCATGGCTATGAACGGCGCCGAGGTCAGGATCATCGCCGAGGCGCGGCCCTCCGACGAGGCGGCGTGGATTTTCAGGCGCATCTTGTGGCGCTCGCGCACGGTCGAAGCGTTGAGCTTCAAAAGCCCGGTCAGGTTGCCGCCGGTGCGCTCCTGCAGGCGCACGGTGGCGGCGAACAGGTCGACGTCCGGATGCTGGCAGCGCTCGGCCATCCGCGCGATGGCCTGCTCCATGGTGGCGCCGTAGGCGATCTCGTCGGAGGCCATCCCGAACTCGGAGCCGATCGGGTCGACCATCTCGCGACCGACCAGATTGATCGCGGTGGGCACCGGGTGGCCAGCTTCGAGGGAGCGGACGATGATCTCCAGCGCCTGCGGCAACTGGAAGCCCAGAGCCTTGGCCCGCTTGCCGACCACGTACTTCAGGTAGAAGAGCGGCCCGCCGACTCCGAGGGCCAGGAAGGCGACCGGGAACAGCAGTGGGTTCTTGGTCACCACGGTCGCGGCCATGCCGCCCACCAGGCCGACCAGGAACGCGTAGAGCGCCCACTTCTTCGGATTGTAGGGCAGGCCGGAGGCGACGATCAGGTTGGAGAGCCAGCGCAGCCGCTTGCCCCGCTCGCCGTCGGCGTTGAGGCCCCGCTGCTTGCGCAACTCCATGACCAGCGCCGAAACCCCGTCGATGCGTTCAGCGACCTTCAGGCGCTTGTTGACCTTGCGCTTCTGGGTGGCGACGGAGACCAGGCCGATCACGGCCTGTCCGGCGGTGAACACCGCGGCAAACACCAGGATCAGGAAGACGAGGTGGCTGTCGAACTTCATAGGCGTTGCCTCAACAGACCCCGAGCGCGCGCGTCGGGTCGAAGTTGGAGAGGTCGTAGGGGATGCCGCGGCGGTTCATCTCGTCGATGCAGCGCGGCCGCAGCCCGGTGGCGCGGAACTCGCCGTGCACCGTGCCGTCTGGGTCGGTGTGGGTGCGGTTGAAGGTGAAGATGTCTTGCATCTGTACCACCTGGCCCTCCATGCCGGTGATCTCGGTGACGTGCGTGATCTTCCGCTTGCCGTCCGACAGGCGCATGACCTGGATGATCAGGCCGATGGCCGAAGCGATCTGCTGGCGCATGGCGTCAGGGCTGATGGCGAGGCCGCCCATGGCGATCATCTGCTCCAGGCGGCCGATCGCCTCACGCGGGTTGTTGGCGTGGATAGTGGCCATGGAGCCTTCGTGGCCGGTGTTCATGGCCTGCAGCATATCGAAGGCCTCGTCGGCCCGGACCTCGCCCAGGATCACCCGGTCCGGACGCATTCTGAGGGCGTTCTTGACCAACTCCCGCTGACGGATTTCACCCTTGCCCTCGATGTTGGGCGGCCGGGTCTCCAGGCGCACCACGTGCGGCTGCTGCAGCTGCAGCTCGGCGGCGTCCTCGATGGTGATCAGGCGCTCGCCGTGGCTGATCGCGGCCGAAAGCGCGTTGAGCAGCGTCGTTTTGCCGGAGCCCGTACCGCCGGAAATCACCGTCGAGACGCGGCTCTTCACTGCCCCGTGGATGAAGTCGGCGACCGCCATGGGCATGGCGTCGAACTCGACCAGGCGCTCCAGCGTCAGTGGCTTCTTGGAGAACTTCCGGATCGAGACCGCGGCCCCGTCGATGGCGATCGGGGAGATGGCCGCGTTGACCCGGCTGCCGTCGGCCAGACGGGCGTCGACCATCGGCTGGCTTTCGTCGATCCGGCGGCCGACGCCGGCGACGATGCGGTTGACGATGCGCAGCAGGTGATCGTTGTCACGGAACCGGACCGCAGTCAGCTCGAGCTCGCCGCGTCGCTCGACATAGACCTGGAAGGGACCGTTGATCAGGATGTCGTTGATGCTCTCGTCCTTGAGCAGCGGCTCAAGGGGACCAAGGCCCACCATCTCGTCGTAGATCGAGGCGCCCAGTTCCTGCAGGTCGGCGGTGTTCAACGCCATGCGCTCGTCGCGCGCGAAATCGGCGACCAGGCTCATGACCTCGCGGCGCATGTCCTTCTCGTCGAGCTTGTCGAGCTTGGCGAGATCGAGCTCCTCGATCAGGCGCGCGTGCAGACGCAGGCGGATGTCGAGCTGCGATGGAGGCGAGCCCTTGGCCGCCGGCACATGCTTGGGCGGCATTGGCGGCGGGGGCGGAGAGGCCAGCGTCGGCGTGGCTGCGGATGGGCCAGCGGCAAACAGGGGCGAAGGCGCGGCGGCCGGCGCCTCGGGCGGCGGGCTCGCGGGGCGTGCGCCGGGTAGGCTGAAACGGCCCATCAAGCGGCCTTCACGGCGCCGCGCGGCGCCTTGGCGGCGAGGCGATCGACCATCATCTGGATGTCCTTGACGATCTTTGACTTGGGCCGGTGCATGGCGATGGGGCCGCCCAGATTGACGGAGGCCGCGGCGGCCTCCCAGTCGGAGCTGATCCCGGCCTCGGCCTTGCGCTGCAGGGCCTTCTCGGCCTCTGCCATGGACGGCGCGGGACCGAACATGCGGCTGGCCAGGCGGTTCAGCACGATCTTCGGCTTATGGCCGACGCCCAGGTCGCGCTCGATTTCGTCCGACAGGGAGCGCGCGGCCAGCAGGGCCGGCACGGTCAGTTCGGAGACCACCAGAATCTCGTCACAGCCCCCCAGGGCTTCAAGGCTCCAAGGCCGGCGATGCCGCGGCATGTCGAGGATCACCCAGTCATAGCTTTCGCAGGCGATCTCCAGCATCCGCAGGATCGCCTCGCGCGGGGCCGCTTCGAATGCGTAGGGGTCGCGCGGGGCGGCCAGCAGGTCGAGCTGGCTGGTCACCGGCGTGACGAAAGCCTGCAGCATGGCCGCGTCGAGCTTGTCGGCCGCCGCGCCCAGTTCGGCGACGCGCAGCGTCGGGTGGGCGCCCAGATAGGCCGAGGCCGAGCCATCCGCCAGGTTCAGGTCGATCAGACAGACGCTCTTGTCCTTCGTTTGGCGGGCGCAGAGCTGGGTGGCGATCTCGATGGCGATGGTCGTAGCGCCCGAGCCGCCGACCGCGCCGATCACCGCCCAGCAACGGGCGACCTCGATCGCGTGCGGCGGTGGGGCCGGCTGGGCGACCGGCGCCGGCGTCTCAAGAAGGGTGGCGATGACCGCGCTCAGCACCTCGGGCGCATAGGGCGCGTCCAGCACGTCGGAGCGATCCAGCCGCAGGAGGCCGCGAACCACCGCGGTCGGCAGGTGCGAGCCCACCAGCAGCACGGGCGGTGGGGCGGAGCAAACCGACAGGGCCTCGACCGCGGCCGCCAGCGCCGGGGGGCTCCAGGCGTCGGCGTCGATGAGGATCAGGTCCGCGTCGATCGCACCGATCCCGATCAGCCGCTCAAGGCCGGCGGCTTCGATCTGCGCGCCCGACAGCGGGCCTGCGGCCAGGCCGGCGAGAGCCGGGCCTAGGGTCAGAACACGCTTGCCGCTGAGGGACTGGGGACTCATCGCAGTATGCTTACCTTCCGGAGGCGGGAACCGTGGGGGCTTCGGTCACAGCGGCGGCCGGAACCGATGGCGCGATCTGGCCGCGCAGCGCCTGGGCCGGCATCGGCACGGGGGCCGTTTGCGCCTTCGCCTGGGCCGCGGCCGGCGGCGGCGCGGGCGCATCGATCGGACCGCGCAGATCGTTGGCGATCGCCTTGTCCAGCGCCTTGCCGTTCAGCAGGAGGTCCATGGCGCTGGGTTCAGCGCCGGACAGCGTCTTGTTCTTCGAGGCGTCGATGTCGCCCTGGGTCACGATGTGCGGCGTAACGATGATCAGGAGCTCGGTCTCGTTGCGCTGGAAGCGGGTCGAGCGGAACAGGGCCGACAGGATCGGGATTTCGCTCAGGCCGGGGATCTGGTTCAGCTGGTTGGTGTAGCCGTGCTGGAACAGGCCGCCGATGGTCAGGGACTCGCCGTCGCGCAGCTCGACCGTGGTTGCTGTGCGCCGGATCGTCAGCGCCGGGACGGTGACGTTGTCGATGCGCACGGTGTTGGCCTGGTCGAGTTCGCTGACCTCCGGGGCCACGACCATCCGGATCTTGCCGTCGTCCTGCACCGTGGGGGTGAACTCGAGTTTCACACCGTATTGGCGGAATTCGATGGAGATCTGGCCGAGACCGCTCGGCACAGGGAAGGGAAACTCGCCGCCGGCCAGGAAGCTGGCCTTTTCGCCGGATAGGGCCACCAGGTTGGGCCGCGCGAGCGTGCGGATGAGGCCCTTCTGCTCGAGAGCGGCCAGCTGGGCGTCGACCGAGGTATGGCCGATGGCGCCGACGATGTTGAGCGCGCCTTGCGGCGGGTCGGCGCCGACCAGGCCGACCAGAGGAAACTGGCCGCCGGCCGGGATGATGGGGTGGCCGACGACGTTGGCGCCGACCTGGAAATCAAAGGAGCCGTTGCCGATCTCAAGACCGACTCCGGTATCGCGCGAGGTCGAGCGCGTGGCCTCCAGGATGCGGACTTCCAGCACCACCTGCGATCCGCCGACCCGCAGCATGGAGGTCACGCCATCGGGCGAGAACCTTTGGGCGATGGTGGTGGCGCGGATCGCGACGCCGGGGTTGGAGACGTCGCCGGAGAGCAGCACGCCTTCGCCCAGATTCTGAACCTTGATGTGCTCGCCCGGCAGCACCACAGCGAGGTCGCGCTGCAGGTCCGCCGCGTCGACGCCGACGCGCACGTCGATCACCTGCATCAGCCGGCCACCCGGGCCGTAGACCAGCAAGTTCGTGGAGCCCACATCGAGGCCGCGGACATAGAAGCTTCGGTCGGTGGTGGCCACCACCTCGGCGATGTCCGGCTGGGCGACGACGATCTTGCTCGCCGGCTCGTCCAGGCGGAAGGACAGCGACTTGTCCCGCGGCACCGTGATGACGCGGCTGGGCGCCTGTTCGCTCATCATGGCGTCGGCGCGCGCCGGAGCAGCGACGGCGCCGGCGCCGATCAGGGTCAGGGCGGCGGCCGCTGCGGCGGCCAGTTGGCGCGGCATGGTCAGAGACTCCGGAAAACGCGAGATGGAATTGGTCACGAGGCGTGCCCGGCCGAGGCGACGGACATGCCCGCCGCCTTGGCGCTGTCGGCCCCCAACGCTGCGGGCGCTGCGGGCGCGGCAGGCGCCCTGGGCGCGCGATCCTTGCGCGATGACTTGTGCGAGCCGTCGCCCTTGCCGTCGCCCTCGATGATCATGATCAGCGGGACCGCCATCGGCGTGGCCGCCGCGGCAGATGCGCGCCGGACCGAGGTGCGGATCGGGCGCGCCTCGCCGCCGCCTACGAAGCTCGCGCCATGCATCGGCGAGGTCTGGGCGACCTCGGTCGCGCCGGTGCGGCGCAGCGCCAACGACAGCTTGCCCAGGTCGCCGGCCACCGCCAGCTTTTGGGCGTCAGGCACGGTGACTTCGAGGGTCGCGGTGTTGGGCGTGGCGGGCTTGTTGGAGGCCAGGTCGGCGTTCAGATCGACGCCCAGGACGCGGACATCCTGGATCACCACCTCGGAGACATAGCTGTGTTTGCTCTGGTCGCTGGATGTGTCGCGCATCAGCACCACATCCACCCGGTCGCCAGGCAGGGCGTGGCCGCCCACACCGGTCACGTCGGTGACCTTGATCGTATAGGCGCGGAAGCCGTCATGGATCTCGGCGGCGACTGAAGCGCGCGCGCCGGGGCCGCTGAGCTTGGTCGGCAGCAGGGGCTCGCGGGCGGCGATGGGCGTCAGCGCCACCGGCGGACCGCCGCCGTCCTGGGACAGCACCTGGGCGGTCGTGGTGAACGCACCGTCCGGCACGGCGTTGGACGGGAAGCTGAGAACCTCAATCTTGGTGGCGTCCAGCTTGTCGCCGAACTTCAGCGGGCCCTTGGCCACGACCACCGGCACGCCCGCGGCCGGGGCTGCGACGACCTTCACGGCCGCCGGGTTGGGAATCATAGTCTTCGCAACCACCAGGGCGGCGAGGCCGAACAGGGCGCAGCCTCCGAGGCTGACAAGGGTGACGACGCGCATGGAAATCCGTCCGCCAAAAAACTCGTTTGAGATCGTGACCTTAGGGTGTGGAGGCTTGCGATATCCCGAACAAACGCAGTGAATAGACCGTCAAGCATGATGAACCATGAAGAAGCTTGGCCGTAGACGCGGCCCCTGATCGCCCTTGCCTGGGGGAAGTATGCGGCTAGGCTCCCGGCGCGCCGCGCGGAAGGGCCGCAGGCGGACGCCACAGACCTTTCGGATTTCTGCGGAGAACGACGATGAAGCTGCGCCGGTTGGGGACCTCGGGCCTGAAGGTCAGCGAGGTCGGATTGGGCTGCAACAACTTCGGCATGCGCATCGACGCGAAGGCGACTCAGGGCGTCGTCGACGCAGCGCTGGACGCCGGCATCACCTTCTTCGACACCGCCGACATCTACGGCGGGACCAAGTCGGAAGAATTCCTCGGCAAGGCGCTGGGAAAGCGGCGCGGCGACATTGTGCTGGCCACCAAGTTCGGCATGCGGATCGGGGACGACGACCGCAAGAAGGGCGGCTCGCGGCGCTGGATCATGCGCGCGGTGGAGGACAGCCTGACCCGGCTCGGCACTGACTGGATCGACCTCTACCAGTTCCACCAGCCCGACCCCGACACCCCGATCGATGAGACCCTGCGGGCCCTCGATGACCTCGTGACCCAGGGCAAGGTCCGTTACATCGGCAACTCCAACTTCACGGGTTGGCAGATCGCGGATGCGGACTGGACCGGAGCCGGGGCCACGCGCTTCGTCTGCGCCCAGAACCTCTATTCGCTGCTGGAGCGGAAGGTCGAGTTCGAGGTGCTGCCGGCCTGCGAACATTTCGGCCTGGGCTTCCTGCCGTTCTTCCCGCTGGCCTCAGGCCTGCTCAGCGGCAAGTACAAGCGCGGCGAGGCGGCGCCCGAGGGCTCGCGCCTGGCCGCCTGGGGCGCCCGCGGCCAGGCCGCCATGAACGACAAGAACTTCGACAAGGTCGAGAAGCTCGAGGCCTGGGCCGCCGAGCGTGGCCACACCCTCCTGGAGCTGGCCTTCGCCTGGCTGCTCGGCCACGACGTGGTCTCCTCCGTGATCGCGGGCGCCACCAGCCCGGAGCAGGTGAAGACAAACGCGGCGACCTCCGGATGGGCGCTGACGTCGGAAGAGGTCAAGGAAGTCGGGGATCTGATCGCCTAGACACCGCCATCCCCGGCGCAAGCCGGGATCCAAGCGGCGCAGGTATTTTTGCGACGGCGGCGGGCCTCTTGCTGACTCAGCTTGGATCCCGGCTTTCGCCGGGATGAGCGGAGTGAGAGATGTACGACCTCCTCAAGGGGCTGCGCGTGGTGGAGGGCTCGGCGTTCGTAGCCGCGCCCACGTGCGGGCTCTATCTGGCGCAGATGGGCGCCGAGGTGATCCGCTTCGACCAGATCGGCGGCGGCCCGGACTTCCGGCGCTGGCCCTTGGCCGAGAACGGGTCGAGCCTATACTGGGAGGGGCTGAACAAGGGCAAGAAGTCGGTCGCCCTGAACCTCTCGAGCCCCGCCGGGCGGGAGATCGCCCAGCGGCTGGCGACGGCGCCGGGGCCCGATGCTGGCCTCTTCGTCACCAATTTTCCGGTGGACGGGTTCCTTTCCTATGAGACCCTGAAGGCGCTGCGCGAGGACCTGGTCTGCGTTCGCGTCATGGGCTGGGCTGACGGCTCTCAGGGCATGGACTACACGATCAACGCCGCGCTGGGCCTGCCACAGATGACCGGTCCGGCGGACGATTCGCGGCCGGTGAACCATGTGCTGGCCGCCTGGGACCTGTTGACCGGCGCCTACTGCGCCTTCTCCCTGGTCTCGGCCCTGCTGGCCCGGATGCGCGGCGGGCAGGGGCGCGAGATCCGTTGCCCGCTGTCCGACATCGGAGCCGCGACCATGGCCAACCTCGGCTTCACTGCCGAGACCGGGCTCGCAGGCCGCCAGCGGCCGCGGATGGGCAACGACATCTTCGGCGCCTTCGGCCGCGACTTCCGCACCCGTGATGGCCAGACCCTGATGCTGCTGGCGATCACGCCGAAGCAGTGGTCGAAGGCTCTGGAAGCCCTGGGCCTGAGCGCGCCGGTCGCCGCTCTGGAAGCCGAGCTTGGCGTCTCGTTCGCCACCGATGAAGGTCTGCGCTTCACTCATCGCGCACGGCTCTATCCCCTGTTCGAGGCGGCCTTCGCCCAGCGCACGGCCGCGGACCTGGCGCCGGCCTTCGACGCCGGCGGCGTCACCTGGGGCGCCTACCAGCCGCTGGAGGCCGCGCTGAACGATCCGCGGCTCTACAAGGACAACCCCGCCTTCCAGACGATCCGCCACCCCAGCGGCCTCAGCTATCCCGCGCCCGGCGCCATGGCGACGATCCCGCAGGATGCGCGCGGCCCGGTCGCCCCGGCGCCCCGCCTTGGCCAGCATACGGACCAGGTGTTGGCTGAGGTGCTGGGGATCTCGTCAGGCGAGATCGCTCGGCTGCACGATGCGGGCGTGGTGGCTTCCTAAGCGGAGCTGGCGCGCCCATCTTGAGGGCCCAGTCAGGAGCGCATCATGGCCAGAGCGGCGGCGAAATCTCAAGGCGGCGGCAAACCCGACATCTGGCTGGCGGCGGGGGTGCGAACGCCCTTCACGAAGGCTGGCGGAGCGCTGGCGAAGAAGGACGCTCTCGACCTCTCCATCCCGGTGGTCAAGGCCATGCTGGCGAAAGGGGGGCGGCCGGACCTGATGAACTGGGGCGCGGTGATCCCCAACCTGACCATGAGCAACCTGGGCCGCGAGGCGCTGATCGCGGCGGGCGGCGATCCGTCGATCCCGGCCTCGTCCACCGTCATGGCCTGCTCGACCAGCATGATGGGCGCCTTCCAGGCCGCGGGCATGCTCGACGACGCCGCGGGCCGCAGCCTGGCCCTGGTGGGCGGCGCGGAGGCCATGAGCCGCATCCAGATCGGCCTGTCGCAGCCGCTGTCGGATGACCTGCGCCGCTTCATGGAGGCGCGCGATCTGGCCGGCCGCTGGGCGGCGATCCGCCAGAGCAAGCTGAGCGACGCCCGCCTGTTCATTCCGCAGATCAAGAACCGGGCGACCGGCAAGTCGATGGGCGAACACACCGAGGAGATGGCCAAGGGCTGGAACATCAGCCGCGCCGAACAGGACGAACTGGCGCTGGCCAGCCACCAGAACGCCGCCGCCGGCTGGGCCAACGGCTTCTTCGACGATCTGGTGTTGCGCCTGGAGGAGGTCGGTCGCGATAGCATCATCCGGCCGGCTGCCAGCCTGGAGGCGCTCGGTAAGCTCAAGCCCGCCTTCGACCGCACCAACGGGGCCGGTACGCTCACCGCCGGCAATTCCAGCCCGCTCACCGACGGAGCGGCGGCCATGTGGGTGGCCACGGCCAAGGGGCTGGAGCGGCTGCCGCCGGAGGTCCCGCGGGTCCGGCTGATGGACTACGAGGCCAACGCCATCAACCTGTTCGACGAGTACCTTCTGATGGCGCCGGCCTATTCGATCCCGCGGCTCCTGGCCCGCAACGGCCTGACGCTCGGCGACGTGGCGCTCTGGGAGCTGCACGAGGCCTTCGCCGCCCAGGTCGCGACCCACATCAAGGCGATCCAGGACCCCGCGTTTCTGAAGGACAAGGCCAAGGTCACCGCCAGGCTCGGCAAATTTCCCATGGACCGGCTGAACCCTAACGGCGGCTCCACCGCCATCGGCCACCCGTTCGGGGCCACCGGCGCACGGATCCTGAGCCAGGGGATCAAGGAACTCTACGCCATGCCGTCGGGGTCGTGGGGTGTGGTCAGCATCTGTGCGGATGGCGGGCAGGGCACGGTGGCGTTGCTACAGCGGGACTGACCATTCTCCGATCGTCCCGGCGAAAGCCGGGACCCATACGGAGCCCGCGCTCAACCTTGTGCTCAACCGGCGACGCCGCTTGGATCCCGGCTTTCGCCGGGATGAACCGGGATCGGTTTAGCTAGGCGGCGACCAGCTTCGCCAACACCGCGCCCTCGCTGACCTGAGCGCCGAGGCTCACCGAGACCTCCTCCACCGTCCCGTCGAAGGGGGCGGTGAGCGCGTGCTCCATCTTCATGGCTTCCAGGGTGAGCAGGCCCTGGCCCTTGGTCACCGTGTCGCCGGGCTTGACGGAGAGGCCGGTGACCTTGCCGGGCATGGGCGAGCGGATCTGGCCGTCGGCGGCCGCCCCGGCCTCGTCGGCGGTGGGCGGGTGGCTGGCGAATATGAAGGCCTCGCCAGCCTCGAAGACCACGATCTCGTCCTCATCGGTGAGCAGGACCGAGCGGGCGGCTGCCCGCTCCGAGGCCTCGGCCATTACCGGCTGGCCGAGCCGGAACAGGCGCACGGTGGTCTGCGGCGGTGCGTTCAACCGGAAGCCGGTCAGGTCGCGCCAGGGCGAGGGATCGGGCGCCAGGGTCTCATCGACCACCATGGCGGCCTGGGCGGCGGCGGCCAGGGCGGCGGGCGAGGGCTCGGGCGCGGCGGTCAGTTCGGCGAGGTTGCGCTCGATGAAGCTGGTGTCGACGTCGCCGGCGATGAAGTCGGGCGCCTCCAGGCAGCGGGCCAGGAAGCCGGCGTTGGTCTTCACCGGCCAGACCTCGACGGCGTCGCAGGCCCCGGCCAGTTCGCTGAGCGCCTGTTCACGGGTCTCGGCGTGAGCGATCAGCTTGGCGATCATCGGGTCGTAGAAGGGGGTCACCTCGCCGCCCTCCTCGACGCCGGTGTCGGCGCGCACTGAGGGCGGTAGCTGGAAGTGCTCCAGCACCCCGGTCGAGGGCAGGAAGCCGCTGGCCGGGCTCTCGGCATAGAGCCGGGCCTCGACGGCGTGGCCGGCCAGGCCGATCTCCTGTTGCTTCAGCGGCAGGGGCTCTCCGGCCGCGACACGAAGCTGCCATTCCACCAAGTCCAGGCCGGTGACCATCTCGGTGACCGGGTGCTCCACCTGCAGACGGGTGTTCATCTCCATGAACCAGATGCGGTCGGGGCGCAGGCCGGCCGAGGCGTCGGCGATGAACTCGACGGTGCCGGCGCCCACATAGTTCACCGCCTTGGCGGCTTTCACGGCGGCGGACGTGACCGCTTCGCGGGTCGCCGCGTCCATGCCCGGCGCCGGCGCCTCCTCGATCACCTTCTGGTGGCGCCGCTGCAGCGAGCAGTCGCGCTCGTACAGGTGCACGACATTGCCGTGGCTGTCGCCGAACACCTGCACCTCGATGTGGCGCGGGCGGGTGACATAGGTCTCCAGCAGCACCCGGTCGTCGCCGAAGGCTGACTTGGCCTCGCGCCGCGCGGCGCCCAGGGCGGCTTCGAAGCCGGCGGCGTCGTCGACCCGGCGCATGCCCTTGCCGCCGCCGCCGGCCACCGCCTTGATCAGGACGGGATAGCCGATGCGCGCGGCTTCCCGGGCCAGCGCCGCCTCGGCCTGGTCCTCGCCCAGATAGCCCGGCGTCACCGGCACGCCGGCCTTCGCCATCAGCGCCTTGGCGGCGTCCTTCAGGCCCATGGCGCGGATCGCCGAACTCGGCGGTCCGATCCAGATCAGGCCGGCGGCGGTCACCGCGTCGGCGAAGTCGGCGTTCTCGGAGAGGAAGCCGTAGCCCGGATGGATGGCCTCGGCGCCCGTGGCCCTGGCGGCGGCGATGATCTTCTCGGGAACCAGATAGCTTTCACGCGCCGCGGCCGGGCCGATCAGCACGGCGCGGTCGGCGTCGGCCACGTGGGCGGCGGCGGCGTCCGCCTCGGAATAGACCGCGACGGTCTCCAGGCCCATGCGGCGGGCGGTGGCGAAGACGCGGCGGGCGATCTCGCCGCGGTTGGCGACCAGGACGGAGTTGAACATGGTTTTTCCGCCCTCAATGCGCGGTGGCGAGGCCGACGACCACCAGCCCGCCGATCAGCAGGCCAAAGGCGATAGAGGAGCCGACGAACAACAGGCCCATGCGAATCAGGGTCCCGAACGTGCTGATCCCATAGGTTCCGCGCATATGCACGAACAGGTGGACCGGTGAAGCCAGCAACAGCCAGCCGCCTGAGCTCTGGCCGAACGCGCCCGCCAGGAAGACCGCGCTCAGCAGCAGGCCCTGGAACGACAGGGAATGCATGGCGAAAATCAGGTGGTCGAAGACGTAGACGCCTTTCTTGAAGACGAACAACACCGTGAGGATCAGGGCCGCGATCGGCAGCATCAGGAAGGCGAACCGCTGCGACCATTCCGCCACCGAGCGGAAGAAGGCGTCCTGGTGGTTCAGCGAGAACAGCAGCCGTTCCTTCAGCCAGGCTGTGGTCTTGGCGTCGCCCACCCGCACGTCCATCTGTTTCTGGATCTCAGGCGACATGATGTTCGCGACTTCCGGGCTGTCGGGGCGGACGAGCCTGAAGTTCTGGTGGCCGCGCGCGACGTCGATGGAGCCGGCGAAGAACACCAGCAGCAAGACCACCAGGAAGATGCGGAACGGCGGCACCTG